>NZ_JBHVUS010000004.1:229212-511992 GCF_042884005.1 Kitasatospora sp. NPDC058162
CTCCGGGCCCTTCGCGGTGGTGGGCCTAACAGGACTTGAACCTGTGGCCTCTTCCTTATCAGGGAAGCGCTCTAACCGTCTGAGCTATAGGCCCTCGCTGCACAGAGATAGTACCGGATGCCGCGCGACCTGCGACTCCATCCCGTCCCGGGAACGCCGAAGGGCCCGGAGTGGATCACTCCGGGCCCTTCGCGGTGGTGGGCCTAACAGGACTTGAACCTGTGGCCTCTTCCTTATCAGGGAAGCGCTCTAACCGTCTGAGCTATAGGCCCTTGCCGCACTGAAAGATTAGCGGACCGACCGCCGATCTCCCAAATCCGTTCCGACCGGGGTCGCGGCGGTGACCTCGGCGGCCGGGCGCACCAGCCACTCCTCGCGGGTCGGCGGCAGGCCCGACCCGCCCTGCTCGGTGCCGCGGACGGCGAGGATCTGGTTCACCCCGATCCGGTTCTGCTCGAAGGCCAGCGCGGAGGCGGCCATGTACAGCCGCCAGACCCGGGCGCGGCCGAGGCCGACCAGCCGGACCGCCTCCGTCCAGTGCGCCTCCAGGTTGGCCACCCACTCGCGCAGGGTCAGCCCGTAGTGCTCGCGCAGCGCCTCGACGTCCCGGACCTCGAAGCCCGCCTCCTCCAGCCGGGCCACGGTGGAACCGACCGGGGAGAGCTCGCCGTCGGGGAAGACGTAGCGGTCGATGAAGGGGCTGGTGCGGTGCGGTTCGCCGGGGTGGTCGGGGCGCCGGGCGATCTGGTGGTTGAGCAGCCGGCCGCCGGGTGCCAGCAGCCGGTACAGGCCCTCGGCGTAGACCCGGTACTGCTCGGCGCCGACGTGTTCGGCCATGCCGACGCTGGAGACCGCGTCGAAGGGGCCGTCGGTGATCTCCCGGTAGTCCTGGAGCCGGACCTCCACCCGGTCGGCCAGGCCGGCCTCCTCGACCCGCGCGCGGGCCAGCGCGACCTGCTCCCTGGAGATCGACACGCCGACCGCGGTGACCCCGTAGTGCTCGGCCGCGTGCAGCAGCAGCGAGCCCCAGCCGCAGCCGACATCCAGCAGCCGCATCCCGGGGTGCAGGTCGAGCTTGCGGCAGATCAGGTCGAGCTTGGCCTCCTGGGCGGCCTCCAGGCTCTTCGCCCCGGGCGTCCAGTAGGCGCACGAGTAGACCATGGAGGGGCCCAGCACGAGGCCGTAGAAGTCGTTCCCGACGTCGTAGTGGTGGCTGATGGCCGCGCGGTCCCGGCCGCGGCTGTGCAGCCGCCCCCCGGCCCGGCGGACCTCCTCCGGGGGCGGGGTGGGCTCCGGGCCGACCGCCCCGACCCGGAGGAGGGCGGCGACCGCCCGGCGGCCCCGGGCGTCGAGGACGTCGCGCGGCCCGAGGGACAGGGTGCGGATCTCCGGGAGCTCGGCGAAGCGGGCGACCGCGGAGAGCGTCTCGTAGAGGTCGGTGCCGGGGGCGAGGTCCAAGTCCCCCGCGACGTAGGCCCGGGCCAGGCCCAGCTCGCCCGGCTGCCAGAGCAGCCGGCGCAGCGCCCGGCGGTTGCGCAGGACCAGAGTGGGCGCTCCGGGCGGCCCGGCGACGCTGCCGTCCCAGGCCTGGACCCGCAGCGGGACCGGGACGCCCACCAGCCCGTCCAGGGCTTCCACCAGTTGACCTGCGAGCTTCGCCATCGCGCGCCTCCGTCCAGCCGTCCTGCGGAACCTCACCTGACCCGGTCGACCGACCGGGGCGGCCTGTGGCACTCCCAGGGGTGGGAACGGGCGGCGTCCAGCTAATCCCACCGCGGCCGGCCCGTTTCCGGGCGGCACGCCGCGGGGTGCCGGCTGTCACCCGAAATGCCGACGGGCCCCGCAGGCTGGAACAGCCTGCGGGGCCCGTGCATTCCGTCCGCGGACGGTGAATTGACCAGGGGTCAGGATCCGGCCGGATCAGTCCTCTTCGGCCAGGGTCAGCTCGACGCCGCCGGTGAAGCCGGCCGCCGCGTTGTAGATGAAGGCCGAGAGCGTGGACAGCGCGGTCAGCAGCACGACGTCGACCACGGCGATCAGCGTGGTGAACATCATGACCTTGCCGAAGCCGATGTAGTCCATCAGGTTCAGCTGGCTGCTGGCGTTGTCCGCACCGCCGCCGGTGACGTCCTTGAGGGTCTTGGTCAGCGAGTCGAAGACGCCGAGCGAGTCCAGCGTCATCCACAGCACGGCCGAGGCCACGATGATGATGATGCCGACAGCCAGCGACAGCAGGAAGCTGACCTTCATCACCGACCACGGGTCGACCTTGGTCACCCGCAGCCGGGCCTTGCGGGTCCGGCCGAGGCCGCCCCCGACGGTCGCGGGCCCGGCGGCGGCGGCGGGCCGGCGCGGCGCGCCGGGCACCGGGGTGCCGCCGGCCGGGGTGTTGCCGCCGGTCCGGGTGCCCCGGGCCGGGGTCGGCTGCCCCTTGGTGTACGTGGTCGGCTGCGAGAAGCCGCTCTGTCCGCCGGCCTGGCCCGCTCCGCCGACCGGCGGCATCAGCGAGGTGGACGCGGCCGAGTGCTCGGTCGGCGGCTGCCCCGGCACGCCGCCGTACGACCCCCCGCCCTGCGCGCCCGGACGGCCGCCGGAGGGTCCTCCCGCAGCACCCGTGGCTCCACTCACCTGGTCCTCCCGCACTTCCCACCAGGGCGGCGCCGCCCTGATCCGTCACTCGTCATCCAGCCCCCGGCGGGATTGCCCGGTACTGGTCGGCGTCCGATGCCGCCGCGCCCCACTCTGTGGACGCGGCGACACCGGTCTGCGGTTCGGTTCAGACCTCGGCGTCTCCGCCGACCGCCGTCCCCGCACCTTCGGCCGTCTCGGTGGACTCGGTGCCAGCGACCTCGTCCTCCGCCGTCTCCTCGTCCTCGGCCTCCGCGTTGCGGGCCATGCCCACCACCGCGTCGCGCTTTCCGAGGTTGATCAGTTGGACGCCCATGGTGTCACGTCCGGTTTCACGAACCTCGGAAACCCTCGTGCGGATCACCCCACCGGAGAGGGTGATCGCCATGATCTCGTCGGTGTCGTCGACCACCAGCGCGCCGACCAGCGAGCCCCGGCCCTCGACGATCTTCGCCGCCTTGGTGCCGTAGCCGCCGCGTCCCTGGACACGGTACTCGTCGACACCGGTCCGCTTGGCGTACCCGCCGTCCGTGGCGGTGAAGACGTACGTGCCCGGACGGACGACGTTCATCGAGAGCAGTTCGTCGTCCTCGCGGAAGGCCATGCCCTTGACGCCCGAGGTGGCGCGCCCGGTGGGCCGCAGCGCGTCGTCGGTCGCGGTGAAGCGGATCGACTGGGCCTTCTTGGAGACCAGCAGCAGGTCGTCCTCGGAGGAGACCAGCTCGGCGCCGATCAGCTCGTCGTCCCGGCCCTCCTCGTCCTGGCGCAGGTTGATCGCGATCAGGCCGCCGGAGCGCGGGGAGTCGTAGTCCTTGAGCGGGGACTTCTTCACCAGGCCGGCCCGGGTGGCCAGAACCAGGTACGGCTTGTCCTCGTAGGTGCGGACGGCCATCACCTGGGCGATGTGCTCCTCCGGCTGGAAGGCCAGCAGGTTGGCCACGTGCTGGCCGCGGGCGTCGCGGCCGGCGTCCGGCAGCTCGTAGCCCTTGGCGCGGTAGACCCGGCCCTTGTTGGTGAAGAACAGGATCCAGTTGTGGGTCGTCGTCACGAAGAAGTGGTCGACGATGTCGTCCTGCTTGAGCTGGGCACCGCGCACGCCCTTGCCGCCGCGCTTCTGCGAGCGGTAGAGGTCGGAGCGGGTCCGCTTGACGTAGCCGCCACGGGTGATCGTGACGACGATGTCCTCCTCGGCGATGAGGTCCTCGATGGAGAGGTCGCCGTCCGAGGGGATCAGGGTCGAGCGGCGCTCGTCGCCGTACTTGTCGACGATCGCGGTGAGCTCCTCGGAGATGATCTCCCGCTGGCGGATCGGCGAGGCCAGGATCGCGTTGTACTCGTCGATCTTGCGCTGCAGCTCGTCGTGCTCGTCCATGATCCGCTGGCGCTCCAGGGCGGCCAGTCGGCGCAGCTGCATCTCCAGGATCGCGTTCGCCTGGAGCTCGTCGATGTCCAGCAGGCCCATCAGGCCGGTGCGGGCGGCGTCGGCGCTGGCCGAGGCCCGGATCAGCGCGATGACCTCGTCGATCAGGTCCAGGGCCTTGAGCAGCGCGCGCAGGATGTGGGCGCGCTCCTCGGCCTTGCGCAGCCGGAAGGTGGTGCGCCGGACGATGACCTCGACCTGGTGGTTGACCCAGTGCCGGATGAAGGCGTCGAGCGACAGCGTGCGCGGCACGCCGTCGACCAGGGCCAGCATGTTGGCGCCGAAGTTGGTCTGCAGCTCGGTGTGCTTGTACAGGTTGTTGAGCACGACCTTGGCGACCGCGTCGCGCTTGAGCACGACCACCAGGCGCTGGCCGGTGCGGGACGAGGACTCGTCGCGGACGTCGGCGATGCCGGCGATCTTGCCGTCCTTGACCAGGTCGGCGATCTTCAGCGCGAGGTTGTCCGGGTTGACCTGGTACGGCAGCTCGGTGATCACCAGGCACTGGCGGCCCTGGATCTCCTCGACCTCGACCACGGCGCGCATGGTGACCGAGCCGCGGCCGGTGCGGTAGTAGTCGTCGATCCCGCGGCGGCCGACGATCAGCGCGCCGGTGGGGAAGTCGGGGCCCTTGATCCGCTCGATCAGGGCCTCCAGCAGCTCCTCGGCGGAGGCCTCGGGGTTCTCCAGGTACCAGAGCGCGCCGGAGGCGACCTCGCGCAGGTTGTGCGGCGGGATGTTGGTGGCCATGCCGACCGCGATGCCGGTGGCACCGTTGACCAGCAGGTTGGGGATGCGCGCGGGCAGGACGGTCGGCTCCTGCGAGCGGCCGTCGTAGTTGGGCGCGAAGTCGACGGTCTCCTCGTCGATGTCGCGCATCATCTCCATGGCCAGCGGCATCATCTTGCACTCGGTGTAGCGCATGGCCGCGGCCGGGTCGTTGCCTGGGGAGCCGAAGTTGCCGTTGCCGTCCACCAGCGGCATCCGCATCGACCACGGCTGGGCCAGGCGGACCACGGTGTCGTAGATCGAGGTGTCACCGTGCGGGTGGTAGTTGCCCATCACGTCGCCGACGACGCGGGCGCACTTGTAGTAGCCCTTCTCGGGCCGGTACCCGCCGTCGTACATCGCGTAGAGCACGCGGCGGTGCACCGGCTTGAGGCCGTCACGGACCTCGGGGAGCGCCCGGCTGACGATCACGCTCATCGCGTAGTCGAGGTACGAGCGCTGCATCTCGGTCTCGAGCTCGACCGGCTCGATCCGCATGGTCACCTGGGTGGTGGCCTCGGCGGCGGGGGTCTCGGGAGTCTCGGGCTGATCGCCTTCGGGACGGTTGTCGTCGACCACTGGTAGTCAGTTTCCTTTCACGCGGACTGGTACGTGCGGGGCCTGGTTCGCAGGCGTCACACGTCCAGGAAGCGGACGTCCTTGGCGTTGCGCTGGATGAAGGAGCGGCGGGCCTCGACGTCCTCGCCCATCAGCACGGAGAACAGCTCGTCGGCGCGGGCGGCGTCCTCCAGGGTGACCTGGAGCAGCAGCCGGTGCTCGACGTCCATGGTGGTGACCCGGAGCTCCTCGGCGTTCATCTCACCGAGACCCTTGAAGCGCTGGATCGCGTCGTCCTTGGGCAGCCGGCGGCCGGCCTCGACGCCGGCCGCGATCACCGCGTCGCGCTCGCGGTCGGAGTAGGCGTACTCGAAGTCGTCCTTGCCCCACTTGATCTTGTACAGCGGCGGCATGGCGAGGTAGACGTACCCGGACTCGACCAGCGGCCGCATGAAGCGGAACAGCAGGGTCAGCAGCAGGGTGCGGATGTGCTGCCCGTCGACGTCGGCGTCCGCCATCAGGACGATCTTGTGGTACCGCAGCTTGGACTCGTCGTAGTCCTCCTGGATGCCGCAGCCGAAGGCCGAGATCAGCGCCTGGACCTCGGTGTTCTGCAGCACCTTGTCGATCCGGGCCTTCTCGACGTTCAGGATCTTGCCGCGGATCGGCAGGATGGCCTGGGTGCGCGGGTCGCGGCCCTGCTTGGCCGAGCCGCCGGCGGAGTCACCCTCGACGATGAAGATCTCGCACTCGGACGGGTCCTTGGACTGGCAGTCCGAGAGCTTGCCCGGCAGCGAGGCGGACTCCAGCAGGCCCTTGCGGCGGGTGAGGTCGCGGGCCTTGCGGGCGGCGACGCGCGCGGTGGCGGCCTGGATGGACTTGCGGATGATGTCCGAAGCCTCGTTGGGGTTGCGGTCCAGCCAGTCGTTCAGCTGCTCGTGGACGACCTTCTGGACGAAGGTCTTCGCCTCGGTGTTGCCGAGCTTGTCCTTGGTCTGGCCCTCGAACTGCGGCTCGCCGAGCTTGACCGAGATGATCGCGGTCAGGCCCTCGCGGATGTCCTCGCCGGAGAGGTTGTCGTCCTTCTCGCGGAGCAGCTTCTTGTCCCGCGCGTAGCGGTTGACCAGGCCGGTCAGCGCGGCGCGGAAGCCCTCCTCGTGGGTACCGCCGCCGTGGGTGTGGATGGTGTTGGCGAAGCTGTAGACCCCCTCGGTGTAGGAGGAGTTCCACTGCATCGCGATCTCCACCGAGATCGCCTTGTCCTTGTCCTCCGCCTCGAAGTCGATCACCGAGGGGTGGACGACCTCGCCCTTGCGGGAGTTGAGGTGGGCGACGAAGTCGGCGATGCCGCCGTCGTACTTGTACGTGACGGTGAGCGGCTTGCCGTCCTCGTCCACGTGCTCGGGGCGCTCGTCGGTCAGCGAGATCGACAGGCCCTTGTTGAGGAAGGCCATCTCCTGGAAGCGCCGGGAGAGCGTCTCGAAGGAGTAGACGGTGGTCTCGAAGATGTCGGCGTCGGCCCAGAAGGTCACCGTGGTGCCGGTGCGGTCGGTCTCGGCGCCCTTGACCAGGGCGGCGGTCGGCGCGCCCATCTTGTAGTCCTGGGTCCAGATGTGGCCGTCCTTGTGGATCTCCACCGAGAGCCGGGTGGACAGCGCGTTCACCACCGAGACGCCGACGCCGTGCAGACCGCCGGAGACGGCGTAGCCGCCGCCGCCGAACTTGCCGCCCGCGTGCAGGACGGTGAGCACGACCTCGACGGCGGGCTTGTCCTGGCCGGGGACGATGTCCACCGGGATGCCGCGGCCGTTGTCGACGCAGCGGATGGCGCCGTCGGGCATGATCGTGACGTCGATGGTGTCGGCGTACCCGGCCATCGCCTCGTCGACGGAGTTGTCCACGACCTCCTGCACCAGGTGGTGCAGGCCGCGCTCACCGGTGGAGCCGATGTACATGCCGGGGCGCTTGCGGACGGCGTCGAGGCCTTCCAGCACCTGGATGTTGCTACCGGTGTAGGAAGACTGGTCGGTCTGGTCTGGGGTCTGGCTGGGGTTGCCGGAATCGGCCACGAAGCGCCCTCTCTGGCACAGCGCGGGCCGCATTCCAGCCCCGTGCGGGCGGGCGTGCGACCACGGCGTTTCGACTCGGTTGCCACTAGCAACAGTGTTTGGCTCTCAGTCTACCGGTACGACTGACAGAGATGGGCGTTTGGCAGCCCTTGAAGGCAGATATGCCGCCCTGAATCCCCTCGGGACGTGTCCCGATACTCGCCCCGGGGGCCCGGGGCGCCTGGAAGGGCCGTCAGGGGTTCCGGAAGATCGTGGTCCGATCCCGGTCGGGACCGACCGCCGCCGGCCGGGCTCAGCCCCAGGTGTCGCCCGGACCCTTGCTCCCGGGCGCGCGCAGCCGGCCGTAGCCGCGGGCCGGTGCGGCCGGGCCGAGCACCTTGATGGTCCGGACCGTGCCGTGCCCCAGCTCGTGGTTCAGACGGGCCACCAACTGCCGTGCCAGCCAGCGGAGTTGGGTGGCCCACGCGGTGGAGTCGCACTGCACGGTGAGCACCGCGTCGGCATCGTCGTAGGAGGAGGGGTGGCAGTGCGCGGCGATGTCCGGGCCGACGATCTGCGGCCAACGGCCCATCACCCCGCCGACCGCGGCCGAGGACTCCCAGCCGCGCTCGGTCAGCAGCCGGTTCAACGCCGCGCCCAGCGGGACCGGGTCGCGGCCGTCCGAGCGGGCGCCGCTGCGCAGCCCGTGCCGCTTCGCCTCGCGCTTCTGCTGGACCTGCTCACCGCGCTGACGGGCCTGGGCGCGGGCCGCCCGCAGGGCGGACCGGGCCAGGTCGGCACCGGTGGGCGCGGCGGCGCCGGGGCCGGGGGAGGTCTCCGCCGAATCGCTCACGGCGATCTCCTTTCCCCAGCCTGTGGACAACCCCGAGCCGTCCAGCCTACGGGAGCGCGCGCACGCCCGACGTCGGCACCTGCCGCGGTGCGGGTGGCGGCGGGAACGGGGTGGGCGGGGTATCAGGCGTCGATCCGGCGCACGGCGCCGTCGGAGACCGCGAACCGGGCGCCGGCCAGCGCCTTCGGCACGTCCTCGGCCACCGCCGCCGTCACCAGCACCTGCTCGCCGTCGGCCACCAGCTCGGCCAGCCGGTCCCGGCGGGCGGCGTCCAGCTCGGCGAACACGTCGTCCAGGATCAGCACCGGCTCGCCGCCGTCGGCGCGCAGCAGCTCGTACGAGGCCAGCCGCAGCGCCAGCGCGAACGACCAGGACTCACCGTGGCTGGCGTAGCCCTTGGCGGGCAGCGGGCCCAGCTTGAGCACCAGCTCGTCGCGGTGCGGGCCGACCAGGGTGATCCCCCGCTCGACCTCCTGCTTGCGGACCGCCTGCAGCGCCGCCAGCAACTGCTCCTCGGCCTGCTCCCGGCTGCTCGGCAGCTCGCCCTCGAAGGAGCTGCGGTACTCCAGCACGGTCTCCCCGCCGCCCGGGGCCACCCGGCCGTACGCCCCCGTCACCAGCGGCTGCAGGGCGGCCACCAGCTGGATCCGGAAGGCCGTCAACTCGGCCCCGGCGCGGGCCAGATGGCCGTCCCAGACCTCCAGGGTGGACAGGTCGGCGCCCTTGCCGCCGCCGGCCCGCCGGGCCATCGCGGCGGTCTTCAGCAGGGCGTTGCGCTGCTTGAGCACCCGCTCGTAGTCCTGCCGGACCCCGGCCAGCCGGGGGGCCCGGGCGGTCAGCAGCTCGTCCAGGAAGCGCCGGCGCTCGCCCGGGTCGCCCTTGACCAGGCTGAGGTCCTCGGGGGCGAACAGCACGGTGCGCAGCAGGCCCAGCACGTCGCGCGGGCGGACGTTGTCCGAGCGGTTGATCCGGGCCCGGTTGGCCTTGCCCGCCGTGAGCTCCAGCTCGACCAGGGAGGAGCGGCCGCGGTCCACCACCGAGGTACGGATGACCGCCCGCTCGGCGCCCAGCCTGATCAGCGGGGCGTCGGTGGCCACCCGGTGGCTGCCCAGGGTGGCGACGTAGCCGATCGCCTCGACCAGGTTGGTCTTGCCCTGGCCGTTGGGCCCGACGAAGGCCGTCACGCCCGGGTCGAGGGGAACCTCGGCCCGGGCGTACGACCGGAAGTCGGCGAGCGACAGGTGCGCGACGTGCATGGCTGTGGACTGCGCCCGCCTTCTGTGTCTGGGGCTACCCGGGGAACGGCCCCCGGGGCCCCGGCCGGTTCTCGGTTACTTGGACTCGACCGCGTGGCCGCCGAACTGGTTGCGCAGCGCGGCGATCATCTTCATCTGCGGCGAGTCGTCCTGGCGGGAGGCGAAGCGGGCGAACAGCGAGGCGGTGATCGCCGGCAGCGGCACGGCGTGGTCGATCGCGGCCTCGACGGTCCAGCGGCCCTCGCCGGAGTCGGCGGCCCAGCCGCGCAGCTTGGCCAGGTGCTCGTCCTCGTCCAGGGCCCGGACGGCGAGGTCCAGCAGCCAGGAGCGGATGACGGTGCCCTCCTGCCAGCTGCGGAAGACCTCGCGCACGTCGGTGACCTCGGGGGCGGCCTCCAGCAGCTCCCAGCCCTCGGCGAAGGCCTGCATCATCGCGTACTCGATGCCGTTGTGGACCATCTTGGCGAAGTGGCCGGCGCCGACCGCGCCCGCGTGCACCGAGCCGAAGTCGCCCTCGGGCTTGAGCGCGTCGAAGACCGGCAGGACGCGGGCGACGTGCTCGGCGTCGCCGCCGTACATCAGCGCGTAGCCGTTCTCCAGGCCCCAGACGCCGCCGGAGACGCCGCAGTCGACGAAGCCGATGCCCTTGGCGGCCAGCGCCTCGGCGTGCTTGACGTCGTCGGTCCAGCGGGAGTTGCCGCCGTCCACCACGACATCGCCGGGGGAGAGCAGCTCGGCGAGCTCGTCGACGGTCGCCTGGGTCGCGGCACCGGCCGGAACCATCACCCAGACCACGCGCGGGCCCTGGAGCTTGGAGACGAGCTCCTGCAGGGTCTCGACGTCGGAGATCTCCGGGTTGCGGTCGTATCCGATGACGGTGTGGCCGGCGCGGCGGATCCGCTCGCGCATGTTGCCGCCCATCTTGCCGAGACCGATGAGGCCGAGCTCCATGACCAAATCCTTACTGTGGGGACGTGCCTGGCGGCGGCGCCGTTGCCGCACTCCCCGAGCCTACGCTTCCGGCGGTTCCGGACTCGGCGGGGTCGGGCCGACCGGGGGAGACGTCCACAGGCTGTGCACAGCGGGTGTGCACAGCCTGTGGGTAACCGATCGGGTGACCGGTCGGAACGGCGATCGGGCCGGACGGAGGGTCAGCCGGAGAGGCGGACCGGCATGATCAGGTACTGGTACGCCTTGTCCTCCTCGGCGTCCACCGAGACCTTGCCGCTGAGCAGCGCGGGCTTGGTCGGGGTGGTGAAGCTCAGCTGGGCGAAGGGGGAGTCGATGGCCTTGAGGCCCTCCTCCAGGTAGCCCGGGTTGAAGGCGATCGAGATGTCGTCGCCCTCGAGGTCGGCCTCGATCCGCTCGGTGGCCTGGGCGTCGTCGCCCGAGCCGGCCTCCAGGGTCAGCACGCCCTGCTCGAAGTTCAGCCGGACCGGGGTGTTGCGCTCGGCGACCAGCGAGACGCGCTTGAGCGCCTCCAGGAAGGGCTGGGTCTGGATCGCGGCGACCGCGCTGAACTCGGTCGGGAAGAGGCTGCGGAACTTGGGGAACTCGCCCTCCAGCAGCCGGGTGGTGGTGCGGCGGCCGGCGCCCTCGAAGCCGATCAGGCCCTCGCCCGCACCGCCCGAGGAGAGCGCGATGGAGACGGTGTCGCCGCTGCCCAGGGACTTGGCGATGTCCTGGAGCGTCTTGGCGGGCACCAGGGCGACCGCGGAGATGTCCGACTGCTCGGGCTTCCACAGCAGGTCGCGGACGGCGAAGCGGTAGCGGTCGGTGGCGGCCAGGGTGATCCGGTCGCCCTCGATCTCGACCCGGACACCGGTGAGCACCGGCAGGGTGTCGTCCCGGCCGGCCGCGACGGCCGCCTGGCTGACCGCGGAGGCGAAGACGTCACCGGCGACGGTGCCGGTGGCGGTCGGCATCTGGGGCAGCGCCGGGTACTCGTCCACGGGCAGGGTGGGGAGGGTGAAGCGGGAGCTGCCGCAGACCACGCTGACCCGCTGGCCGTCGGTGGAGATCTCCACAGGCCTGTTGGGAAGGTTGCGCGAGATGTCGTTGAGCAGGCGACCGGAGACCAGGACGGTGCCGGCCTCCTCGACGTCCGCCTCGAGCTCGACCCGGGCCGAGACCTCGTAGTCGAAGCCGGACAGCGCCAGGCTGCCCTCCTGCGCGGTCAGCAGCAGGCCGGCCAGCACCGGCACCGGCGGCCGTGCCGGGAGGCTGCGGGCAGCCCAGGCCACCGCCTCCGCGAGGACGTCACGCTCCACCCGGAACTTCACCGGTAACCGCCTCCTGGATCGAGCGCTCCCGCTCGCACTCTGGTTCGTCTGATCTTGATCGTCGGTGCGCCTGTCCGCCGAGCTCTACCACTCCGCTTCCAGTCGCAGAGGACAGTCTGACGTACTCCGCCGACAGACGGGGCAGACGGGCGGAAGCAAACCCGAACAGATGTCGGGGCGCGGTTGTCCACAGATTTCGGGACCCCCCACTTTCAAAGCAGGTTCACGGTCTATCTGTGTAGCGGTAGTAGTAGGGCCTGTGGAAACCGTGGATAACCCTGTTTCCGCAGGTCAGCGCCCGAATTTTGTCCACAGTCGGTGTGGACGGCGGCTGTGGACGGACAGGGCCCGCTGTGGACAGCCGAGCGTTACCCACAGGGCACGCAGGGTATCCACAGGTTATCCCCAGGGCTGTCCCCAGATCCGGGCCCGGTTATCCACGGGCGCCGGTCAACTTTACGTGACGCCTTTCACACCAGGGTATGAACGGCGGCCCAAGGTTGTCGAACTGTGGACCCCGCTGTGGACAACCTGGGGATAACGGCCCCGGCCCTGGGGACAACCGGTGGATAACCCGGACGGCCCACTGGTGGCCCGTCAATTGTCCACACCCTGTGGATAACCGTTGTGCACAAGTCCACAGGCACCTGACCTGCGCGGAAGAGCGTAGCGGTGACGGGCCTGTGGACGAATTCTGGATAACTCCGGACTCCCCAGCCTGTGGACTGTGCGAAAGGGGCCCGTCCTGTGGACAACTGCCCTGCGCGCCGGTGGTTTTCGAATCACCGGTCAGTTGTTCGGCGCGGGCTGTGGACTGGTGGAACGTCCGTCGCCCGGATCCATGCCCAACCGCGGGCCGGCGCACACCTGTGGAAACGGCGGAAGGGCGCCAGGATCGCTCCTGACGCCCTTCCGGGGCCGTGTGGCCGCTCGCCCCAACTCGCGGCGGACGGCTAGCTCTTGATGCGGTTGGTCAGCTCGGTGACCTGGTTGTAGATGGAGCGCCGCTCGGCCATCAGCGAGCGGATCTTCCGGTCCGCGTGCATCACCGTGGTGTGGTCGCGGCCGCCGAACTGGGCGCCGATCTTCGGCAGCGAGAGGTCGGTGAGCTCCCGGCACAGGTACATGGCGATCTGCCGGGCCGTCACCAGCACCCGGCTGCGCGAGGAACCGCAGAGGTCGTCCACGCCGAGCCCGAAGTAGGCGGCGGTCTGCTGCATGATGACCTGCGCGGTGATCTCCGGGCCGGCGTCCTCGTCCCCGCCCGGGATCAGGTCCTTGAGGACGATCCCGGCCAACTCCAGGTCCACCGGGGCCCGGTTGAGGTTGGCGAAGGCGGTCACCCGGATCAGGGCGCCCTCCAACTCCCGGATGTTGCGGGTGATCCGGGACGCGATGAACTCCAACACGTCGGCGGGAGCGTTGAGTTGTTCCTGGATCGCCTTCTTGCGCAGGATCGCGATCCGGGTCTCCAGCTCCGGCGGGGTGACGTCGGTGATCAGACCCCACTCGAAGCGGTTGCGCAGCCGGTCCTCCAGCGTGGTCAGCAGTTTGGGCGGCCGGTCCGAGGACAGCACGATCTGCTTGTTCGCGTTGTGGAGGGTGTTGAAGGTGTGGAAGAACTCCTCCTGGGTGGACTCCTTGCTCGCCAGGAACTGGATGTCGTCCACCAGCAGGATGTCCATGTCCCGGTAGCGGCGGCGGAAGGTGTCCGCCTTGCCGTCCCGGATCGAGTTGATGAACTCGTTGGTGAACTCCTCCGAGGACACGTAGCGCACCCGGGTGCCCGGGAAGAGGCTGCGCGAGTAGTGCCCGATGGCGTGCAGCAGGTGGGTCTTGCCCAGCCCGGACTCGCCGTAGATGAAGAGCGGGTTGTACGCCTTGGCCGGAGCCTCGGCGACGGCCACCGCCGCCGCGTGGGCGAAGCGGTTGCTGGCGCCGATGACGAAGGTGTCGAACAGGTACTTGGGGTTCAGCCGGGCGGCCGGCTCGTCCTTGCGGGAGCCGCCGGCCGGGGGAGCGCCGGGCGGGGCGGGCACCCCGGGGACGGCGGGGCGCTCGGTCGGCGGCTCCGCCGACTTCTCGGCCGGGCGGCCGCCGGCGGGCCGGGCGCCGTGCCCGCGGCGGCCGGCGCCGGTGCGGGGCTGCTCGCCGGGGCCGGGGCCGTAGGCACCGCCGAAGAGGTCGCCCTGGGTGGTCGAGGGCGGGCTGGGGAGGTGCCGCGGCACCTGGCGGGGCGAGGGCTCCTCGGGCTCGTGGTACGGCGCCTGCGGCTCCTGGTAGCCGGGCCAGGGCTGGGCCGGCTGGCCGCCGTAGGGGGCCGGGCGCTGCTCGTAGCCGCCGGTGTCGTAGCGGGGGCGCTCGTAGTCCTGCTCGTACGGCTGCTGGTAGCCCTGGTCGCCGTAGCCGGAGTCCTCCTCGACCGGGCCCGGGTACGGCTCGGCGGGGGCCTGGGGGCCCGGCGCGGGGGCGGTGGGCACGGCGTTGGCGTCGACCATCACGGCGATCCGGACGGGACGGCTGAGCTCGCGGCTGAGCGCGTCGGTCAGCTGGGGCAGCAGCCGACCCTCCAGCACCTGCTTGGCCCGCTCGTTCGGGGTCGCCAGCAGGGCGGTGTCGTGCATCATCCACATGGGCTGGGTGCGCTGCACCCACTGCTTGTCCATCTCCCCGACATCGGGGTCGTTGACCAGCCGCTCGACGACCCTCGCCCAGACCGGGACGAGGTCGCTGTTGCCATCAGCCACTGGTGCACGCTTTCGAAGAACAAACCAGACAAGTCCTGCAACGGTAGTCAGCGAACAGGGACGGATCAAGTCGTTGTCCACAGGCTGTGGGTAAACGGCTCCTCCGGACGGCTGGTTTGACCCTCGTGCCCCGTCCCGCGTACCGTAACCAGGTCGAGTTGTCGATGGCCGCTGCCGCATGTCCGCGGGTCCACCCGCTCCATAAGGCGCGCAGCACGGGCGCCGTGGATTGCCTCAGACCCCAGCCGAACTGGGGCGATGGGCCGGATTTCCGAATTCCAGGGAGATCACGCGGACGCACGGTGACGGCCAAGCGACACCCCGTCATCCTACGATTCACCTCAGGAGCCCCCGAGTGAGCAAGCGCACCTTCCAGCCGAACAACCGTCGTCGCGCCAAGACCCACGGCTTCCGGCTGCGTATGCGTACCCGCGCCGGCCGCGCCATCCTGGCTGCCCGCCGTGGCAAGGGCCGCGCCAGCCTGTCCGCCTGATCCGCACCAGAGTCTGTTGTGCTGCCCTCCGAGAATCGGCTGCGGCGGCGCCAGGACTTCGCGACCGCGGTGAAACGCGGTCGCCGGGCCGGCCGGCCCCTTCTGGTCGTCCATCTCAGCAGAGAAGGCGACCCGCAGGGGCAGACCGACCGGACCAGCGACTCCCGCCCGCACGTCGCCGAGGGGACTCCTTCGGCGCGTGCGGGTTTCGTCGTGAGCAAGGCCGTTGGCCCGGCGGTCGTCCGCAACCTGGTGAAGCGCCGGTTGCGCCATCTCGTTCGTGATCGTCTGTCCAGGCTGCCCGCCGGTAGCCTGATAGTGGTGCGCGCGCTGCCCCAGGCCGCGACCGCCTCGTACCAGGAGCTGGAACGCGACCTGGACGCGGCGCTCAAGCGGCTGTTGAGGGCCGAGCCCACCGCCACGGCGCCGACGGGAGCAGGGCGATGAAGTACCTGCTGATGGGTCTGATCAGGGTCTACCAGTGGACGATCAGCCCACTGCTCGGTCCGGTCTGCCGTTACTACCCCTCCTGCTCGCACTACGGCTTCGAGGCCGTGAAGGTGCACGGGGCGGTCAAGGGCGGCGGGCTGACCGTGTGGCGCATCCTCCGTTGCAATCCCTGGTCACCTGGCGGGGTGGACCACGTCCCTCCCCGCAAGCACCCGGTGTGGCACCGCCGGCTGCGTGATCTGCTGAGCCCCAAGAGCGGGACCGCCGAGCCGGAGCCGGTGGCGAAGCCCGATGCCCAAGGAGTCTGACCGGTGACCTTCGGTTTTCTGAGTCCCCTCTACACAGCGGTGTCCTGGATCATCGTCCAGTTCCACTCGCTGTACAGCAACGTCTTCGACCCGGACGGTGGCTGGGCCTGGGGTCTGGCCATCGCCTCGATGGTGGTCGTCATCCGGATCTGCCTGATCCCGCTCTTCGTGAAGCAGATCAAGGCGACCCGGGCCATGCAGGCGATCCAGCCGAAGATGAAGGCCATCCAGGAGCGCTACAAGAACGACCGGCAGCGCCAGTCCGAAGAGATGATGAAGCTGTACAAGGATGCGGGTACCAACCCGTTCTCCAGCTGCCTTCCCATCATCGTTCAGGCGCCGTTCTTCACCGCCCTCTACGGCGTGCTCTCCAACGTCGCCAAGGGCCACGACATCGGCGTGATCCACGGCAGCCTGCTGGTGAGCGCCGGCAAGGCGCACATCTTCGGCGCCCCGCTGTCCGCGACCTTCCTCGGCAGCCCGGAGACCAGCGTCAAGATCGTCACCGCGGTGATGATCGTGATGATGTCGCTGTCGCAGTTCGTCACCCAGCGCCAGCTGATGACCAAGAACGTCGACCTCACGGTCAAGACGCCGTTCATGCAGCAGCAGAAGATGCTGATGTACGTCTTCCCGGTCATGTTCGCCGTGATGGGCATCAACTTCCCGGTCGGTGTCCTGGTCTACTGGCTGACCACCAACGTCTGGTCGATGGGCCAGCAGCTGGTCGTCATCCGCAACAACCCGACCCCGGGCAGCAAGGCCTTCGAGGAGCGCCAGGCGCGGCTGAAGAAGGCCGGCCGACTGCGTTCGGACGGTACGGAGATCAAGGGCGCGCTCTGGGGCATGCTGCCCCCGTCCAAGACGGCCATCGCCGAGGCGGCCTCCGCCGCCGCCGTGGTCGAGGAGTCGGTCCGGGCGAGCCGCCAGCAGCCCCGCCGCCAGACCAAGGCCCAGCGCCAGCAGGGCGGTGCCGCCCAGGCGACCGAGCCGAGCGAGGACACCCAGGTCGAGCAGCCCGCCGAGGACGCCGTCCCGGCGGACTCCGGTGCCAAGGCGACGGCCGCCAAGCCCACTGCGGCCAAGCCCGGCGGCACCAAGCAGGGCACCCGGCAGCAGCCCAAGCGTGGCGGCCAGCGGCCGAAGAAGAAGTCCTGACCGACTTCTGCGAAGAGCTTCGTTCCCCGCCCGCCAGCCGGGCCCCATCTCCGAAGGAGTCCATCAGTGACGGAAGGCACCACCTCCGCCGTCGAGGCCGAGGACGTCGCCAGCACCGACGAGAGCATCGTCACCCGCCTGGAGCAGGAGGGTGACATCGCGGCGGACTACCTGGAGGGTCTGCTCGACATCGCGGACCTCGACGGTGACATCGACATGGACGTCGAGGGCGACCGCGCCCTGGTGTCCATCGTCAGCGACGGCAACGACCGCGCGCTGCAGCGTCTGGTCGGCCAGGACGGCGAGGTGCTGGAGGCCCTGCAGGAGCTGACCCGGTTGGCCGTCCACCGGGAGACCGGCGAGCGCAGCCGTCTCATGCTGGACATCGCCGGCTTCCGGGCCCGCAAGCGCGAGGAGCTGGCCGTTCTCGGGGCCGAGGCCGCGGAGCAGGCGAAGAGCAGCGGCGAGCAGGTCAAGCTGCGGCCGATGACGCCCTTCGAGCGCAAGGTCGTCCACGACGCGGTCGCGGCCGCCGGTCTGCGCAGCGAGTCGGAGGGCGAGGAGCCCGAGCGGTGCGTGGTCGTGCTGCCGGCCTGAGGCCGTCGGGACGATGACCGGCCGCCGCGGCGACCGGCGAGTATGGCCGAACGCGACCCCGTCCGCCTCGTGCGGGCGGGGTCGTTGTTCCTCCTGGGATGTTTCACGTGAAACAGTGCGTTGAGCGGGTCGGTGGATCCGGAGATCGGAGAGGTCGAGATGGACACGGAGAGCGCGGCCACCGGCCGTCCGGGGGCGGACGTGAACCCTGACGCGGAGGAACGGGCCGAGGTGCCCGAGCTGGACGTGCTGGCCGAGGCGCCGGCGGCCGCCAGAGAGGTCTTCGGCGACCGCTTCGACGCCGCCGTCCGCTACACCGAGCTGCTGGCCACGGCGGGGGTCAAGCGCGGGCTGATCGGGCCCCGTGAGGTGCCCCGGCTGTGGGACCGCCACGTCCTCAACTGCGCGGTGCTGGCCGAGCTGCTGCCGACCGGCTCCACCCTGTGCGACGTCGGCTCCGGCGCCGGCCTGCCGGGCATCCCGGTGGCGCTGGCCCGTCCGGACGTCTCGGTGACCCTGCTGGAGCCGCTGCTGCGCCGGACCACCTTCCTGGAGGAGGTCGTCCGGGAGTTGGGGCTGGAGAACGTCACGGTGCTCCGCGGCCGCGCCGAGGAGATGATCGGCAAGCTCGCGGTGGACGTGGTGACCGCCCGGGCCGTGGCACCGCTGGACCGACTGGCCGGCTGGGGGATGCCGCTGCTGCGTCCGCACGGGCAGATGCTGGCGCTCAAGGGCGACAGCGCCGAGCAGGAGCTGGCCGACTCGCGCGCCGGGCTGGCCAAGCTGGGCGCCGTCGAGTGGAGCGTGATCTCGGTCGGCGAGGGCACCCTGGAGACCTCGACCCGGGTGGTCCAGGTCAAGGCGGGGGAGAGCCCCGGCGGGGTGAAGGCCGCGACCAAGCGGGCCAAGGCGGCCCGGGCCGGCCGCAATGCCGGCGTCAAGACCGGCGATCGCGCCCGGGCCGGGCGCCGCCGCGGCACCCGCTGAGGTCCTCGGTACGGAACGACGGGCGGACGGCTCCCCTCGAGAGGGGGGAACCGTCCGCCCGTCGTCGTTCAGGTGACGGGCAGGCCGAGATCGGAACACCGGAGTGTCGCAACGTCAGATTTCCGGCATAGCGGGCATGGTGTTTCACGTGAAACGTCGCTCCCTCCTCTCCGACAGCTTCGACTGGCGGCCCCGCCGCGGGCTCGGTCTCTTCCGGGCTGCGACTGTTGCCGCTCCGGTTTCACGTGAAACACTGAGCCCCATGCAGGACTCGGAGACCATCGACCAGATCGATGACACGCCCATCGCGCGGGCTGCCCAGGCTGCGGTTCAGGCGATCGGCCGAGCGGGGGAGGGGCTGCCCCGGCCCGCCGCCACCCGGGTGATCGTGGTCGCCAACCAGAAGGGCGGGGTGGGTAAGACCACCACGACCGTGAACATGGCCGCCTCGCTGGCCATGCACGGGCTGCGCGTCCTGGTGGTCGACCTCGATCCCCAGGGCAACGCCTCGACCGCCCTCGGCATCGACCACCACGCCGAGGTGCCGTCCATCTATGACGTCCTGGTCGAGGGCAAGCCCCTGGCCGACGTGGTCCAGCCGGTCGTGGACGTCGAGGGGCTCTTCTGCGTCCCCGCCACGATCGACCTGGCCGGCGCCGAGATCGAGCTGGTCTCGCTGGTGGCCCGGGAGAGCCGGCTGCAGCGCGCCATCGCCGCGTACGAGCAGCCGCTGGACTACATCCTGATCGACTGTCCGCCCTCATTGGGCCTGCTGACGGTCAACGCCCTGGTGGCCGGTCAGGAGGTGCTGATCCCGATCCAGTGCGAGTACTACGCGCTGGAGGGCCTCGGCCAGCTGCTGCGCAACGTCGAGCTGGTGCGCGCGCACCTCAACCCCACGCTGCACGTCTCGACCATCCTGCTCACCATGTACGACGCCCGGACCAGGCTGGCCGCCCAGGTCGCCGAGGAGGTCCGGACCCACTTCCAGGCCGAGGTGCTGAGCACGGCGATCCCGCGCTCGGTCCGCATCTCGGAGGCGCCCAGCTACGGGCAGACGGTGCTGACCTACGACCCGGGCTCGACCGGGGCGCTCTCGTACCTGGAGGCCGCCCGCGAGCTCGCGCTGCGCGCGGTGGGCCAGGGCGGCTCGTTGGTGGGTCAGCAGCGGGACGGCAGCGGTACGGGGCACGGCGCCCCGATGGCACAGCACGGTACGACGGAGGGTCATCAGTGAGTGGTCGCAGGGGTCTGGGACGAGGGCTCGGGGCGCTGATCGGCCCCGCAGCACCGGCCGACGGCGGGGCGGCGCAGCCCGCTGCCGCCACGTCCGCGCCGACCTCGGTGGTGGCGACCGGCACGACGTCGCCCGCCTCGGTTCCGGTGCTGCCGGGCGGCCGCGCCACGGTGGCGGCCCGGGCGGCGGTCGGACGGCAGGCCGAGCAGCCGGCGCCGGTCCCCGGGGCCTCCTTCGCCGAGCTGCCGCTGGACGCGATCACCCCCAACCCGCGCCAGCCGCGGGAGGTGTTCGACGAGGACAAGCTGGCCGAGCTGGTGGCCTCCATCAAGGAGGTCGGGCTGCTCCAGCCGATCGTGGTGCGCCAGGTCGCGGCCGAGCGCTATGAGCTGATCATGGGCGAGCGCCGCTGGCGGGCCTCCCGTGAGGCGGGGCTGGAGCGGATCCCGGCGATCGTCCGGGCCACCGAGGACGACAAGCTGCTGCTGGACGCCCTCCTGGAGAACCTCCACCGGGCCGAGCTCAACCCGCTGGAGGAGGCGGCCGCCTACGACCAGCTGATGCGGGACTTCTCCTGCACCCACGAGGAGCTGGCCGACCGGATCGGCCGCTCGCGGCCGCACGTCTCCAACACCCTGCGGCTGATGAAGCTCCCGGCCCCCGTCCAGCGCCGACTGGCGGCCGGCACGCTGACGGCCGGGCACGCACGGGCGCTGCTGCCGCTGACGGATCCCGAGACCCAGGAGAAGCTGGCCGCGCGGATCATCGCGGAGGGCCTCACGGTGCGCAACGTCGAGGAGCTCGTCGTCCTGATGCGCTCGGAGGAGCCGCAGGAGGCGAAGCGCCAGGCGCCCAAGGCCGGCAAGCTCATCTCCCCGGCGTTCAACGACCTGGCGAGCCGGCTGTCGGACCGCTTCGACACCCGGGTCAAGGTCGAGGTGTCGCAGCGCGGCGGGAAGCTGGGCAAGGGCAAGGTGGTGCTGGAGTTCGGTTCGGTCGAGGACCTGAACCGGATCCTGGACAGCATGGCTCCGGGCGAGGACGGTCTGCGGCTGTCGCAGGGCTGAGCCGGTCACCCGGACCGGGGGCGACGACCCGATGGGTGCATGTGCCACGTGAGCGCTGTTTCACGTGAAACATGCACCCATCGGCGTTCGTGGGGGCATGCTCGACCGTGAAAGGGAGGAGGAGGTGCGGGCCATGGGACGCCGGATCGCTCCGCTGACGCTGGACAACCTCGCGGACCTGCCGACCGGCTGCCGCTCCTGCGTGTTCTGGGAGCTGGACCCGGTCAGCGCGAAGGAGGCGGTGGAGTCGGGGAAGCCGGAGCTGGAGAAGGAGGGCTGGATCTCCGCGGTGCTGCTGGAGTGGGGGTCCTGCGGTCGGATCGTCTACGTGGACGACCAGCCGGCCGGCTTCGTGCTCTACGCGCCGCCCGCGTACGTCCCCCGCTCGCAGTCCTTCCCGACCAGCCCGGTCTCGCCGGACGCCGTTCAGCTGATGGTCAGCCGGGTGCTGCCGGGTTACCAGCGCCAGGGGCTGGGCCGGGTGCTGGTGCAGACCGTCGCCAAGGACCTGGTGGGGCGCGGGGTGCGGGCGATCGAGGCCTTCGGCTCGGCGGGCCGGGTGCCGACCAGCTGCGTGCTGCCGGCCGACCACCTGCTCGCGGTCGGCTTCAAGACCGTACGGCCGCATCCGCGCTACCCGAGGCTGCGGCTGGAGGCGCGGACCACGCTCTCCTGGCGCGGCGACGTGGAGGGGGCGTTGGAGCGGCTGCTGGGCGGCGGGCGGAAGGAGCCGGCCCTGCGGCCGTTCTGAGCGGCATCCGGACAGACGACGGCGGCGGGGCTCCCCTCCTGGGGAGCCCCGCCGCCGTTCGGTCGGTGACCGGGGGACCTAGAACAGGCCGTCCAGCTCGCGCAGCAGCGCGGCCTTCGGACGGGCGCCGGTGATCTGCTTCACCGGCTGGCCGTCCTTGAAGAGGATCAGCGTCGGGATCGAGATCACGTTGTACTCGGCAGCGGTCACCTGGTTGGCGTCCACGTCGAGCTTGGCGATGGTGAGCTTGTCGCCGTGCTCGGCCGCGATGTCCTCCAGGACCGGGGCGACCTGGCGGCACGGGCCGCACCAGGTGGCCCAGAAGTCGACCAGTACGGGCTTGTCGCTCTCCAGGACATCGGACTTGAACGTCGTGTCGGTGACGGTGGTGGTGGCGCCGGCCACGGGGACTCCTCGGGTTCGGACGGAGAGGGCTGCTGCCAGGAAGAACAACGGGCGGGCCCGTTCTGTTTCTGCCTGGCCGGGGCGGGGGTGTTTCACGTGGAACACCCCCGCGGGTTCGGTCGGGGCGGGCCGGGGGAGGGGCCGGCGGGGGAGAGGGGTCAGACCGCGACGGCGGCCTTGTTCTCCACGTCGTCCAGCGCGGCCAGGTAGCGCTCGGCGTCCAGCGCGGCGGAGCAGCCGGTGCCGGAGGCGGTGATGGCCTGGCGGTAGGTGTGGTCCACGACGTCGCCGGCGCCGAACACGCCCTCGATGTTGGTCCGGGTCGACGGGGCGTCGACCTTGAGGTAGCCCTCGGCGTCGAGGTCCAGCTGGCCCTTGAAGAGGTCGGTGCGCGGGTCGTGGCCGATCGCGATGAACAGGCCGGTGACGGCCAGCTCGCGGGTCTCGCCGGTGGTGGTGTCGCGCAGGGTGACCCCGGTCAGCTTCGGGTCGCCGTGGATGGCCTCGACGGCGCTGTCCCACTCGAAGCGGATCTTCGGGTCGGCGAAGGCGCGCTCCTGCATCGCCTTGGAGGCGCGCAGCGAGTCGCGGCGGTGGATGATCGTGACGCTCTTGGCGAAGCGGGAGAGGAAGGTCGCCTCCTCCAGGGCCGTGTCGCCGCCGCCGACCACCGCGATGTCCTGGTCGCGGAAGAAGAAGCCGTCGCAGGTCGCGCACCAGGAGACGCCCCGGCCGGAGAGCTTGTCCTCGTTCGGCAGGTTGAGCTTGCGGTGCTGGGAGCCGGTGGTGACGATCACGGCGCGGGCCTTGTGCACGTTGCCCTCGGAGTCGGTGACGGTCTTGATCTCACCGCTGAGGTCGACCGCGACGATGTCGTCCGGGATCAGCTCGGCGCCGAAGCGCTCCGCCTGCGCCCGCATGTTGTCCATCAGCTCGGGGCCCATGATGCCGTCCCGGAAGCCCGGGAAGTTCTCGACCTCGGTGGTGTTCATGAGCGCACCACCGGCGGTGACGGCCCCCTCGAAGACCAGCGGCTTGAGGGAGGCACGGGCCGTGTAGAGCGCGGCCGTGTAGCCTGCCGGGCCGGAACCGATGATGATCACGTTACGGACGTCGCTCACTGCTTCTCCTGGTTCGCATCGCGACCCGCGTTAGCTGCGGGGAGGGCGGTCCTGCTCCGCCGCCCGGGACAACGACTGACCAGTCTCTCGCATTCCCAGGCGGATCAGTACCAGGCGCCCGAACTCCGGAAGCGGCGTGCCGCCCTGGTCGTCGATCGCATGGGAACGGCCGTCCGGCGGCTGGGAAGGGCCGCTCAGCGTCCGGGGACGGTCCGGTGCAGGAGGACCGGGCCGCAGTCGGGGGAGCGCAGGTAGACGTCCACGAAGCCGGGCCGGCCGGGGGCCGGGTAGACCAGGACGTCCACCGGGGAGCCCTGGTAGCTGCCCCGGTCGGTGGCCAGCGGGGTGCCCGGGTCGGGGGCCGTGCAGGCGCCGGGCGAGGCCGGGCCGGCGAGCTCCGGCCCGGCGCCGTCGGCGGGCGCGGCGCCGGATTTGGCGGGCCCGGTGGCGCGCAGTCCGGGCTGGGCGGCGGACCGGTCCAGCAGTTGCCGGACCTGGGCGGCGAGCTGGTCCTCGCGGTAGTCGGTGCCGGGGCCCGCCAGGTGCGGGGTGCGGGCGCTCAGGTCGCCGGGGACGCCCGTCGAGGCGGCGGAGGCGGTGGTGGTCGGGGCGTCGGCGCGGTTCAGCAGCAGGGCTCCGCCGAGGCCGACGGCGGCCAGCGCGGCGGCCGCGCCGAGCAGCAGGGCGAACCGGCGGCGGCGCGGTCGGGGGCGCCCGGGGCCGGAGGCCGAGGCGGGGCGGGCCGGGGGCGCGGAGGGGGCCGCGGCGGCCCGTACGGGCGGGGCCGGGGGGTCCGCCCGGTGGGCGGTGGCGGGGGTCTCCTGCGGGCGCCGTGCGGCCTCGGCGGCCGAGCGCGGGGCGGTGCGGGCCGCCTCGGCGAGGGCGGCGTCCAGCCGGGCCATGACGTCGGCGGGCATCGGCTCGGGCTCGACGGCGCCGAGCAGCGTCCGCACCTCGGCCAGCGCCTCGGCGGTCTCGCGGCACTCGGCGCAGCCGTCCAGGTGCCGCCGCAGCGTCCGGGCGGCCTCGGCGGGCTCGACCAGGCCCTCGGCGAGGTCGGCCAGCTCCTCGACGGAGGGGTGGTCGTCGGCGGGTGCGGGGGAGGAGAGGGGGGCGGTCATCGTGTGCTCGCGTCTCCTTCCAGCATCGTGCGGCCGGTGCTCGGGCCTGTCCCTGTGACGGTGCGGGGGCCCGTCGGGTTCCCCCGGGTGTCGCCCTGCGGGGGCGGGGCCCCACCGGACGGGCCGGGAGCGGCGCGCCCCGACGCCCGGCGGGCCGGTGTTTCACGTGAAACGTTCCGCCCGTCGTGCGCTCCGTCGTGCGTTCCGTCGCGGGCTCCGTCGTCGGTCTCGCGCAGGTGCCGGACCAGCGGGAGCAGCCGGGCCCGGCCGCGGGCGCAGCGGCTCTTCACGGTGCCCACCGGGACGCCCAGCAGCTCGGCGGCCTCGGCGACCGGGTAGCCCTGCATGTCGACCAGGACCAGGGCGGCCCGCTGCTCGGGGGGCAGTTCGGCGAGTGCCGCGGTCAGCTCCCGGTGCACCTCGGCCCGGACCACCGGGGAGTCGGCCGGCTCGGCGGTGCCGACCAGGCCGTCCAGCCGCTGGGGGTCCTCGTCCAGCGGGGTGGTGCGCCGGGTGGCGCTGCGCCGGGCGCGGTCCAGGCAGGCGTTGACCACGATCCGGTGCAGCCAGGTGGTGACGGCCGAGCGGCCCTGGAAGCCGGGGGCGGCCCGGAAGGCGGAGACCAGGGCGTCCTGGAGGGCGTCCGCGGCCTCCTCGCGGTCGCCCAGGGTACGCAGGGCGACCGCCCAGAGGCGGTCCCGGTGGCGGTTCACCAGCAGGCCGAAGGCCTCCCGGTCGCCGGCGACGTGCCGGGCGAGCAGCGTCGCGTCGTCGTCCGCCACTGTCACCCCTTGTCGCCGTCGTCCGGTCTGCCCGGGCCTGCGGTCAGCCGAAGACCTTCACCTCGTTGACCTGACCGCGGTAACCGCCGCCGCTCGTATCCTTCGGCAGGCTGGTCATCCAGATCAAGACGTAACGCGTGTTCGTCGGGCTGCTCAGGGTGAAGTCGGCGGTGGGGCCGGTCTTCTTGTCCATGACGTTGAAGGACTCGGGCTGGGCGTCCTGCGGATTCGCGGCGGCCTGGGCGTTCGGCACCCGGAGCTCGGCCGTGTGGGTGCCGGTGAACTGGACGTTCACCGAGCTGACCGACTGCACCGAGCCGAGGTCGATGAGCAGGCCGGTGCCGTCCTTGAACGGGGGCTTGGGGCCGAAGGGGTCGTTGTAGGTCTTGGTCACCCAGGAGGTGTTCGGGTCCCCGTCGAAGACCTTCGGGAGCAGCCAGAGGGACTCCGGCGAGTCGCCCCGCGGGTTGTAGGAGAAGGCTTCCTTGATCTGGATCGGCACCGGGGTGTGGGTCGTCGGGCGCGCGCTGCTCGGAGCGGTGCTGCTGACCGAGGTCTGCGGGGTGGCGACGGCCTGTCCGCTGTTGCGCAGGCTGCCGACGAACTGCCAGGAGGCGACGCCGATCGCGCCCAGGGCGACGGTCCAGGCGGTGGCCTTGACCACCCGGCGCAGCCGGCGCTTGGTGCGCCGGGCGGCGGTCGGCCGGGAGGAGGGCGGCAGCGGGGCGACCGCCGGGTCGGCCACCCGGGTGGGGTTGGGCGCGGTCGGCAGGGCGTGGGTGTTGTGCCGGGGCGGGGCCGGGAAGGCCGGCAGCTCGGGCTCGGGCTGCCGGATCCGGGGCAGCTGGGCGATCGCCCGGACCAGCTCCTCCGGGGTGGTGATCGGCTCGGCGTGGTGCGGCGGGTGGTCGAACAGGGCGCGCGCGGCGAGTTCGGACAGCCCCTTGTGGACGCCCGCGCGGACCTGGTCCGGCGCGGCGTTCTGCAGGCCCTTGGGCAGGCCCTTGAGGTCGTAGCGGTCCTCGGGGTACGGCCACCGGTGGGTGAGCGCGGCGAACAGCAGGGCGCCGATCGCCCGGGTGTCGGTGCGCTGGGCGTCCTCGGTGGAGTCCTCCGGGGGCAGCCCGCGCAGGGCGGCGTCCACGGCGATGCCGTTGATCCGGTACTGGCCGCTGTCGGTGCGCAGCACGCAGCGCGGGGTCAGCCGCAGGTGCGCCTTGCCGCGGCGGTGCGCGGCGGCGACGGCGTCGGCGACCTGGCGGACCATCTGGTACGCCTCGTGCGGCTCCATCGGGCCGTTCGCGAGCAGCCTGGCGAGGTCGGAGGCGTGCGGCAGCCACTCCCGCACGATGTAGACCAGCTCGTTCTCCTGGACGGCGTCCAGCACCTGGACGAAGCGCGGGTCGCCGAGCAGGGCCGCGGACTTGGCGGCGGCCAGCACCTTGCGGGCGCGCTGGTGGCCGGAGGCCATCAGGTGGACGCCGACGGCCCGGCGCAGCTTCTCGTCGACGGCGCGCCAGCTGCTGAAGGTCTCGGTCTGGGAGATGCACTCCTCGAGCAGGTAGCGGTGGCCGATCTTGTCGCCGCTGTGCCGCATCGGCGCGGGGAGGGTGCGCGGGAGGGTGGCGGTGTCGCGCGGGTCGACCGTGGGCTGGGGGTCGGTGGGGCGGCGCTTGTCGGAGGCGGGCTGCGGTGCGGGAGCGGGTTTCTTCCGTGCGGCGCCGGCCGCCAGTTCGGCGGCGATCTCGTGGACCGAGAGCGGGGCGGTGATCTCCGAGGTCTCCTCGCTCACCGAGGCCTCCTGGGCCTCCGAGGACTCCGGGGCCGGCTCGGCGTCGGTGTCGGCGTCGTCCGGACCGTCCTCGTCGTCGGCCTTGGAGCGGGCCGGGGAGTCGGCCTCGGCGGAGTCCGTGGGGGCGTCCGCGGAGGAGGGGGCGTCGGCGGAGCTCGCCGGGGCGGTCTTCCCGCCGCCGAGCTCGTCGATCGCCGCGGCCAGCGCGGCTTCGTCCGCCGCCGCGTCAGCTGCTGACGTGTCGACGACCGCCTTGGTGCCATCAGCCACCGTGGTCCTGCCTCCCCTTGTGTCGCCCCGGCTGAGAGAGTCGCTGGAGCCCGCGGATTGGCCGCCCTGTGCTCCAGGACAATTGTGCCCACTCTTCACCACCGGGTACGACCGCTGAAGGGTCCGCTCGGTTGCATGCCGGTGGAGAGATGTGGTGCAGATCCGACACCGGGCCGCCACGTGGCGGCCCGGACGTGCCGGGTTGCTGGTGGCGGCCCGGAAGTGCGGGCCGGACGGGCGGGGCGGTGCTCGCCCCGGTTGACACCAGGTCAGGGTGTCCGCCCGTCCGGCCGGTTGCCTCGACGGTCAGCGGCCCAGTCGGCCGCGGACCATGCCCAGCATGGCGTTCATCTCCTCGATCCGCAGGCGCTTCGCGATGAACACGAACACCAGCATCTGGAGGGCGCCGCCCAGGAGGACCGACAGTACGCTGCCCGCCCAGCCGGCGAGCACCTGCTGGACCGCCAGACTGACGCCGAGGCCGACCACCGCGGCCGGGACGCAGGCGGTGGCCAGCCGGCTGTAGGTCTTGCCGATCCGCTTGGTGTCCAGCCCGCCGATCTTCTTCTTCAGCTTCGGCACCGCGACCGTCACTCCGACGGCGTACGCGAGGCCGTAGCCGAGGGCCATGCCGGTCACCGTCCACTGCGCGGGCAGCGCGACCCAGCAGAGCAGCGAGAAGCCGGCCTGGCAGACCGCCACCCAGACGGTGTTGGAGAACGGGGTCCGGGTGTCCTCGTAGGCGTAGAAGCCGCGCAGCATCACGTACTGGGCCGAGTACGGGATCAGCCCGAGCGCGAAGGCCGAGAGCATCAGGCCGACGTTGGTCGCGTTGTCCAGGGCCGTCGCGCCGCCGCCGACCGCGTAGATCGAGCGGCCGATCGCCGGGCCGAGCGCCAGGAACAGGAAGGCCGCCGGGACGACCGCCACCGCGGTGGTGCGCAGCCCGTACGACAGGTCGTCGCGGACGGCGCCGGCGTCCTCGTCGGCGGCCGCGCGGGAGAGCCGGGGGAGCACCGCGCTCATGATCGAGACGGTGATGACGGCCTGCGGGAGCTGCCAGATCAGCAGGGCGTTGGAGAAGGCCGAGAGGCCGACACCGCCGTGGCCGCCCTGTTCGGCGGCGCTGCCGGCGGCGGTCGCCAGCTGGGTGATGACCAGGTAGCCGGCCTGGTTGGCGAGCACGAAGAAGAAGGTCCACTTGGCCAGCCGGGCCGCCTTGCCCAGGCCGTGGCCGCGCCAGTCGAAGCGCGGCCGGAAGCGGAAGTCCGCGGCCCGCAGGTACGGGATCATCGCCAGCGACTGGACCACCAGGCCCAGCAGGGTGCCCAGGCCGAGCAGCCGGACGCCCTCCGGGGTGATGTTCTCCGGGGTGATCTGGGTGCCGTTGTAGCCGCCGTAGACCCAGATGTAGGCGCCGAAGGTGAAGATCACCACGATGTTGTTGAGGACCGGGGTCCACATCATCGCGCCGAACCGGCCCCGGGCGTTGAGGATCTGGCCCATCACCACGTGCACGCCCATGAAGAAGATGGTCGGCAGGCAGTAGCGGGCCAGCGCCACCGTGGTGTCCGCGCGGGCCGGGTTGGTCATCATCGGGTGGGCGATCAGCTGGACCAGCAGGGGCGCCCCGAGCACGGCCAGGAAGACCACGCCGCCGAGCCCGACCATCACCAGGGTGAGCAGCCGGTTGGCGTAGGCGGTCCCGCCGTCCTCGTCGTTCTTCATGCTGCGCACCAGCTGCGGTACGAAGACCGCGTTCAGCGCGCCGCCGCCGATCAGGATGTACAGCAGGGTCGGCAGGGTGTTCGCCGCGTTGTACGAGTCACCCATGACCGCGATGCCGATCGCGCCGGCGATGACCATGGTCCGCAGGAAGCCGGTGCCGCGGGAGACCAGGGTGCCGGCCGCCATGATCGCGCTGGAGTTCAGCAGGCTGGCGACCTTGCCGCCGCCGCCGGAGGCCGGGGCGGGCTCGGCCTCGGGCCGGGCGGCGTGCTCCTCGGCGAGGTCCGCCAGCGGTTCGACCGCCGGGGGCACCGCGACGGCGGCCACCTGCATGGTGGCCTCCTCCTCGGAGAGCGGCGGGTCGAACTCGATCGGCGGCACGAAGGGCCGCTGCCCGTCCGGACCACCGTGCTGCGGCTGCCCCGGGTAGCCGCCCATCGGCGGGTACGGCGCGGGGGCGACCGGCGGCACCGCCGAGGCCGGGGGCACGGGTGCGGCTTGCTGGGCCGGCGCGGGCTGGGGGACCGGCGGCTGGGCCGCGGCCTCGGCCGGGCGGCCGCCGAACAGCGCGTCCACCCCGACGTACTCGGTGGTCTCGCTGTCCCAGGCGGAGTGCGCCGGGCCCGGCTGCCACTGCTGCTGGGGCTGCTCGGCGGCGCCCCACTGGGGGTGCGCCGGGGCGGCCGGAGCCGGCTGGGCGGCCTGCTGCTGCGGCCAGCCCGGCTGCACCGGGGTGTCCCAGCCGGGCTGCACGGGGGGCACCGGGGGCGAGAACGGCGAGGACGGCACCGGGGTCGGGTAGCCGCCGCCCTGCGGCGGCAGCTGCGGCGGCACGTCGTACGCGGTGACCGGCGGCGGCGGTGCGGCGGGCCGTCCGGTCTGGAGGCCGTACGGGTCCTGGCCGTCCTGCGCGGTCCCGTACGCCTGTGCGGCGTACGGGTCCTGGGCGTAGGTGTCGGCCACGTACCAGTCGCCGGACGGCGACTCGGCGCCCGGCCGGCTCTCACCGCGGCCCGGCGGCCGCTCCTCGCTGCGCCCGGTCATGTCACCTCTTCGCTGTTGTGGGGGGAGACCGGCCCGGCATCGCGGGGGGTCGGCGGTGTCAAGGACCAACCTTCTCATCACTGGCGGTCCGATCCCGGCCATCCGGGCTGCTGGCGCGCGGTGTCTGTGCGGGACCCCCGTCCGCGGCGGCGCCCGGGTCGGCGGGCTCGGCGGGCTCGGCCGCGGCGTCGCCCGCCGGGCCGTCCTGGGCCGGGCCGTCCCCGACCGGCTGGTCGCCGTCCTCGTGCGGCTGCCCGCCGCGCCGCTTGCGCTGGCGGACGAAGCGCAGCGCGGCGAGCACCAGCAGGACGGCGGCGCCGGCGAAGACGTACAGCACCCCGTTGGTCACCGAGGTGACCTCGACGGTGAAGGTCTGGGCCTTCCCGTAGGGCTTCGAGTCGGGGCCGGTGGTCCACAGCTGGGCGATCATGGTGACCGGGCCGTTGTTGCGGGCCTCGGCGTTGAAGCGCAGGGTGACGCTCTGCGAGGCGGGGAGGACGAGCTCCTCCGGCAGGCCGACCCGCAGCCTGTTCGGCTGGACCGAGGTGAGCCGCAGCTGCAGGTTGGTGACCGTCTGGGTGAGGTCGTTGCGCACGCTGACCTGGAGCTGGCCGGTGTTCCCGGCCAGGGTGACCACGTTCTTCTTGGGCACCTGGACGGCGGTCGTGAGCTCGTTCAGGTAGCCGCCGACGCCCTCGCGGTAGTCCTCGCCGGCCGGCGTCTGGGCGCGCCACTCGGTGGACAGCGAGCGGACCATCGCGGCGCTGAACGGGCCGCGCACCCGCTGCGGCAGGGTGAGCACCCGCATCAGGGTGTCCAGCTTCTGCTGGATGTCGTCGGTGCCGCTCAGGGCGGTGGCCGGCAGCTCGGAGGCCCGGGCCTGGGTCGGGTAGTCGGCGGGCGACGGGACACCGGTGTTGGCCTTCGGGTCCGGCGCGGACTGGGCCAGCGCGTCCAGCTTCACCGGGGCCAGCCACTTGTCGCCGGCCGTCTGCAGGGCGCCCGCCAGGGCCTTGGCGGTGTTGACGGTCAGCTCGCGCGGCGGCATGACCAGCAGGCCGCGCTGGTTCTGCGGCTGCTCGTGGGTGATCGCGTAGGTCTCGGCGAGGAAGCGCTGGGTCGCCTCGGTCTGGTCCTTCGGGGTGCCGAGGTCCTTCTGGAACGGCGCGGACACCGTGTCGTCGGCGACCACGGCGCTCTGCCCGTTGCCGATCGGGCGCACCGCGGTCGGGGTGTAGTTGACCGAGTCGGGGTCCGGCATGCTCGCGCCGTTGACCAGCACCAGGCTGCTGCCCGCCTGCTGGGCGATGCCGGCGATCTGCTGGTCGAGGTAGCCCTGGTAGGGCCAGGCCACGTCGGAGCGGGTGTCCACGGCGAGCCGGCCCTCGACGGTCAGCCGGCCGGCGGTGGCCGCCTTGTTCAGGGCGGTGCCCATGCTGCCCAGGTCCGCGCCGTTGTGCGCGATCGAGGCGAGGTCCGGGTCGGCGTACGGCAGCGAGACGACCTGGCTGCCCGACTTGGCGACGGCCGCCCGCAGCTTGTTCAGCCAGGCCTCGGCGGCGGCCGAGGCGGGGCGGGAGACGGTGTTCTCGTCCTTGGCGGACTTGCCGGAGCGCTCGGTGCCCGGCTTCTGCACCCGGTACGGCTTGGTCATCGCGAACGCGGCGTCCAGCAGGTCCGGGTCGACCACCCAGGTCAGCCCGTTCAGCTTGGCGCCGGTGTCGACCAGCTCGTACAGCCGGCCGCCCGGCGCGAGGTCGGTGGCCAGGCTGTCGTCGCGCAGCACCGAGAGGTTCTGGTCGCCGTCGGCGAAGGTCTGCGCGGCCAGCACCGGTGCGTGCACCAGCGGCCAGAGCGTGGCGACCTTCGTCGGCTGGGCCTCGGAGCCGCCCTGGGAGTAGGGCAGGAAGGTGCGGGCGATGCCCAGCGCCCGGTCGCGCGGGTTGTCGCCGGTCGAGCCCCAGGCGTCCACCGCGAGCTCGTAGACGCCGCTCTCGGACAGCCCGAGGTCGCTCACCGCGACGCTCAGGGTGTACGGCAGGCTCTGGCCGGGGCTCAGCTCCGGCAGGGCGTACTGCGGGCTGTCCAGCTCCGTCCCGTCGTCGCCCCGCGGGGTGGTCCGGGTGGCCACGTTCTGGAGCTCGCTGCGCCGCTGCAGCGGCTTGCTGGAGACCGGCTTGCGGACGGCGGCGTGGGCGCCCTTGAGGGCGGACCTGCCGGAGTTGGTGACGTGACCGGTGATGGACACGGTGCCGTTCTGGACGGCGAGCTGCGGGGTGACCGTCTCGATGGTCATCGTCACCGGGTACTCCGCGGTGGCCGCGACGTCGGCGGCCGGGCGGATGTTGCCGCCGGCCGGCAGCGCCGCGGCGGGGGCGGCCGCGACCAGGGCCAGGAGCGCCCCGCAGGCGGCGGCGAACCGGCGGGCACGGCCGCCGGTGCCCCGTTCCCCGGCAGGGGGTTCGGTCGGGCCCGCGGCCCGTCCAGGCTGTCGGTGCGCCCCCAGGCCCGAGTGCCGTGCCGGCTCACTCACTCGCTTCGCCCTCGCCGTTCTGTTCGATCGCTCGCTGCTGATGCTGTCCGTCCGGCGCGGTCGCCCGACGTTCCCCGCTCGACGTTCCTCGCTCGACGCTGCACGCCACCCTGCTGCCGCGGAGGGATCCGTCGGCACGGCGGCACGCGACACCGCATCCCCGGTTCCGGTGTCCGCGCTTCGTCCACCGGCATGGTAACGATCCAGCCTGGCGTGCAGTGTTGCGGGCTGTGGGGTGAGACGCCCAAAACGCGCGGGCGGTTGACCTTCCGGGGCACGTACCCTTGTGAGCCGTGTCCACTGCCAATGAGCCCACCGCGCGCACCGACCGTTCCAGCACCGCCGTCCAGGTCGTCCCAGGCCTGAGCGAGGCCCAGACGATGGGCTTGCAAGAGCTGCTGCGGGTCTCGCCGGTCGCCGACGAGATCGCCACCCGCTTCCAGGCGGCCGGTCACCGGCTGGCCCTGGTCGGCGGCTCGGTGCGGGACGCGCTGCTCGGCCGGCTCGGCAACGACCTGGACTTCACCACCGACGCCCGGCCGCAGCAGGTGCTGAAGCTGGTCAAGGGCTGGGCGGACGCGGTCTGGGACGTCGGCATCGCCTTCGGCACCGTCGGCGCCCGCAAGGACACCGCCGAGGGCTCCTTCCTGATCGAGATCACCACCTACCGCTCCGAGGCGTACGACCGCACCTCCCGCAAGCCCGAGGTGACCTACGGCGACACCATCGAGCAGGACCTGGTCCGCCGGGACTTCACGGTCAACGCGATGGCCGTCGACCTGCCCGGCCGCGGCTTCGTCGACCCGCACCACGGCCTGGACGACCTGGAGGCCCGGGTGCTGCGCACCCCCGCCACCCCCGAGGAGTCCTTCTCCGACGACCCGCTGCGGATGATGCGGGCCGCCCGCTTCGCCGCCCAGCTGGACTTCGACCCGGCGCCCGAGGTGCTCGCCGCGATGACCGCGATGGCCGAGCGGATCACCATCGTCTCGGCGGAGCGGGTGCAGGCCGAGCTGAACAAGCTGCTGCTGGCCAAGCACCCGGTGAAGGGCCTGCGGCTGCTGGTCGACACCGGCCTGGCCGGGCACGTGCTGCCGGAGCTGCCCGCGCTGCAGCTGGAGAGCGACGAGCACCACCGGCACAAGGACGTCTACGAGCACTCGCTGACCGTCCTGGAGCAGGCCATCGCCCTGGAGCAGGACGGCCCGGACCTCACCCTGCGGCTGGCCGCGCTGCTGCACGACATCGGCAAGCCGCGCACCCGCCGCTTCGAGTCGGACGGTCGGGTCTCCTTCCACCACCACGAGGTGGTCGGCGCCAAGATGACCCGCAAGCGGATGCGCGAGCTCAAGTACTCCAAGGAGCTCACCGAGGACGTCTCGCGCCTGGTCGAGCTGCACCTGCGCTTCCACGGCTACGGCGGCGGCGAGTGGACCGACTCCGCGGTGCGCCGCTACGTCACCGACGCCGGGCCGCTGCTGGAGCGCCTGCACAAGCTGACCCGCTCCGACTGCACCACCCGCAACCGGAAGAAGGCGGCCGCGCTGTCGCGCACCTACGACGGCCTGGAGGAGCGGATCACCGAGCTGCAGGCCAAGGAGGAGCTGGACGCCATCCGCCCGGCGCTGGACGGCAACCAGATCATGGAGCTGCTCGGTCTCAAGCCGGGCCCCCAGGTCGGCAAGGCGTACAAGCACATGCTCGAACTGCGGCTGGAGCACGGGCCGATGGAGCCGGACGAGGCGGTCGCGGCGCTGCGGGCCTGGTGGGCCGAGCAGCAGGGCTGACCCGGGAGACGCCCCGGAACCGCCGCGCGGCGGTCACGTCCCCGCCCGGGGAGGTGACCGCCGCGTTCGCGTCCGCTCAGCTGTTGATGTGCTTGAGGCAGAGCACGTAGTTCAGCGCGGGCAGGTTGCTGTAGGTGCGGGTGTAGGAGCTGTCGGCCTTCGGCTGCTTGTCGCAGGCCTTCTCGTCCGAGGTGGCGAAGTACTTGTAGACCACCTTGTACTGGGCCTTGGGGTCGGTGCAGGGCAGCACGGTGATCTTCGGGTGCTCGTCCGCGGTCGCGCCGGGGGAGTTCTCGTTGCGCAGGCAGTCGCCGATGCCGGCGCTGTCGACGTCGTTCTTGGTCGCGGGCGGCGGCAGGGTGATGCTCGGCACGGTGAAGCTGGGCATCGGGAGCGGCGGCGGGGTGTAGCCGTAGGTGGTCGTCGGCCGCGGCGACGGCGAGAAGGTGACCGTGTCGGTCGGCGTCGGCAGCGCGACCGAGCCGCCGGAGTCCTTCTTCGGGCCGATCACGCCGGTGGCCAGCAGGACCCCGGTGACCAGCAGGGAGACCGGCACCAGCAGCATGGCGATGTGCGGGCGGCTGCCCAGCGGGGCGCCCGGGTCGAGCTGCGGGCCGTGGGTGCCCGGCATGGGCGGCGGCAGCCGCTTGATCCGGTTGTGGGCACCGAGGTTCATCAGCAGGGTGATCACGGTCAGGATCGGCGAGACCCAGCTCCACCAGCCCTGGACGAGCGTGCGGGCGGACATGTCGCGCACGGTGGCCGTTCCGCAGGTGCGGCAGAACGGGCCGTGCATCCGCAGCATCCGGAACGCGATCAGCAGGCCCTGGTGGCCGCGGACGGTGGCGCGCACGGCCGGGAAGCCGCCGCAGAAGCGGCAGTTCTCCCCGTCCATCGGGGCCGGCGGCGGGTAGCCGTACCCGTAGCCGGGGGGCTGGGCGCCGTACGGCTGCTCCGGCGGCGGGGGGCCCGGGTAGCCGTACCCCGGCGGGGGCGGCGGGGGCGGCGCGCCGTACGCGCCGCCGGCGTACGGGTTGCCGTCGCCCGGTGGCGGGCCGTAGGGCATCTGGGGCGGAGGCGGAGCGGACAAGGGATCCCCCGGAGTGAGGAAGGCGGTGGAAGGGTCAGGACTTCTTCACCGGCGGGTAGCCGGTGGAGGTGGGGGTCAGGGGGCCGAGGCAGAGCACGTACCGCGTCTTGTTCCAGCGGCGGCCGCTCTTGCCCGAGACGGCGCTGGTGGTCTGCGGGGTCTGCCGGCAGCGGGTCACGTCGGTGGTGCCGGTGAACTTCGACAGCACCTTGTAATTCGCTTTGGAATCAGTGCAGTTGACGATCTCGACGCTGCGGGAGCCGCTCACCCGGACACAGTCGCCGGGTTTGGCGCTGCTGACGCTCGGACCGCTGACGAAGTAGCCGACCGCGAGCGCGACGCAGCCGCCGACCGCACCGACGATCCGCAGCTTGGAGCGGGCGCCGCGCTTGGCGGGCGGCGCCGAGGGGGCCGCGCCGGGCTGCGGGTAGCCGTACGGCCCGGCGGGCGGCTGCTGGCCGTACGGCGCCTGCCCGTAGGGCGGCTGGGCGTACGGCGCCTGGGGCTGCGGCTGCTGGGGGTGCGGCGGCTGCCCGTACGGGCCCGGGGCGTACGGCTGCTGCGGGACCGGCGCCTGCCCGTACGGAGGCTGGGCGTACGGCGCCTGGGCGTACCCGGGTGGGGGCGGACCGAAGCCCGGTGCCGCGGGTGGCGGCGGGCCGTACGGGCCGGTCGGTGTGCTCATCAGTTCGTCCCCCGAGACCGAGTGCTGTCGTTCCGACAGGTTTACGTACCTTAGCGACTGGGTCGGACGCAATCGGTCCGGAGGTCGTCGGCGGATTTCGGGACGAGACGGTTTCGATTCCGGTACCGCGCGGTGTCAGTGCGCCCCACCGGGGAGGGGAGCGGACCGCCGGGCGGCCCGCAGGTAGAGGACCGCGGTCAGCCCGTACACCACGGCCACCCCGATCACCATCGGGACGGACCGGCCGGACAGCGGCAGCACCAGCGCCGTGACCAGGGCGGCGGCCACGAAGGCGACGTTGAACAGCACGTCGTAGATGGCGAAGACCCGGCCCCGGAACTCGTCCTCGACCGACTCCTGCACCACGGTGTCGGCGCAGATCTTGGTGCCCTGGGTGACCACCCCGAGCAGCAGGGCGGCGAGCAGGCAGGGCACCAGGGCGAAGGACAGGCCCAGCGCGGGGACGAAGACCACCGGGGCGAGCAGGCAGACCGTCATCCAGCCGGCCAGGCCGAGCCGGCGGGTGCACCAGGGGCTGACCACCGCGGCGATGAAGAACCCGGCGGCCGAGAGCGCGACCGCCTTGCCGAGGGTGGCCAGTCCGGCGGCGCTGTCGGCCGGGTCGTTGAAGGTGTAGCGGGCGAGCATCACCACGACCACGATCAGCACGCCGTAGCAGAACCGGGCCGCGGTGACGGCGGCCAGCGCGTGCACGGCCGGGCGGCAGTCCCGCACCAGGTGGCGGACGGCGGCGCCGAGTCCGACGGCGGCCCGCACCAGCGACTGGCGCAGGGCGGGGCGGTCGGCGTGCTGGTCCGGGCCGAGCAGGTCGCGGTCCATCCGGCGGGCGGCCAGCGCGGCCGACAGGTAGAGCAGCGAGGCGACGGTGACCAGCGCGGCGTCCGCCTTCGGCCCGGGGGCCATCACCTGGTGCAGCAGGAAGCCGATGGCCCCGCCGATGGCGGCGGCGACCGTCCCGAGGGTGGGGGAGAGGGCGTTGGCGGTGACCAGCTGGTCCTGTTCGACCACCCGGGGCAGGGCGGCCGACAGCCCGGCCAGGATGAACCGGTTGAGCGCGGTGACCAGCAGCGCCGAGGCGAAGAACAGCCAGGTCGGCGCCTCGGCCAGGAGCAGCGCGCCGGTGCCCAGGCCCAGTCCGAAGCGGGCCAGGTTGCCGAAGTAGAGCACCTGGCGACGGCGCCAGCGGTCCAGCAGCACCCCGGCGAACGGGCCGATCACCGAGAACGGCAGCAGCATCACGGCCAGCACCGAGGCGATGTCGGCGGGGGAGGACTGCTTCTCGGGGGAGAAGACCACGTAGGCGGCGAGCGAGACCTGGAAGACGCCGTCCGAGAGCTGGGAGAGCACCCGGGCGGTCAGCAGCCGGCGGAAGTCCCGGCCGCGGAGCAGACCGAGGAGCGTGGCGCGGTGCGCGGACTGGTGGGTGCTGCCGTTCTCGGTGATCGCCACCCGCCCAGGGTGCCATGGAACCGGTCACCGTTTCACGTGAAACATTCGCTGCGGAAACGTGAAGGGCTCACGATCAGATGATCGTGAGCCCTTCGGACGCGTTATGAGGCGCGTTATGACGCGTTATGAGCGGTCAGCTCAGCGCTCGACCTCGCCGCGGATGAACTTCTCGACGTTCTCCTTGGCCTCGTCGTCGAAGTACTGGACCGGCGGGGACTTCATGAAGTACGAGGAGGCCGACAGGATCGGGCCACCGATGCCGCGGTCCTTGGCGATCTTCGCGGCGCGGACGGCGTCGATGATGACACCGGCGGAGTTCGGGGAGTCCCAGACCTCGAGCTTGTACTCCAGGTTCAGCGGGACGTCGCCGAACGCGCGACCCTCGAGGCGGACGTACGCCCACTTGCGGTCGTCCAGCCACGCCACGTAGTCCGAGGGACCGATGTGGACGTTCTTGGCGCCCAGCTCGCGGTCGCGGATCTGCGAGGTGACGGCCTGGGTCTTGGAGATCTTCTTGGACTCCAGGCGCTCGCGCTCGAGCATGTTCTTGAAGTCCATGTTGCCGCCGACGTTCAGCTGCATGGTGCGCTCGAGGATGACACCGCGGTCCTCGAACAGCTTGGCCATCACGCGGTGCGTGATGGTGGCGCCGACCTGGGACTTGATGTCGTCACCGACGATCGGCACGCCGGCCTCGGTGAACTTGTCCGCCCACTCCTTGGTGCCCGCGATGAACACCGGGAGGGCGTTCACGAAGGCGACCTTGGCGTCGATGGCGCACTGGGCGTAGAACTTGGCCGCCTGCTCGGAACCGACGGGCAGGTAGCAGACCAGAACGTCGACCTGCTGGTCCTTGAGGACCTGGACGACGTCGACCGGGGCCTCGTCCGACTCCTCGATGGTCTCCCGGTAGTACTTGCCCAGGCCGTCGAGGGTGTGGCCGCGCTGGACGGTCACGCCGGTCGGCGGGACGTCGCAGATCTTGATGGTGTTGTTCTCGCTGCTGCCGATGGCGTCGGCCAGGTCGAAGCCGACCTTCTTGGCGTCGACGTCGAAGGCGGCGACGAACTCCACGTCACGGACGTGGTAGTCACCGAACTGGACGTGCATCAGCCCGGGGACCTTGCCGGCCGGGTCGGCGTCCTTGTAGTACTCGACACCCTGCACCAGCGACGCGGCGCAGTTGCCCACGCCCACGATGGCTACGCGAACCGAACCCATTCCGGTTGCTCCCTGTGATCTCATGAGCGCCGTCGAGGTCGACGGCACTCGTCCTGCTTCTTCGAATGACTGCTTGTACGGGCGCGAGGCGCCCACTCCTACCGCGCGGCACTGGGCTGGCGCGGTGTCAGCGCTCCTGGGCGGAGCGCCCCGGGCGGTCGTACGGTGGCCCGGACGGGTCGGGGGACCCGGTCTCCTGGCCACGGCCGTCCGAAGTCGTGTGGGGTACGGCGGTGGTGTTCCCGCCGGTGGCGGGCCCGGTCCGGCCGGTGCGGTTGGCCCGCTCGGTCTCGATCAGCTCGTTGAGCCACCGGACTTCGCGCTCCACCGACTCCAGGCCGTGCCGCTGGAGTTCGACGGTGTAGTCGTCGAACCGTTCGCGGGCGCGGGCCAACGAGCCGCGCATCCGCTCCAGGCGCTCCTCCAGCCGGCTGCGGCGACCCTCCAGGACGCGCATCCGCACCGCCCGGTCGGTCTGGCCGAAGAAGGCGAAGTGGACGCCGAAGCGCTCGTCCTCCCAGGCCTCCGGACCGGAGTCGGCGAGCAGCTCCTCGAAGCGCTGCTTGCCCTCGGGGGAGAGCCGGTAGACGATCTTCGACCGCTTGCCGTTGAGCGCGGTGGCCGGGACGTACTCGACGTCCGGGTTGTCCTCGACCAGGAAACCCTGGGCGACCAGGCTCTTCAGGCACGGGTAGAGCGTTCCGTAGGAGAGCGCCCGCAGTGCTCCGAGCAGGATGTTGAGCCGCTTGCGCAGCTCGTAGCCGTGCATCGGGGCGTCATGGAGCAGACCGAGAACGGCGAACTCCAGCACTCCTGAGCGCCTGCCCACTGCCGGTGTCCTCCTCCCTGTCGACCCTCGCTCCGGCCGCTGCATCGGCGGTATACCGCTTCGATGTATCGGCTCGATATATCGAGAACAGTAAACCCGACCCCCGGAACGGGCAAGGGGGGCACGCGTGAATGTGATCACAAGCCGACGCGCGGGTGGGGTTGGCAACGGGCGTGTAATGATCTGACGCCGTTTTGCGGGTATTGGCGGCTGATGCCCGATTAGGTGCGTTTTCCCGCTGCGTACGCTGTCGCGTGTGCACGAGGACCAACCTCCGGGGTTAGGGCGGTCCGAGCATCGGACAGGAACCCTGCCTTCAGGCCGACCAGGCCTGGCGAGGAGTGGCTGGAAACATGAGCGAGCGACGGCGAAGGACGCCCAACCCGGGCGGTGACGGGCAGCAGCCGCCGGGTGGCGGAGGCCGTCGGGGTGGCCCCGGCCCCGACGAACTGGGCTCGGAAGGGATCGGCCGCCGACGCCCGCCCGGTGTCCGGGAGACCGCCCAACAACCCCGGATGGGCCGCGCCGAGATGCGCAAGGCCGCCCAGAAGAAGGGTAAGGGCGGTGGTGGCCGCCGCGGTCCCGCCGCCGCTTCCGCCGCGGCCGCCGCGGGCCCCGGCAAGAAGCGCTTCATCGACTACCCGCGCTTCGGCAAGACCGGCGTCCGGCGCTGGCTGCCGTCCTGGAAGCTGGTGTTCAGCGTCTTCCTGGTGTTCTTCGCCATGGGCGTGGGCGGGGTGTTCTACCTCTACCAGACCACCCAGGTGCCGCAGCTCAAGGACCTGGTGAACAACCAGAACACCATCTACTACTGGGCCGACAACACGGAGATGACCCGCAAGGGCGAAACCAACCGTCAGATCGTCGAGCTCCAGGACATCAACCCCACCCTGCAGAACGCCGTCATCTCGGCCGAGAACGAGACCTTCCGCACCGACAGCGGCATCGACCCCAAGGGCATGCTGCGCGCCGTCTACAACATGGCGAAGGGCGGCGAGACCCAGGGCGCCTCGACGATCACCCAGCAGTACGTCAAGAACGCCTACCTCAGCCAGGAACAGACCCTCACCCGCAAGATGAAGGAATTCTTCATCACGCTGAAGATCAACCAGCAGATGCGCAAGGAGGACATCCTCAAGGGGTACCTCAACACCAGCTGGTTCGGCCGCAACGCCAACGGCGCCCAGGCCGCCGCCCAGGCGTACTACGGGGTCAACGCCAAGGACCTGAACCTCTGCCAGAGCGCCATGCTGGCCGGGCTGTTGAAGGGCGCGAACTACTACGACCCCTCCAAGCCGGCCAACCACGACCGCGCGGTGGAGCGGTGGAAGTGGATCCTCGACCGGATGGTGATCACCCACAACGCCACTCCGGAGGAGCGGGCGAAGTGCACCACCTTCCCCGAGCCGATCGCACTGAAGCCCAGCTCCAACATGAACGGTGAGATCAGCTACCTGGTCGACACCGCCAACCAGTACGTGATGTCCACCGACAAGTCGATCACCCAGCAGATGATCGACAAGGGTGGCCTGAAGATCTACACCACCTTCGAGAAGGACAAGGTCGACGCCCTGAAGAAGGCCGTCGACGACGTCAAGGCCGAGAACCTCGACCCGCAGAAGCGGCCCAACAACGACACCTTCGTCCAGTTCGGCGCCGCCAGCATCCGCCCCGGTGACGGTGCGATGGTCGCCATCTACGGCGGCGACGGCGTGGAGAACAACCACTTCGACAACAACGCCAACGCGGGCGGCGTCCAGGTCGGCTCGACCTTCAAGCCCTTCGTGCTGGCCACCGCGATGCAGACCGGCGTGCAGACCGCGAAGGACGCCGACGGCAAGCCGAAGCGGATCAACGCCGACAGCCGCTACCTCGCCGACGACATGTCCGAGATCCGCAAGCCGGACGGCTCGCTGGTGATCGGCGACGACGGCAAGCCCTACCGGCAGAAGAACGAGGACGCCGGCAAGCGCGGCTACGTCTCACTGCGGCAGGCCATGCAGTGGTCGTACAACGTGCCCTTCGTCCAGCTCAACCAGGACGTCGGCGGCCCCGCCGTGGCCGACATGGCCGTGCAGATGGGCATCAAGCGGGAGAGCCTGGCCGACCCGAAGACCGCGACCTTCCCGCTCGGCACCTCCACCATCAGCCCGATCCGGATGGCCACCGGCTACGGCACCCTGGCCGCCAGCGGCAAGGAGGCCGAGCCCTACTCGGTCACCAAGGTCGAGGTGGACGGCAAGGAGCGCCCGGGCTTCGGCAAGAAGGACCCCAAGGTGGCGCTGGAGCCGGCCGTGGCCGACAACGTCACCGACGTGCTGGTGAACGTGGCCAAGAACGGTACCGGTACGAAGACCAACAGCCTGGGTCGCCCGGTGGCCGGCAAGACCGGTACCACCGACCAGAACAAGTCGGCCTGGTGGGTCGGCTACACCCCGCAGCTGGTGACCAGCGTCGCGATGTGGCGCGAGGACCCGACCAAGCACGACCGGGAGTCGCTCAACGGCACCGGCGGCAAGGAGTCCATCCACGGTGGTGACATCCCCACCGACATCTTCACCCGGTACATGAAGGCCGCACTGGCCAACGAGAAGAAGATGGACTTCCCGACCCCGCAGCAGGTCGGCACCGAGGTGGACTCCTCCGGCGCGCCGTCCACGGCCACCGCGACGGCCACCCAGACCGCGACCACCGCCCCGCCGACCACGGCGGAGACCCAGCCGCCGACGCAGCAGCCCAACCAGCCGCCGACGCAGCAGCCCACCCAGGGCACGGGCTGCGTGCCGACCGTCGACTGCCCGCCGACCCCGCCGCCGAGCCCGACCCACAAGCCGAAGCCGACCGATACCAGTTGCGGCCTCATCTTCGGTTGCCCGTCGACGCCGCCGCCCGGCGGCCCCGGCGGCGGGACCGGTGGCCCCGGCGGCGGCAACGGCGGTGGCACCGGCGGTACCGGCGGCAAGCCGACCCCGAGCAGCACCGGCGGCCTCCAAGGCGGCGGAGCGGCCGGGCAGTAGCCAGGTCCGGCCGGTGAGCCGGTGAAACGGTGAGCCGGTGAAACGCTGAAACGGCGGTGGCGGTCCTCCTCGGAGGGCCGCCACCGCCGTTTCGTCACGATTCGCCGCGCCCGCCCCGTCCGTACCACCGGACCACCGCGGGGTCCTCCTCGTCCCGCCGCATCCGGTGCGGCAGGATGTCCGGCATGACGTCGAGCGATCGTGACGAAACCGGCGGCCCGGACGGGCCCGGCGCCGCCGCAGGGCCCACCCCCGCAGCCGTCGCCACCGCCGCGCCACCGGCCAACACCGTGGTCGTCCCGGCCGACGAGGACCGGGTGGCGGCGGCCGGCAGCGAGGTGTTCGGCGGCCCGCCCGGCCGGCGGGCGCTGCTCGGCGTCTCCTGGTGGATCCCGGTGCGGGTGCTGGCGCTGGCGGTGATCGTGGTCTCGGCGCTCGGCATGGCGCACAACCTGCCCTGCTACGACCAGGCCTGGTTCCAGCCGGGCTCGCCGCAGTACATCCACGCCTGCTACAGCGACATCCCGCACCTGTTCTCCGGCCGCGGCTTCGCCGCCGGGCTGCACCCGTACGTGGACCGGATCCCCGGCACCACGGGGGACCTCCAGTACCTGGAGTACCCGGTGCTGACCGGCCTGTTCATGCAGGTCGCGGCCTGGCTGACGCCCGGCGGCGGCACCGAGCAGGCCCAGGAGCAGTGGTTCTGGGCGATCAACGCCGGACTGCTGATGGCCTGCGCCGTGGTGGCCGCGGTCGCGCTCTCGCGCACCCACCGCCGTCGTCCCTGGGACGCGATGCTGTTCGCGCTCTCGCCGGTCCTGCTGCTCAACGGCACGGTCAACTGGGACCTGCTCGCGGTCGCCCTGGCCGCCGTGGCGATGGCCTGGTGGTCCGGCTCCCGGCCGGGCTGGGCCGGCGTCTTCATCGGCCTGGCCACCGCCGCCAAGCTCTACCCGCTGCTGCTGCTCGGCCCGTTGCTGGTGCTCTGCTGGCGGGCCGGGAAGTGGCGCGAGTTCCGGGTGGTGCTGGGCGGCGCGGTGGGCGCCTGGCTGCTGGTCAACCTGCCGATCATGCTGGCCAACTGGCAGGGCTGGTCGACGTTCTACGTGTTCAGCGAGCACCGCGGCGAGGACTACGGCTCGTTCTGGCTGATCCTGATGCAGAGCCGCGGCGTGGGGCTGGCCGACCTCGACCTCTACATCGGCGTGCTGATGGTGGTGGGCTGCGCGGCCATAGCGTGGCTCGGCCTCTCGGCGCCCCGCCGGCCGCGGTTCGCGCAGCTGGCCTTCCTGGTGGTCGCGCTGTTCGTGCTGGTCAACAAGGTCTACTCGCCGCAGTACGCGCTCTGGCTGCTGCCGCTCGCGGCGCTGGCCCGGCCGCGCTGGCGCGACCTGCTGATCTGGCAGGCCTGCGAGGTGCTCTACACCCTGGGCATCTGGTCCCACCTGGGCTTCGTCACCGGGCCCAAGCAGCACGGGATCGGCGAGTCCTGGTACCACTTCGCGATCGTGCTGCACCTGCTCGGCACGCTCTACCTGGTCGTGCTGGTGGTCCGGGACGCCCTGTACCCGGACCGCGACCCGGTCCGCTGGGACGGCACCGACGACCCCTCCGGCGGGGTGCTCGACGGCGCTCCGGACGCCTTCTCGCTGGGCACCGCCCGGCGGCTGCACGAGGAGGAGAGCTACGCCGGATACGCGCCGGCCGGCTCCTTCGAGCAGTGGCTGGACGAGCCACGGCTGTCGGAGCCGGCCGAGAAGCGGTTGTAGCCCGAGGGCCCGTCTCCGAGGACGGGCCCTACGGCGTGCCGGACTAGCGGTCCACCACGCGGTCGAAGTGCGTGGTGGTGTGGCGGACCTGGAGGCCCAGCTCCTCGCCGATCGCGGGGGGTGCGGTCTCCGCGTCCAGGAACAGCAGCGAGACCTGCATGTGCGGCGGCTCGGCGAACCAGAGCTGCTTGCCTGCCCAGTGGAACGGCGACTTGGTCTTGTTGACGGTCGCCAGACCGGCCCGGGCGATGCCCTTGGCACGCGCGCCCATGCTGGCCACGTACTTGGGGGCCTCCAGGCCGATGCCGTGCGCGGTGCCGCCGGCGACCACCAGGATGTGGCCGTCGGAGGGCGCCGGGTGCTGGCGGTAGCCGTAGCGCTCGCCCTTCTTCAGCGGGGTGACGTCCAGCACCGTGGCCCGGACCTCCAGCGCGCCGTGGTCGCCCAGCCAGAGCCGGGTGCCGATCCGGGCCCGGAAGACGGTGTCCGGGTAGCGCTGGGACAGCTGGTCCATGCCGGCCGCGCCCAGGTGGCTGACGAAGACGGTGTGCACCGGGATGCCGGCCGCCTTCGCGGTGTCCACCCAGTACACGACCTCCTCGACCGGGCTGGAGCCGTCCGGCCGGTCCATCGGCAGGTGCAGGGCGAGGCCCTCGAAGGAGACGCCGTCCAACTCGGCGGCGACGGTGTGCAGGTCGGCCGCGCTGACGCCGTGCCGGCGCATGGTGGTCATGCACTCCAGCACCACCCGGGCGCCGTGCAGCGCGCGCAGCGCGTCCACGCTGGCCACCGTCCGGATCACCCGGGCGTGCGGCAGCGGGAGCACCTCCTCGCCGACCCGGTAGGGGGTGAGCACCAGCAGCTCGCCGCCGTACCACTCGGCGGCGTCGGCCGCCTCGTACGCGGTGCCGACGGCCAGCACACCGGTGCCGAGCAGCGTCGCCTCCTCGGCCAGCCGGTGGTTGCCCAGGCCGTAGCCGTTCCCCTTGGCGACGGGCACCAGGCCGGGGAACTCGGCCAGGACGGTGCGCTGGTGGGTCCGCCAGCGTTCGGTGTCGAGGTAGAGCGACAGCGTCATCGGGGCAGCCTCCTCAGCGGCGGGACATGTAGAGGTCGAGGGCCTTGTGCAGCAGCTTGTTCAGCGGGAAGTCCCACTCGCCGAGGTACTCGGCCGCCTGGCCGCCGGTGCCGACCTTGAACTGGATCAGGCCGAACAGGTGGTCGTTCTCGTCCAGGGTGTCGCTGATGCCGCGCAGGTCGTACACGCCGCCGCCGAGGGCGTAGGCGTCGCGCATCATCCGCCACTGGATGGCGTTGGACGGCTTGACCTCGCGCTTGTGGTTGGCCGAGGCGCCGTAGGAGTACCAGACGTGCTCGCCGACCACCAGCATCGTGGTCGCGGCCAGCGGCTCGCCCTCGTGGTAGGCGATGTAGAGCCGCATCCGGTTCTGGTCCTCGGCGGTGAGGGCCTGCCACATGCGCTGGAAGTAGGACAGCGGGCGCGGGGTGAACTTGTCGCGCTCGGCGGTCACCAGGTAGAGCTGGTGGAAGATCGGCAGCTCGTCGTAGCCGCCCTGGTAGACCTCGACGCCGCTCTTCTCGGCCTTCTTGATGTTGCGGCGCCAGAGCTGGTTGAAGTTCTTGTGGATGTCGTCCAGCGAGCGGTTGGCCAGCGGCACCTGGAAGACGTAGCGCGGCTGGACGTCGCCGAAGCCGGCGCCGCCGTCCTCGCCCTGCAGCCAGCCGGCCTTGCGCAGCCGGTCGGCCACCTCGAAGGCGCGCGCCTCGTACCAGTCGGCCTCGACGTCGCGCAGGCGCTTGGCCTGCTTGGCGGCGATGGCCTCCTTGATGGTGGGGGCGTTCCAGCGGCGGATGACGATCGGCGGGCCCATCTTCACCGAGAACGCGCCCTGGGACTTGAGGTGGGCGAGCATCGGGGAGAGCCAGCGGTCCAGGTCGCGGTCGAACCAGTCGATCACCGGGCCCTCGGGCAGGTAGGCCAGGTAGCGCTTGACCTTCGGCAGCTGCCGGTAGAGCACCAGGCCCGCGCCGACCAGCTGGTTGGCGTCGTCGAACCAGCCGATCGACTCCGAGCGCCACTCGGCCTTCACGTCGCCCCAGGACGGCACCTGCATGTGGCTGGCCGAGGCGCGGCTCCTGATGAAGGCGAGGTGCTCCTCGCGGGTGATCGTCCTCAGGCGCAGGCTCATTGCTCGGTGCTCCTCGTCGGTCGGGCTGCGGTCGGCCCCAGGTTCTCGGGCTGACCTTATCGTCCGGGGCCCGGGCGCCCGCCGGTGCGGGCACGACGGCGCCCCCGTCGGGTACCTGTCTCCTTGCAGATACGCGACGGGGGCGCCGGGGGTTCCTGGGGCCGGGTGCTCAGCCCCAGAGGCCGCCGCGGGCGATGCCGAGGTAGAAGCCGATCGCGGAGGCGCCGAGCGTGATCATCAGGACGAAGCGTTCGGCGGTGGTGACCGAGACGAACATGCCCCACAGGCCGGTGACGATCCCGGCCAGGCCGGTCCACGAGGTCAGCAGGTGCAGGTTGTAGAAGAACGAGGTGGTGAAGGCGATCACGCCCAGGACGGCCGTCAGGGCCACCAGGGTGTTCTCGCGGGGGTGCGGGTGGCCGTCGGTGTTCAGCGTGAGGGCGGGCATGCGGTGGACGGACTGGGCCATGTGTCCCACCTCCTGGCGTGGAGACGAACGGGCAGGAATCCCGTTCCGTCCAGATTGCGGCGGTTGGGTCCGTCTCACAACCCCTATGCGTTTTGTTCGGCCGTCCGGGTGCAGGTAGGCTGTGCCGTCTGCACTGGTGTAGTTGTGCCCCCTTGCGCCCTCTTCCGGGTCGGCGGGGCCCGACTGTCCGACCCGGCCGCTACGGTGGCCGGAGTCGTCACCGCGCCGGTGCCGACGCTACGCACAACCCTCCTGCCACGGAGAGACCGTGGCCGCTGAGTCCAAAGGAGGTGGGTTACTCATGCGTCACTACGAGCTGATGGTCATCCTCGACCCCTCGGTCGAGGAGCGCGCTGTCTCCCCCCTGATCGAGAACTTCCTCACCGTCGTCCGCAACGCCGGCGGCAAGGTGGAGAAGGTCGACACCTGGGGTCGTCGCCGTCTGGCTTACGAGATCAACAAGCAGTCCGAGGGCATCTACTCGGTCATCGACCTCAAGGCCACGCCTGAGGTCGTCAAGGAGCTCGACCGCCAGATGGGCCTGAGCGAGTCGGTTCTGCGGACCAAGGTCCTGCGCCCGGACACCCACTGAGCCACCTCTGAGGCCTTCGGGTCTCGGGTAGCTCGCGTCCGCTGTTTCACGTGAAACAGCGGTGAACGGACATCTTCCCGAGAGGTCATCACCACCATGGCAGGCGAGACCGTCATCACCCTCGTCGGCAATCTCGTCGACGACCCCGAGCTGCGCTTCACCCCGTCGGGTGCGGCGGTCGCGAAGTTCCGCATCGCGTCCACCCCCCGCACCTTCGACCGTCAGACGAACGAGTGGAAGGACGGCGAGAGCCTCTTCCTCACGTGCAACGTCTGGCGGCAGCCGGCGGAGAACGTGGCCGAGTCGCTGCAGCGCGGCATGCGCGTCATCGTGCAGGGCCGACTGCGCCAGCGGTCTTACGAGACCAAGGAAGGCGAGAAGCGGACGGTCTTCGAGGTCGAGGTCGACGAGGTGGGCCCGAGCCTGCGCTCGGCGACCGCGAAGGTCACCCGGGCCAACCGGTCCGGCGCCCCCGGTGGCGGCTTCGGCGGCCAGCAGGGTGGCGGCCAGGGCGGTTGGAACGGCGGCGGCGGTGGCGGCCAGCAGGGCGGCGGCAGCTGGGGTGGAAACTCCGGCGGCGGCCAGTCCGGCCCCTCCGACGACCCGTGGGCGTCCAGCGCTCCGTCCTCCGGTGGAAACCAGGGCGGCGGCGGCTGGGGCGGCGCCCCGTCCGGCGGCGGCTACTCGGAAGAGCCCCCGTTCTAAGAGCTGACAGATTTCGTGCGGCCCGGCCGCAGGCGTCCCCGGACGCCGGTCGGGCCGTGAACCCCAAATGGAGCACACCATGGCGAAGCCGCCTGCTCGCAAGCCGAAGAAGAAGGTTTGCGTCTTCTGCAAGGACAAGGTCAACTACGTTGACTACAAGGACACGAACCTGCTGCGGAAGTACATCTCCGACCGCGGAAAGATCCGTGCCCGCCGTGTCACCGGCAACTGCACCCAGCACCAGCGTGACGTCGCCACGGCCGTGAAGAACAGCCGTGAGATGGCGCTGCTGCCCTACACCAGCACCGCGCGCTAAGAGAGGGTGACCGAGTAATGAAGATCATCCTCACGCACGAGGTTCCGGGTCTCGGCTCCGCCGGCGAGGTCGTCGAGGTCAAGGACGGCTACGCCCGCAACTTCCTGGTCCCGCGTGGCTTCGCCATCCGCTGGACCAAGGGTGGCCAGAAGGACGTCGACGCGATCCGTCGCGCCCGCAAGATCCACGCGATCCAGACCCTCGACGCCGCCAACGACGTCAAGGGCAAGCTCGAGGGCGTCCAGGTCAAGCTGGCCGTTCGCTCGGGCGACGCCGGCCGTCTGTTCGGCTCGGTGACCCAGGCCGACGTCGTCGAGGCCATCAAGGCCGCCGGCGGCCCGGCTGTGGACAAGCGCGCCGTCGCGATCGCCTCGCCGATCAAGACCGTGGGCACCCACAAGGTCTCGGTCAAGCTGCACTCGGACGTCGTGGCCAACCTCGACGTCGCCGTCGTGGCTGCCTGAGTTCCGTAGCACTGGCCTGAGGGCCGGACTCCCCACGGGGGGTCCGGCCCTCGGTCGTTCCCGGGCTCCGTCAGCCGCGCACGGCCCCGGTGACCAGCCAGCGGCCGCCGCGGGCGCGGGCGACCAGGAAGACCGCCCGGACCAGCATGAACAGGTTCATCGCCCACCACAGCCCGGCCAGCCCGGTGCCGGTGGCCGGCACCAGCAGGGCCGCCGGGACGAACACCGCCAGGGTGGCGAGCGCCGCCCGGGCCAGGTACGGGCCGTCCCCGGCGCCCATCAGCACGCCGTCCAGCACGAAGACCAGGCCGGCCACCGGCTGGCAGAGCGCGAGCAGCAGCAGGGCCGTGTGCAGCTGCCCCTGGACCACCGGATCGGGGGTGAACAGGGGGACGTACAGCGGGCGGGCGAGCACCACCAGCAGGCCCAGCAGCACCCCGGAGCCCAGGCCCCACTCGACCATCCGCCGGGTGGCCGCGCGGGCGCCCGGGACGTCCGAGGCGCCCAGGTAGCGGCCGATGATGGCCTGGCCGGCGATCGCGATGGCGTCCAGTGCGAAGGCCAGGAAGCTGAACAGCGTCATGGCGATCTGGTGCGCGGCCACCTGGTCGTCGCCGAGCCGGGCGGCCACCGCGGTGGCGATCATCAGCACCGCGCGCAGGCTGACCGTGCGCACCAGTAGCGGGCCGCCCGCCCTGGCCCCGGCCCGGATGCCCGCTGGGTCCGGCCGCAGCGAGGCCCGCTCCCGGCGGGCGCCGCGGACCACCACGACCAGGTAGACCACGGCCATCCCGGTCTGGGTCAGCACGGTGCCCCAGGCCGAGCCGGCCACCCCGAGCCCGGCGCCGTACACCAGGCCGGCGTTCAGGCCGATGTTGGCGGTGAAGCCCGCGACGGCCACCAGCAGTGGCGTACGGGTGTCCTGGAGGCCGCGCAGCACCCCGGTGGCGGCCAGCACCAGCAGCATCGCCGGGATGCCCAGGGAGCTGATCCGCAGGTACGTCACGGCGTACGGCGCCGCGGTGGGCGAGGCGCCCAGCACCTCGGCGGCCCAGGGGGCCAGCAGCAGGGTGAGCAGGACCACCGGGACGGCCAGGCCGAGGGCGAGCCAGAGGCCGTCGACGCCCTGCTGGACGGCGCCCCGGCGGTCCCCGGCGCCGATCCGGCGGGCGACCGCGGCGGTGGTGGCGTAGGCGAGGAAGACGAACACCCCGGTCGCGGTGGTGAGGGCGGCGGAGGCGACGCCCACCCCGGCGAGCTGGGGGGTGCCGAGGTGGCCGACGATCGCGGAGTCGGCCATCAGGAACAGCGGCTCGGCGACCAGCGCGCCGAAGGCGGGCACCGCCAGGGCGAGGATCTCGCGGTCGTGGCTGCGTCGGTTGCGGCCGGGGCGGTCGGGGTCGGGCTCGTCGGGGCTGCGTCTGGAGGGCTCGGCGGGGGCGGTGCTCATGCGCTCCAGGGTACTCATCCACAGGTAAGAGGCCAATGGCCTATTCAGTCATTACTCGAACCTATGGGCGGCGAGCTCCGCCCGGTCCGCGCCCACAGCCGTTCGGCGGTGTGTGAAGAATTTCTCATGCACAGGCCCCGGAAGAGGTAATCGCAGGTCAACAGGTTGACGGTGGAGCGATCGTCCGGTTATCCACAGGAGCTTCCACAGGGGTGTCCACAGCTTTGCGGCAGTTCTCCACAGCAGAGGGCCGCTCGTCCACACCCCCTGTGGATAACCGCCTTGGCGCCAGGGCGTCCGGCGCCTTAGCGTGGGCCCTCCACCCGACACTCCCACCGCTCCCGGCGTCCGATTTGTCGGAGCCGTGGCGTACAAAGAGGAGCGACTCCGCTCCACCCAGCCACCGGCAAGGCCCGCTCCAACTTCGCACCACTCGCTGATCGGGGAACACGCGTGACCGGCCCCCAGTACGACGACCACGACGCCCCGCCGCCGGAGGAGGACTGGCAGAACGCCGAGGACCCCTTCCCGGCCGGCGCCTTCGACGACGCCCCCTTCCCGGACGGTCCCGGCGACCGGCTGCCGGTCACCCGCAACCGCGGTGGCCAGGGCGGCGGCGGTCAGGGCGGTGGCCAGGGCGGCGGCAAGGGCGAGGGCTTCCGCAAGGGCGGCGGCGACTTCAGGGGCGGCAAGAACGGCAAGGGCGGCGGCCGGGACGACCGCCGGGACGACGAGGGCCAGGGCGGCGTCGACGGCTTCGAGCGCGTCCCCCCGCAGGACCTCGCCGCCGAGCAGTCCGTCCTGGGCGGCATGCTGCTGTCCAAGGACGCCATCGCCGACGTGGTCGAGGTGCTCAAGCCGGCCGACTACTACCGGCCCGCGCACGAGATGGTGCACGGCGCGATCCTCGACCTGTACGCCCGCGGCGAGCCGGCCGACCCGATCACCGTGGCCGGCGAGCTCACCAAGCGCGGCGAGCTGCAGCGCGTCGGCGGCGCCGCCTACCTGCACACCCTGGTCAACTCCGTCCCGACCGCGGCCAACGCCGAGTACTACGCCCAGATCGTCGCCGAGCGCGGGGTGCTGCGCCGGCTGGTCGAGGCCGGCACCCGGATCGCCGGCATGGGCTACGCCGCCGAGGGCGACGTGGACGAGATCGTCAACGCCGCCCAGGCGGAGATCTACGCCGTCACCGAGCAGCGCACCAACGAGGACTACGCACCGCTCGCCGACATCATGGAGGGCGCCCTCGACGAGATCGAGGCGATCGGCTCCCGCAACGGCCAGATGTCCGGCGTGCCGACCGGCTTCGCCGACTTCGACGCGCTCACCAACGGGCTGCACCCCGGCCAGATGATCGTCATCGCGGCCCGCCCCGCGATGGGAAAGTCCACCCTGGCGCTGGACTTCGCCCGGGCCTGCTCGATCCACCACAAGCTGCCGAGCGTGATCTTCTCGCTCGAAATGGGCCGCAACGAGATCGCCATGCGCCTGCTCTCCGCCGAGGCCCGGGTCGCGCTGCACCACATGCGCTCCGGGAACATGACGGACGACGACTGGACGCGGGTCGCCCGCCGGATGCCGGACGTCAGCGAGGCGCCGCTGTTCATCGACGACTCGCCGAACCTGTCGATGATGGAGATCCGGGCCAAGTGCCGCCGGCTCAAGCAGCGCAACGACATCAAGCTGATCGTCATCGACTACCTCCAGCTGATGCAGTCCGGCGGCTCCCGCCGGGCCGAGAACCGCCAGCAGGAGGTCTCGGACATGTCCCGAAACCTCAAGCTGCTGGCCAAGGAGCTGGAAGTCCCGGTCATCGCGCTGTCCCAGCTGAACCGTGGTCCCGAGCAGCGCACCGACAAGCGGCCGATGGTCTCCGACCTGCGTGAATCCGGCTCGATCGAGCAGGACGCCGACATGGTCATCCTGCTGCACCGCGAGGACGCCTACGAGAAGGAGTCCCCGCGCGCGGGCGAGGCCGACCTGATCGTCGCCAAGCACCGTAACGGTCCGACCGCGACCATCACGGTGGCCTTCCAGGGCCACTACTCGCGCTTCGTCGACATGACCCGGGACTGACCTCCGGGCCCCCGCCCAGCCCCGGCACTGACCGGGACCGGGCGGGGGAGGAGGCTCAGAACCAGTTCAGGCAGTGCGGGGTGCGCTCGGCGCGGAACAGGGCGTCGGCCAGGGCGGCCGCCTCCGGGCGGTGGGCCCGGACGTGCCCGGCCCGCACCAGCGTGCTCACCGGGGTGCCGCCGAGGTAGACGGCGCCGAGGTCCCGGACGTCCAGCGAGAGGTCGGGCTCCCGGTCGGTCGGGACGCACTCGGCCCTGCCGTCCCGGACGGTCAGCAGGTGGCGGGCGCGCTCGCCGAGGAACGGGTCCTCGACGTCGAGGACCAGCTCGCCGTCGGTGAGCCAGCCGCGCGCGGTCAGCGCCCGGGGGACGTCCAGCAGCCGGACCCAGAGCCACTCGGTGCTCCTGCCCACCTCGGCGGCGCTGAAGTCCTCGAGCTGCCAGCGCAGCGGGTGCTCGGCGGTGAAGTGCTTGAACACGACCTCGTTGATCAGGTCGTGTCCGAGCAGGAAGCGCGCCAGGGCCGAGGTGACGGCGTCGTCCACGGCGATGGTCTCGTCGACCATCAGGGTGTTCCCGTCCAGCGAGTAGCTGGCGTAGCCGTCCGGGGCGCCGTCGGCGTCCCGGTGGAGGGCGATGTAGCGCGGTGCGGGGGTGAGCGGGGGCTGGCCCGCGGCCCGGGCCCACCAGCGGTGCGGCCGGGACAGCGCGCCGGGCAGGGCGCGGCGGTACCGGTCGTAGAGCTCCTCCAGGAGGTCCCGGCAGTCGGCGCTCCGCAGCACCTCGACCGACCCGGAGTCCGCGCCGCCGGCCCGCGGGGCGGCGAGGGCGGCCCGGCGGCGCGGCACCGTCAGCCGCCCGGTGTACGTCGCCGGGCCGTAGCCGAACCGGCCGTAGATCACGGGCTCGGAGGCCAGCAGTACGGAGAGGAACTCGCCGCGGGCCCGCAGGTCGGCGAGCTGGCGCCGCATCATCGCGGTCAGCACGCCCTGGCGGCGGTGGGTGGGCAGGACGCCGACGCAGCTCACCCCGGAGACCGGGGTGACGGCCCCGCCGGGCAGGGTGAGCTCGAAGGAGTACGCGGCGGCGGTGCCGACCGGACGCCCGTCGGGCGCCACCGCGAGCAGGCCGCGCTCCGGCTCGACCGCCGACCACCAGACCCCGCTGCCGTCCTCGGCCGGGGTCTCCGGGAAGCGGCCGAACGCGGTGTGGACGGTGTCGACGAAGACGTCGAGGTCCTTCTCGGTGGTGGAACGGATTTCCATCGCTGTTGTGCCCTCCCCTGGGTGCGGCCCCACGGTTCGTGGCGCCCGCGACAGTCCAGCGGTGACCGGCGGTCGGGGCAAGCGAGTTTCCGACCGGCCCGCCGCACCGCACCGGGCCGGTGCGGGGGCGGAACAGGCGCGACTCAGGCGCGGATCAGACCGTGACGGTGGCGCGGAAGAGCGTGCCGGCCGTGCCGGAGAGCCGGGTCGGGGCGCCGGTGGCCGGGAGGAAGGCGGACTGGCCGCGGGCCAGGTCCAGCACCTCGCCGTCGGCGGCGGTGAGCCGCACGGCACCCTCGGTGCAGAGCAGGATCTGCGGGGTGCGGCCGTCGATCTCCCGCTCCGTGCCGTCCAGTGCGAAGCGGGACAGCCGGAACTCGTCGATCGGGACGGGGTAGAGCTGCTCGCCGGGGGTGGAGTCGACCCGGACGGGGTGCACCAGCTCGGGGGCGCCGGGCTCGAAGAGCACGACCTTCAGCAGCTCCGGGACGTCGATGTGCTTGGGGGTGAGGCCGGCCCGCAGCACGTTGTCCGAGTTGGCCTGCAGCTCCACGCAGACGCCGGACAGGTAGGCGTGCGGCACCCCGGCGCCCAGGTAGAGCGCCTCGCCGGCCCGCAGCCGGAAGTGGTTGAGCAGCATGCCCGCGATCACGCCGCGGTCGTCCGGGAAGTCCTCGGCGATCCGGGCGTACGGGGCGTGCTCGCCGTCCCGGTCCGTCCCGGCCAGCGCGGCGACGGTCTCCCGGACGGTCCGCTCGGCGGTCGCGTCGTCCATGGTGAGCAGGGCGGCCAGCGCGGCGCGCAGCGCCCCGGCCTCCGCCTCGGCGCCGGCGGTCTCCTCGACCGTCAGCAGCGCGATCAGCGGGTCCAGCCCGGGCACCTTGAGGGCGGTCATCAGCGCGGCCGCCTCGGCGGGCCGGCGGAAGCCGCACAGGCCCTCGAACTCGCCCAGCGCGCACACCATTTCGGGCTTGTGATTGTCGTCGCGATAGCTCCGCCCGGGGGCGTCCAGCGGGATGCCGAGGGCGTTCTCGGCGGCGAAGCCGGCCCGGGCCTGGTCCAGCGTGGGGTGGGCCTGGATGGACAGCGGGAGGCCCGCGGTGAGCACCTTGAACAGGAACGGCAGGCCGGGGCCGAACCGGGCCACGCTCGCCGCGCCGAGCTCGCCCTCGGGGTCGGCCGCGATCAGCTCGTCGAGTCGCCGCGGACCGTCGCCGCGGTCGGCGCGGGACGGGTCGCCGGGGTGGGCGCCCATCCACAGCTCGGCCTGCGGTTCGCCGGTCGGTTCCTGGCCCAGCAGCTCGGGCAGGGCCGTGAGCGACCCCCAGGCGTACGGGCGGACGGTGTTGACGAGCCTGTCCATGCGCGCGGTCCTACTCCTTCGCTGACGGGGCGGCCCCCGGACGTCCCGAGTCCGGATCGCCGGTGCGGGCCCGCCGGTGCGGGCGGTCCGGGCACGGGCAAGGGCATCGACCCTAGCCGACGGTGGTCGCCCGCGGGGAAACGGTGGGCATCCGGTGGGAGTGCAGTGGTCCGACCGGCGGTTCCCGGGCGCGGTAGTAGGATGCCAGGACGCAGTAGTCTCCGCCCCCCGCAGCATTCCCCACCGTGGTCATCCCGTCGGCGGGCTGTCGGCGGGGCCGCGTTCCAGAGTGCGGGCGACGGTGTTCTGACACTCCCCGCCATCGGCCGAGAGGTTTGTACGTGACCGTGAACCAGCAGAGTTTTGCTGATCTCGGCAGGGTCCTGGTGATCATCCCGACCTACAACGAGGCGGAGAACGTCGAGCGGATCGTCGGCCGGGTCCGTGCTGCGGTGCCCGAGGCCCACGTGCTGGTCGCCGACGACAACAGCCCCGACGGCACCGGCGAGCTGGCCGACAAGCTGGCCGCCGAGGACGGGAACGTCCACGTCATGCACCGCAAGGGCAAGGAGGGCCTGGGGGCCGCCTACCTCGCGGGCTTCCGCTGGGGCATCGACAACGGCTACGACGTCCTGGTCGAGATGGACGCGGACGGCTCGCACCAGCCCGAGGAACTGGACCGGCTGCTGAGCGCGCTGCGCGGCGCCGACCTGGTGCTCGGCTCGCGCTGGGTGCCGGGCGGCCGGGTGGTGAACTGGCCGAAGTCGCGCCTGCTGCTCTCGCGCGGCGGCTCGACCTACTCGCGGCTGATGCTGGGCGTGCCGATCCGGGACGTCACCGGCGGCTACCGGGCCTTCCGCAAGGAGACCCTGCTGGGCCTGGGCATGGACGAGGTGGCCTCGGCCGGGTACTGCTTCCAGGTCGACCTGGCCTGGCGCACGGTGAAGGCCGGCTTCAAGGTCGCCGAGGTGCCGATCACCTTCGTCGAGCGCGAGCTCGGCGCCTCCAAGATGAGCCGCAGCATCGTGGTCGAGGCGCTCTGGCGGGTGACCTCCTGGGGCCTCGCCGACCGGGTGGCCCGGGCGCGCGGCGGCGCCGCCAAGCGCTGATCCGCAGCTGATCCGCCGCTGATCGTGAGGAGGGCCCGTCCGCCGGGGAACGGCGGACGGGCCCTTCGTCGTACCCGGGGGCGGGTCCGTACCCGGGGGCGGGCCGGGGTGCGGCCGGTCAGCAGCCGCCCTTGAGGGCGCTCTCCGGCAGGTAGCGGTCGGCCCAGACGGCCAGTTCGGTGAGGGCCGGCTTCAGGGCGACGCCGCCCTCGGTGAGCCGGTAGCTGACCCGCAGCGGGGGGCCCGGGTCGACCTCGCGGACGACCAGCCCGGCCTCGGTCAGTTCGGTCAGCCGGTCGGAGAGCATCCGCTCGCTGATGCCCGGGACGGCACGGCGCAGCTCGGAGAAGTAGGCCGGGCCGCCGTTGTTGAGCACGCCCAGCAGCATGCCGGTCCAGCGCTTGCCGAGCAGGGTGAACACCCGGTTGAGGGCCAGGTCGACGCTGCGGCAGCCGCCGCGGACCGCAGGGGCGGTGCACGCGTCGACCTCGGTCGGGACTGCGTCGGTCACTACCTCGTGCTCGGCCATGGATCCAGCGTACTCGACTCGGCACTAGTGACTGCAGAAAAGTAAGCTGCTACCGTACTTGCAGCTGCGGAGGAAACGGCAGCTACTAATACTCTGGAGGTCAGCCATGCCCACGCTCCTGCACATCGACTCCTCGGCCTTCACCGAGGGCTCCGTCTCCCGTGAGGTCACGGCCGCCTTCCGGGCCGCCTGGGAGGCCGAGCACCCCGGTGGCACGGTGATCCACCACGACCTCGCCGTCGACCCGATCCCGCACCTGGACGCCACGGGCCACACCGCCGGATTCGTCCCGGCCGAGGCGCGCACCGCCGAGCAGGCCGCCGCCTTCGCGCTGCGCGAGAAGCTGATGGTGGAGCTGGAGACCGCCGACGCGGTGGTGATCGGCGCCCCGATGTACAACTTCACGATCCCGTCCACCCTCAAGGCCTGGCTGGACCACGTGATCCTGATGGGCCGCACGGCCGGCGAGAACCCCTCCGCCAAGGGCACCCCGGTCACCGTGGTCGCCTCCCGCGGCGGCTCCTACGCGCCCGGCGCCCCGCGCGAGCCGTTCGAGTTCGTCACCACCTACCTGGAGAAGGTGCTGGCCGGCGGACTCGGGCTGGAGGTCGACTTCATCGTCCCGGAGTTCACCCTCGCGGCCGCCGTCCCGGCGCTGGCCGAGTTCGTCCCGGTCGCCGCCGAGTCCAAGGCCAAGGCCCTGGAGCTGGCCGCCGCCCGGGGCAAGGAGCTCGCCGCCCGGGCCGCGGTGTGACGTGCGTCTGAAGGCGCGCCCCGCCGGGCGCGCCTTCCGCGCAATCGGCGGCCGGTGCTCCCATGCTGTAGGGCGCAGGAAGTCCGACCGCCGACCAGAGGGAGCAGCCCGTGACGACGTCCCCGCCCGAGGAGAGCGCCGACGCGGAACGGGTGGACGCCGAGCCCGTCGCGGCCGGGGCCCCCGGTGACGCCGAACGGCCCGCCCCGCCGCTGGAGGTCGCCGTCTTCACCGGGCCCGAATCGGCCTTCTTCACCACCTCCACGCTGATCCTCGGCGAGCGGACCGCGATCCTGGTGGACGCCCAGCTCACCCGCAGCGCCGGGCGCGAACTGGCCGAATGGGTCGCCGGCAAGGGCCGCCGGCTGCTCGCCATCCTGGTCACCCACCAGCACCCGGACCACTACTTCGGGGCCGAGGAGGTGCTCCGGCTCTTCCCGGACGCCCAGCTGCTGGCCGCCCCGGCGGTGGTCGAGGGCATCCGGCGCACCGTCGCGGCGAAGGTCGCCCAGTGGAAGCCGGTCTACGGCGACGACATCCCGGACCACCCGCTGGTCCCCGCCCCGCTGCTGCCGCAGCCGCTGATGCTCGACCGCCAGGTCATCCCGGTGCTGCTGCTCGGCCAGGCCGACTGCGGGGAGTCCACGGTCGTCCACGTGCCGAGCATCCGGACCGTGATCGCCGGGGACTTCGCCTGCAACGGCACCCACGTGTGGACCGCCGACACCACCCCGGCCCAGCGCACCACCTGGGGCCACAACCTCGGCCGGATCGCCGACCTCGGCGTGGACCGGGTGATCGCCGGGCACCGCGCCCCCGAGCAGGGCGACGACGCGGCCCGGGTGCTCGCCTTCACCGGGGAGTACCTGCGGGACTTCGACCGGCTGCTGGCCGAGCACCCGGACGACCCGGAGGCGCTGGTCACGGCGATGAACGAGCGGTACGGGGAGCTGACCCTGCCGTCCTTCCTGGACCTGGGCGCGGCCGCCAACACCGCCCGGGCCGCCGAGCCCGCCGCCGCCGAGGCCGGTACGGACGCCGAGGCCGGGGACGAGGCGGACGAGCCCGACCGGGCGGACGGATAGGGCGGGATACTGGCCGCATGACGACGCCGTACGACGTGATCGTTCCGGCGGGCGGTGCGGCCCGGAGGCTGGGCGGCGTCGACAAGCCCGGCCTGACCGTCGGCGAGACCACCCTGCTGGACCGGGTGCTCGCCGCCTGCGCCGGCGCCCGGACCACCGTGGTGGTCGGCCCCGCCCGCCCCACCGCGCGCGAGGGCGTCCGCTGGACCAGGGAACAGCCGCCCGGCGGCGGGCCGGTCGCCGCCGTCGCGGCCGGGCTCGAGCTGGTCACCGCGGACACCGTGCTGCTGCTCGCCGCCGACCTGCCCTTCCTGGACCGCCGCACGGTGGACCGGCTGGTCACCGCCCTCGACCGGGCCGACCGGGACACCGGAGCCGCCGTGCTGGTCGACGCGGGCGGCCGCGACCAGCCGCTCGCCGCCGCCTACCGCACCGCCCCGCTGCGCGCCGCGCTCGCCGGGCTCGGCGACCCGGCCGGGCAGCCGCTGCGCCGCCTGGTCGGCGGGCTGGCCGGGCTGCGCGTCGCCGACACGGACAACGTCGCGTACGACTGCGACACCTGGGAGGACCTGGAGCAGGCCCGGGAACGGGAGAGGTCCTGAGCCGGCCCCGTCCGGACTCCTGAGCGCGGCTCACCCGGACTCCTGAGCGGGGCTCACCGGCCCCGGCCCCGGGGCGTGCGGGAAACGACGCGCGCCGCACACGGGGCGAACACCCCGGGGAAACCGCTGATCGGGCAGCATGGGCGCATGGAGCGCACGCTGGAAGACTGGATCGCCGAGGTCAAGGCCGACCTGGGCATCGACCTGGACGTGGACGTCCGGGGACTGCTCGACATGGCCCGGGTGGTCGCGCACGGAGTGGCCCGGCCCGCCGCGCCGCTGACCGCCTTCCTGATCGGCTACGCGGCCGCGCAGCAGGGCGGCGGGTCGGCGGCCGTCGCCGAGGCGGCCCGGCGGACCACGGCGCTCGCCGAGCGGTGGAAGCCGGCCGACGGCCCGGGGGAGCCGTGAGCGAGGCCGGACGGACCGCAGTGGCCGCCGCCGTTCCCGCCCCCGCCCCCGCTCCCGGACCAGGCGTGCTGAGCTGGTCGCGCGCCCGGGAGGCCGCGCGCCGGGCCGGGCTGCGGCCGCTGCCGGTGGTCGGGCTGCCGCTGGCCGAGACGCTCGGCCACGTCCTCGCCGAACCGCTCGGCGCGCTCACCGACCTGCCCGCCTTCGACACCTCCGCGATGGACGGCTGGGCGGTCGCCGGACCGGGGCCCTGGCGGGTCACCGGCCGGGTGCTGGCCGGTCGCACCGAGGTGGCGCCGCTGGCCGACGGCAACGCCGTGGAGATCGCCACCGGTGCCCAACTGCCGCCCGGCGCCACCGCCGTACTGCGCCGCGAGCACGGTCGGGCGGAGGGCACGCTGCTGCGCGACCGCGGTCCGCAGCAGCTGACCACCGGCCAGGACGTCCGCCCACGCGGCCAGGAGTGCCGCCGGGGCGAGGAGTTGCTGCCCGCCGGGACGGTGGTCGGCCCCGCGGTGCTCGGCCTGGCCGCCGCCTGCGGCCACGACCGGCTCGCCGTGCGCCGCCGACCGGTGGTCCAACTGCTGGTGCTCGGCGACGAGTTGCTCGACACCGGGATCCCCGGCCCGGGACTGGTCCGGGACGCGCTCGGCCCGCTGCTGCCGCCCTGGCTGCGGGCGGCCGGCGCCGAGGTGACCGAAGTCCGGTGCGTCCGCGACGACTTCGGGCTGCTGCGGGACGCCCTGCGGCACTCCACCGCCGACATCGTGGTCACCACCGGCGGGACGGCCGCCGGCCCGGTGGACTTCCTGCACCGGGCGCTCGCCGAGGCCGGCGCCCGACTGCTGGTGGACGGCGTGGCCGTCCGGCCCGGACACCCCATGCTGCTGGCCGAACTCCCCGGCGGGCGCCACCTGGTGGGCCTGCCGGGCAACCCGCTGGCCGCCGTCGCCGGCATGGTCACCCTCGCCCTGCCGCTGCTGCACGCCCGCGGCGGCCGGGCCGCCACCGCCCCCGCGCTCGCCGTGGCGGCCGTCCCGCTGCCCGGGCACCCGCTGGACACCCGGCTGCAGCCGGTGCGGCGCACCGCCGCGGGCGTGGCGCCGCTCGCCTTCGACGGGCCCGCGATGCTGCGCGGCCTCGCCCGGGCCGAGGCGCTGGCCGTCGTGCCGCCCGGCGGGGCGGGTGCGGGGGAGGCCGTCGAGCTGGTGGGGGCACCGTGAGCGGGCAGCGGGAGTACGTCCGAGGGGTGGGCGGATGAGTCGGCTCAGGCGCATCTCGGCGCCGGGGACGGAGCCGTGGGCGGACGCCGGGATCGTGCTGCCCGCCCGGCGGAGCGCGCCCGCCGTCCGGCAGGTCGGCTCGCGGCTGCTGCTCGCGCTGGCCGTGCTGGTCGCCACCTCGGTGATCGTCTACCTCGACCGGGCCGGCTACCACGACAACGCGGGCGGCGAACTCAGCTTCCTGGACGCGGCGTACTACGCCACCGTGACGCTCTCCACCACCGGCTACGGCGACATCACCCCGTACAGCGACGGCGCCCGGCTCGCCAACATCCTCGTGATCACCCCGCTGCGCGTGGTGTTCCTGATCATCCTGGTCGGCACCACGCTGGAGGTGCTCACCGAACGGACCCGCCTGCAATGGCGGTTGAACCGCTGGAGGTCCACCGTGCGCGAGCACACCGTCGTCATCGGGTTCGGGACGAAGGGGCGCAGCGCCGTCGACACCCTGCTCGGGCAGGGGGTGAAGGCGGAGGAGATCGTCGTCGTCGACCCGCAGCGCAAGGTGATCGAGCACGCCTCGCAGCACGGCCTGGTCGGGGTGGTCGGCGACGCGACCCGGACCGACACCCTGGTGCGGGCCGCCGTCCCCGCCGCGGCCCGGATCGTCGTCGCCCCGGAGCGGGACGACACGGCGGTGCTGATCACCCTGACGGTCCGGCAGCTGAACAAGGGCGCCACCGTGGTCGCGGCCGTGCGGGAGGACGAGAACGCACCGCTGCTGCGGCAGAGCGGCGCCGACGTCGTGGTCACCAGCTCCAGTTCGGCCGGGCGGCTGCTCGGGCTGTCGATGCTCAGCCCGCACGCCGGGGCGGTGATGGAGGACCTGCTGACGTACGGGAACGGGCTGGACGTGGTCGAGCGCCCGGTCACCCGGGCCGAGGCGGGGCACAGCCCGCGCGAGTGCGAGGAACTGGTGGTCGCGGTGGTGCGGGGCCGGCGGGTGCTCAACTACACCGAGCCGGAGGCCGCCGTGCTGCAGCTCACCGACCGGGTGATCGTCATCAAGTCGGCCGCGCGGGGCGGGGCCTGAGCCCCGGACCGGCGTGACGCGCAGTAGGTTCGGGGCATGCATGCGATGACGATTCCCGTACCCGGCGGCCCCGAGGCACTGGTGTGGGCCGAGGTCCCCGACCCGGTGCCCGGCGAGGGCGAGGTCCTGGTCGAGGTGGCGGCCACCGCCGTCAACCGCGCCGACCTGCTCCAGCGGCAGGGCTTCTACAACCCGCCGCCCGGCGCCTCGCCCTACCCCGGGCTGGAGTGCGCCGGGCGGATCGTCGCCCTCGGCCCGGGCGTGGCCGGCTGGGCCGTCGGCGACGAGGTGTGCGCGCTGCTGGCCGGCGGCGGCTACGCCCAGCGGGTCGCGGTGCCGAGCGGGCAGCTGCTGCCGCTGCCGAAGGGGCTGAGCCCCGAGCAGGCCGCGGCGCTGCCGGAGGTGGCCTGCACGGTGTGGTCCAACGTCTTCCTCACCGCGCACCTGCGGCCGGGCGAGACGGTGCTGCTGCACGGCGGCGCCAGCGGGATCGGGACGATGGCGATCCAGCTGGCCAAGGCGGTCGGCGCCCGGGTCGCGGTGACGGCGGGCAGCGCGGCGAAGCTGGCCCGGTGCACCGAGCTGGGTGCGGACATCGCGATCGACTACCGCGAGCAGGACTTCGTCGAGGTGCTCCGGGAGGCCACCGACGGGGCCGGGGCGGACGTGATCCTGGACATCATGGGCGCCAAGTACCTCCAGCGGAACGTGGAGGCGCTGGCCGTCAACGGCCGACTGGTGATCATCGGGCTGCAGGGCGGGGTGAAGGGCGAGCTCGACCTCAACGCGCTGCTGCGCAAGCGGGCGGCGGTGATCGCCACCAACCTGCGCGGGCGGCCGCTGGCCGAGAAGGCGGCGATCGTGGCGGCGGTGCGGGAGCACGTGTGGCCGCTGGTCGAGTCCGGGGTGGTGAAGCCGGTGGTGGACCGGGTGCTGCCGTTGACCTCGGTCGCCGACGCGCACCGGGTGCTGGAGGCGGGGGAGCAGTTCGGGAAGGTCGTGCTGACGGTCTGAGCCGGGCCGCAGCGGTGTCGCAGCGGTGTCGCAGCGGTGTCCGGCGGTGTTCGGCGCGCCCTGGTGTCCGAAATGCCGGGATTGCCGGACTGTGTGAGGCTGGTGCGGAGCTGTCCCGCCGCCGAACCCGCCCCGGGCGCGTTCGGCCGTCGGAAGGACTCCGACCGTGGCCGCACCCCCGTACGCCGTCCTCGGGCCGCTGCCCGCCGCGCTCCACCACCGGCGTGACCGCTGCGTCCGCCGGGTCCGCCGAGCCCGTCCGACCGGTCGGGCCCGGCGGCTGTTCGCGGCGGCCGTGCTCGGGCTGACGCTCCCGCTGGCCGCCGCGACCGTCGCGGTCGCGGCCCCCGCCCCGGGCGCCTCGGCGCCGGCGGACGCCCAGGCGGACGCGCCGGGGCCGGGGGCCGACGAGGAGCAGGCGGACCAGGCCGACCAGTCCGACCAGGCCGGCGGGCCCTGGCCGAACGCGGCGCCGCCGCAGCACGCGGTGCCCGAGCGGTCACACCCGGACCTCGCCGGACTCCGGGCGCACCGCCACCGGCCGGCCGCGGCACTGGAGCGGCCGGACACGGCCGTGGAACAGGCCCCCGACCAGGTGCCGGACCAGGCTTCCGAACAGGCCCCGGACCAGGCCGTCGACCAGGCGCCGGCGCAGGCCCCGGACCAGGACGTCACGGCCGACCAGCCGGACCCGGCCGCGGACACCCCGGCCCCCGCCGGCGACGAGGACACCGTCACGACGGCCGCCCAGCCCGTGGCGGCCGCGGCCGTTCCCGCGCTCCTCCCCGCCCGCTGGCAGGACCCCTCCACGCTCCAGCTGCCGCTGGGCGTGGGCCTGGGGTTGATCGGCTGCGGTGTGGGGCTGGTGGGTCTGCGGCTGCGGAAGGGTTGAGACGGCGGGCCCGGGCTCGGCGGCGTGGAGATTCGGTGCGGGTTCGCGGGGGACGTGCCCGGTGCGACGGGTGGGTTTCGCGGGGTGCCGGGGGAGGTGCTGTGTGCGACCGGGGTGGCGGGGGAGCCGGTGGCCCGGCGGGGGCGGACGGTCGGGTCGGGGCGGGAACTGAGTACCCGTACGGATTCCCGGGCGGGCCGCGGGGGCGTACCGTCGTCACGGTTGGCGCAGGCCGGCGGGACGCACGGGGGCTTCCGCCCGACCAACCCCAGTGAGAGAGAATGTTGTTCATGACGAATCCGATGAACGAGCGCTCGTCGCAGGAGCCCTTCCGGGCCGTCGGCGGGCAGTCGCAGGACGGTCAGAAGGTGCTGATCGTCGGACCGGACGGACTGCCGGTGGGCCAGGGGTTCGCCGGAGCGCCGATCGAGGGGGACGAGGACGCGGACGTGCCGCGTGAGCTGCCGGTGACCGAGATGGTCGAGCAGCCCGCCAAGGTCATGCGCATCGGCAGCATGATCAAGCAGCTGCTGGAGGAAGTCCGGGCCGCGCCCCTCGACGAGGCCAGCCGGGTCCGGTTGAAGAACATCCACGCCAGCTCGATCAAGGAGCTGGAGCTCGGGCTGGCCCCGGAGTTGGTTGCCGAGCTGGAGCGGCTCTCGCTGCCGTTCACCGACGACACCATCCCGACCGAGGCCGAGCTGCGGATCGCCCAGGCCCAGCTGGTGGGGTGGCTGGAGGGCCTCTTCCACGGCATCCAGACCGCCCTGTTCGCCCAGCAGATGGCCGCGCGGGCGCAGCTGGAGCAGATGCGGCGCGCGCTGCCGCCGGGTCTGAACGGCGGCGAGCCGGACGAGGAGGAGCCGGGCCAGGGCCGCGGCATCCGCTCCGGCCCGTACCTGTAGGCCCGGCAGGCCCCGCCGGACCCGGCCCTGGGCCGGACGTACCACGACGATCCGCCCCGGGCCGGGGCGCCGGGAGTCGGCGCCGACGGTCCGGGGGCAGGATCGGCCCTGGGCCGATCACCGTCGGCGGGAGCCGATACCCTGACCCCTGTCGCTGGCCGGTGGAGCCGCCGCGACAGGGTTCGCCGGGCCAGCGGGCCGGGCCCACCACGCACGGACGAGACCGAACGTCACCGGTTGCGGCAGGACCACCGCGCCGAGGGGGAGCAGAGGACCATGAGCGAGCACGGCAACGCGGCGGCCGAGGGCTTCTCCCTGGGCAACGGCCGCTATGTGCTGCAGCGGCTGCTGGGCGAGGGCGGCATGGCTTCCGTGCACCTCGCGTACGACAGCGTGCTGGACCGGCAGGTCGCGCTGAAGAGCATGCACAGCGAGCTGGGCCGGGACGACTCGTTCAAGGAGCGGTTCCGCCGCGAGGCCCAGGCGGTGGCCCGGCTGGAGCACCCGAACATCGTCACGGTGTACGACAGCGGCGAGGACGTCGCCCCCGACGGCTCCAGCACGCCGTACATCGTCATGCAGCTGATCGACGGCAAGGGCCTGCGCGAGGCGATCAACGAGGCGGTCGCCCAGTACGGCGCGATGCCGACCGACGAGGCCCTGCGGGTCATCGTCGGCGTGCTGAACGCGCTGGAGGCCTCGCACGACATGGCCCTGGTGCACCGCGACATCAAGCCCGGCAACGTCATGTTCGACCGCAAGGGCAACGTCAAGGTCATGGACTTCGGCATCGCCCGGGCGCTGGAGTCCGGCGTCACGTCGATGACCCAGACCGGCATGGTGGTCGGCACCCCGCAGTACCTGTCGCCCGAGCAGGCGCTCGGCAAGCCGGTGGACGCCCGCTCCGACCTGTACTCGGTCGGCGTGATGCTCTTCGAGATGCTCACCGGCCAGCTGGTCTTCGACGGCGACTCGGCCTTCTCGATCGCCTACAAGCACGTCCAGGAGGAGCCGCCGGCGGCCTCCAGCCTCAATCGGTCGATCACCCCGGCGGTGGACGCCTTCGTGGCGCAGGCGCTGCGCAAGGACCCGGCGCACCGGTTCCAGAGCGCGGCCGCGATGCGCGACGAGGCGGAGCGGCTGATCGCCGAGCTGAAGGGCGGCGGCGCCGGGCACGCGCTGCAGGCCAGCTCCCCGCTGGTGATCAAGGAGGGTCCGCGCTCGGTGCACGCGACCCCGCAGGCGCCGCAGACCCCGCAGCCGTTCCCGCAGCAGCAGCAGCCGCAGTACCAGACCCCGCCGCCGGCCTACCAGGCGCAGCAGCAGTACCAGACCCCGCCGCCCCAGCAGCAGTACCGGACCCCGCCGCCCGCGTACCAGACCCCGCCGCCGGCCTACCAGACCCCGCGCCCGCAGGCCCCGCACACGCCGCCACCGCAGTTCCTCCAGCAAGGGGGGCAGCGGCCGATGCACACCCCGGGCCCGCAGCCGATGCCGCCGTACCAGCAGCCGAAGCCCAGCGGCGGCGGCTGCTCCACGGCCTTCGTGGTGATCGCGATCATCGTCGGCGTGCTGGTGCTGGCGGGCATCATCATCGCGATCGTGGTCAACAAGGCGAAGGACAACACCAACGGCAAGTTCCACTCCGAGCGCCCGGCCGCGGTCGTGGTGGTGGACCCGCAGGCCGACCGGGGCGGTCTGCTCTGACCGTTTCCCGCCGCTTCGCGCGTGTCACGGGTGCGCGTCGGAAGCGGTAGCGTTCGGGGACACGTAAGCGACAGGGCACCGCGAATCCGAGCGAACGCCCGGGGCGAGGAGCGATGGCACAGACGCAGCAGCCGGACGACGAGTCGGGTGCCCGAGCGGACGGACGGACCGGCGGCACGCCGAGGATCCCCGAGCCGGGCAGCGAAGCCGCGACCTCCGCGCTGCCGCCGTTCGGCGGCCCGCAGACGCCCGGCCGCGGGGTGCCGATGGGCACGGTCGGCGACGGCCGCTACCGGCTGACCCACCGGCTCGGCCGCGGCGGCATGGCCGAGGTGTTCGCCGCCGAGGACGTGCGGCTGGGCCGTACCGTCGCGGTCAAGCTGCTGCGCGGCGAGCTGGCGCAGGACGACATCGCCCGGGTGCGCTTCACCCGCGAGGCACACGCCGTCGCGGCCCTCAACCACCACTCGATCGTCTCGGTCTACGACACCGGCGAGGAGTACGTCGGGGACGAGTCCACGCCGTACATCGTGATGGAGCTGGTCGAGGGCCGGACGGTCCGCGAGCTGCTGGCGGACGAGGCGCCGCCGCCGGTCGACCAGGCGCTGATCATCATCGCCGGGGTGCTGGAGGCGCTGGCCTACAGCCACCGCAACGGCATCGTGCACCGCGACATCAAGCCCGCCAACGTGATCATCACCAACGCCGGCGCGGTCAAGGTGATGGACTTCGGCATCGCCCGGGCGCTGACCGGCGGGGCCACCACGATGACCCAGACCGGCATGGTCATGGGCACCCCGCAGTACCTGTCGCCCGAGCAGGCGCTCGGCAAGGCCGTCGACCACCGGTCCGACCTGTACGCGGCCGGCTGCATGCTCTTCGAACTGCTCACGCTGCGCCCGCCGTTCACCGGCGACACCCCGCTCTCGGTGGTCTACCAGCACGTCCAGGACCCGCCGGTGCCGCCCTCGCAGGCCAACAGCCGGGTGCCGGTCGGCCTGGACCCGCTGGTGCTGCGCTCGCTCGCCAAGAACCCGGACGACCGCTTCCAGGACGCCGACGAGTTCCGCGCCCACCTGCAGCACGCGCTGCGCGAGATGCACGGCGCGGCCGGGGCCGGCTGGGTCGGCGCGGGCACCGGGATGCCCGGCGACACCGGGGCCACCCAGGTGCTCCGGCCGGACCAGGCGGCGGCCACCCAGGCCTTCGGCGCGGTCGGCGCCGGCGACCAGACCTCGATGCTGCCGTACCCCACGGGCGGCCCGCACAGCCCCTCCCCGTACCAGGGCGGCGGCGGGTACGGCGGTGGCGGCGACGACGACCACCACGATGACCACGGCGGCCGCCGGCGCGGCCCCTGGGGCTGGGTGGCCGGCGGGATCGCCGTGCTGGTCGCGGCCGGGGCGGGGATCGCCTTCGCGCTGAGCGGCACTGACGTGAAGACGCCCGTCGTGCCCACCACGCCCGAGCCGGCGGTCAGCACCGTCGAGCCGACCACGCCGAACCAGAACGGTCAGCTGACCCAGCCGCCGTCGACCTCCGGCAGCCGGCGGCCGACGCTGCCGCCGACCGGTACCGGCGGCGGTGGGATCGGCGGGGGCGGTGGGGACAACAACATGTCGCCGTCGCCGAGTACGGGCAGGCACACGGCATCGCCGACCACGACGCCGAGCCACACGTCGTCCGCCACCGCGACCTCGACCGGCGGGGCCAGCTCCTCGGCGTCGGCGCCGCCCGGTGACGGTGGCAGCTCGACCACCCCGAAGCCGCCGGGCCCGACGACGAAGCCGACCGGCGGCAGCGGCGGCGGGGGCATCGGCGGGGCCACGCTGCCCGCCGGCGGCGGCAACTGACGGATCAGTTGGCGAAGGCGTCCAGGACCTGCTCGTACTCCTGGCACCACCACGCCAGCTGGCCCGCCGAGGCGGGGTAGAGCGGGTCGGCCCGGTGGTCGGCCCGCTGGTAGCGCCACTGCAGCATCCAGAAGTCGTTCAGCCGCTCCCACCAGACCCGGTGGACGGCGGCGGCCAGGTGCTCGGCGGTGGCGGCGCCGGTGGCCCGGTAGGCCTGGGAGTAGCGGCGGACCCGGACCAGGTCCAGGGTGCCGGTGGTGCGGTCGTTGAACAGCAGGGTGGCGGCCCGGACGGCCTCCTCGGCGCGCGGCTGCGGGCCGAGCTTGTCCCAGTCGAGCACGGCGGCGACCCGCTCGCCGTCGGGGCCCCCGGCGTGGATCAGGTTGAGGCCGTGGAAGTCGCCGTGGGTCCAGCCGGTGGGCGGGGCGGCCAGCGGGTCGGGGCGGCGGTGGGCGTGCTCGGCGAGCAGTTCCAGCCGTTCGTCGAGCCGTTGGACGACGAGCGCGTCCAGGTCGCCGTTGGGGCGGTGCTCACGGGCGCGGTGCCGCAGGTCGCGGGCCAGTTCGGCGCTGTCGAGGGGGTCGGCGCTGCGGTAGCCGTCTGGCTGGTCGAGGGGGGCGCAGACGTCGTCGAGCGCGCCGTGCAGTCGGCCGAGCAGCGCGCCGAGGGCGTCGCACTGCGACGGATCGAGCTCCGTACCGTGCCGGTGTCGGCCATCGGTCCAGGGGAACAGGGCGAACAGGCGGCCGTTCAGGCCGGCCACCGTCCCGCCGCGGTCGGAGCAGCTCAGCGGGGGTGCCACGGGCAGGCCGAGGGCGTGCAGGTCGGTCATGGCGCGGTGGTGGGCGAGGATCTTCGGACGGTTGGCGGTGGCGGCGTCGACGTAGCACTTCAGGAAGTACGCGCCGGCTTCGGTGCCGACCCGGTAACCCCGGTTGAGCAGGCCTTCGGCGACCGGCTCGGCGGTGAGCAGCCGCCCCACCCGGAAGCGGGCCAGGACCTCGGCGAGTGCGCTGCGCGGGACGGGTGGACTGAGGGTCCCTATCGGCGGTGCGGAGAGGTCGGGGCGGGCCGGGGCGCAGGCGAGGGTCTGGCTGAAAGTCACGTGCAGAGGTTATGGCCCCCTGGTGGGGGCCCTTGACAAACCGTCAGGACTGTGCAGCCGTACGGTCAGTACTGGTGGTCGGCCTGGTGCCGCGCCACGTACGCCGCCGCCTGGGTGCGTCGCTCCATGCCCATCTTGGCGAGCAGACTGGAGACGTAGTTCTTCACCGTCTTCTCGGCCAGGTGCAACTCGTTGCCGATCTGACGGTTGGTCATCCCCTCGCCGATCAGATCGAGGATCCGCCGCTCCTGCTTGGTGAGTTGGGCCAGCCGCTCGTCCTCCTTCTCGCCGCCGTCGCGCAGCCGGGCGAGCACCCGGCTGGTGGCGACCGGGTCGAGCAGGGAGCGGCCGGCCGCGACGTCCCGGACGGCGGTGATCAGGTCGGTGCCGCGGATCGCCTTCAGGACGTAGCCGGAGGCGCCCGCCATGATCGAGTCGAACAGCGCCTCGTCGTCCGAGAACGAGGTCAGCATCAGGCACTTGATCTCCGGCAGCCGGGACCGGATCTCGCGGCAGACCTCGACGCCGTTGCCGTCCGGCAGCCGGACGTCGAGCACCGCGACGTCGGGGTGGACCGCGGGGATCCGGGTGAGCGCCTCGGCGGCCGTGCCGGCCTCGCCGACGATCTCGATGTCGTCCTCGACCGACAGCAGATCGTGCACGCCCCGTCGGACGACCTCGTGGTCATCGAGCAGGAACACCCTGATTTGTCCGTTATCAGTCACGCCCAAAGCCTCCCATACCACCGTACAAAAGGCCTATCGTCCTCAGCGTCGTAAAGACGGGATCCAGCCACACCCGACCGAAACCGATACCGAGAACCCCCTTACGTACGGGCGTCCGCCCGGATAACGTGCGCTGGTGTCCTGAAGGCGCTCGAATTGAGAGCTGCGTCACGCCGACCGTCACCCCCACCCTTCCGACGGCGAGCCGGACGTAGCACCCTCGGGGTTGTAGACCCTGAACAAGTAGGACGTCCTAGCGCAAGCGCGCCGAGGGCGGACGCTGGGTAACGTTCTCGTGAGGGACGCCGTCGGAACAGGATCACCACCTGCCACGCAGTAGGTGCGCACACCCACGCGCGCCCCGCGAGGCGGTGACCGGACCGGTCACCGGCGACCCCGGGCGGCCGGACAGACCGAGGAGTGAACGTGACCGTCAAAAGCACGGCGAGGGCTCGCAAGAAGGCGGCCCCCGCTGTCCCTGACACCCTCCGCGCCCCGGGTACGGACGCCCAGCCGGAGCTCATCCAGCTGCTCACGCCGGAAGGCGAGCGGGTCGAGCACCCGGACTACCCCCTCACCATCACCCCGGAGGAGCTGCGCTCCCTCTACCGCGACCTGGTGCTGGTGCGCCGGTTCGACGGAGAGGCGACCTCGCTCCAGCGCCAGGGCGAGCTGGGCCTGTGGGCCTCGCTGCTCGGCCAGGAGGCCGCCCAGGTCGGCTCCGGCCGCGCCATGCGCACCGGCGACTACGCCTTCCCGACCTACCGCGAGCACGGCGTGGCCTGGTGCCGCGACGTCGACCCGCTGAACCTGCTCGGCATGTTCCGCGGCGTGAACCACGGCGGCTGGGACCCGAACGAGAAGAACTTCCACCTCTACACCATCGTGATCGGCTCGCAGACCCTGCACGCCACCGGCTACGCGATGGGCATCACCAAGGACGGCGCCGACGACGCGGTGATCGCGTACTTCGGCGACGGCGCGTCCAGCCAGGGCGACGTCAACGAGGCCTTCACCTTCGCCTCGGTCTACAACTCCCCGGTGGTGTTCTTCTGCCAGAACAACCAGTGGGCGATCTCCGAGCCCACCACCACCCAGACCAAGATCCCGCTGTACCGCCGCGCCTCCGGCTTCGGCTTCCCTGGCGTCCGGGTCGACGGCAACGACGTGCTGGCCTGCCTCGCGGTCACCCGCTGGGCGCTCGACCACGCCCGCAGCGGCAACGGCCCGGTGCTGATCGAGGCCTTCACCTACCGGATGGGCGCGCACACCACCTCCGACGACCCCACCCGCTACCGGGCCACCGAGGAGACCGAGGCCTGGAAGGCCAAGGACCCGATCCTGCGGCTGCGCACCCTCCTGGAGAAGGAGGGCCTGGCGGACGACGAGTTCTTCGCCGCCGTCGACGCCGAGAGCGAGCAGCTGGGGCTGCGGGTGCGCGAGGGCGTGCGCAGCATGCCGGACCCGGACCCGACGCTGATCTTCGACCACGTGTACAGCGAGCCGCACGCGCTGGTCGATCAGGAACGGGCCGAATACGTCGAGTACGCGGCCTCCTTCGAGGCGGGGGAGAACCACTGATGGCCGGTCAGCTGAGCATCGCCAAGGCGCTCAACGACGCGCTGCGCAAGTCGCTGGAGAACGACCCGAAGACCGTCCTGATGGGCGAGGACATCGGCAAGCTCGGCGGCGTCTTCCGGATCACCGACGGCCTGCAGAAGGACTTCGGCGAGGACCGGGTGATCGACACCCCGCTGGCCGAGTCCGGCATCGTGGGCACCGCGATCGGCCTCGCGCTGCGCGGCTACCGCCCCGTGGTGGAGATCCAGTTCGACGGTTTCGTCTACCCGGCCTTCGACCAGATCGTCTCCCAGCTGGCGAAGATGCACGCCCGCGCGCTCGGGCACGTCAAGATGCCGGTCACCATCCGCATCCCCTACGCGGGTGGCATCGGCGCGGTCGAGCACCACAGCGAGTCGCACGAGGCGTACTTCGCGCACACCGCCGGTCTGCGGGTGGTCACCCCGTCCAACGCGCACGACGCGCACTGGATGCTGCGGCAGGCCATCGAGTCGGACGACCCGGTCATCTTCCTGGAGCCCAAGCGGCGTTACTGGGACAAGGGCGAGGTCGGCGCCGCCGCCGACCTGGGGATGCACGACGCCCGGATCGTCCGCCCCGGCGCCGACGCGACGCTGATCGCGTACGGCCCGATGGTCAAGGTCTGCCTGGAGGCCGCCGCGGCCGCCGAGGAGGACGGCCGCCGGCTGGAGGTCGTCGACCTGCGCTCGCTCTCCCCGGTCGACTTCACCACCCTGGAGGAGTCGGTCAAGCGCACCGGGCGGGCCGTCGTGGTGCACGAGGCCCCGGTCTTCCTGGGCATGGGCGCCGAGCTGGCCGCCCGGCTCACCGAGCGGTGCTTCTACCACCTGGAGGCACCGGTCCTGCGGGTCGGCGGCTACTACGCGCCGTACCCGCCGTCCCGCGTCGAGGAGGCCTTCCTCCCCGACCTGGACCGCGTGCTCGACGCCGTCGACCGCGCGCTCGCGTACTGATACCGGGGAGCGTAGATGACCACCGAAGTTCGCTCGCTCCGCGAGTTCAAGATGCCCGATGTGGGCGAGGGCCTCACCGAGGCCGAGATCCTCAGCTGGTACGTCAAGCCCGGTGACACCGTCACCGACGGGCAGGTCGTCTGCGAGGTGGAGACCGCCAAGGCGGCGGTGGAGCTGCCGATCCCGTTCAACGGGGTCGTCGAGCAGCTCTTCTTCCCCGAGGGCGCGACGGTCGACGTCGGCACCGTGATCATCTCGGTGGCGGTCGCCGGGGAGGCGGGGGCCGCTCCGGCCGCCGCGCCCGTGCCCGCGCCCGCCGTCGCCGCCGTGGCTGTGGCCGCGGCACCGGCCGCCGAGGCCGAGCCGGAGCGGCGGGAGGTGCTGGTCGGGTACGGCCCGCGCACCGGCACCGCCCAGCGTCGGGCCCGGCGGACGACCACGGCCACGGCGAAGGCCGCGGCCCCGGTCGCTCCTGTTGTGCCCGTCGTGCCCGTCGCGCCGGTCGAACTGCCCGCCGGTGAGCGGCCGTTGGCGAAGCCGCCGGTGCGCAAGCTGGCCAAGGACCTGGGCATCGACCTGCGGTCCGTCACCCCGACCGGCGCGGGCGGGGTGATCACCCGCGAGGACCTGCACGCCCACGCCGCGGCCCAGGCCGCTCCGGCCGCCGTGCCGGTCGTGGCCGAGGCCGTCGAGGTCGTTGAGGCCGTGGCGGCCGTGGCCGCTCCGGTGTCGGTGTCCGGTGCGGGCGACGTCCGGGTGCCGATCAAGGGCGTCCGCAAGGCGACCGCGCAGGCGATGGTGGCCTCGGCCTTCACCGCCCCGCACGTCACCGAGTTCGTCCAGGTCGACGTGACCCGCACGATGAAGTTCGTCCGCAAGCTCAAGGAGAGCGGCGAACTGGGCCGGGACGTCCGGGTCAGCCCGCTGCTGCTGGTCGCCAAGGCGCTGCTGGTGGCGATCAAGCGGCACCCGGAGATCAACGCCCAGTGGGACGAGGCGGCCCAGGAGATCGTGGTCAAGGGCCAGGTGAACCTCGGCATCGCCGCAGCCACCCCGCGCGGCCTGATCGTCCCGAACATCAAGGACGCCGGGTCCAAGACCCTTTCGGGCCTGGCCACTTCGCTCGGCGAGCTGGTCGAGACCGCCCGCCAGGGCAAGACCTCGCCGGCCGACATGCAGGGCGGCACGGTCACCATCACCAACGTCGGCGTCTTCGGCGTCGACACCGGCACCCCGATCCTCAACCCGGGCGAGGCGGCCATCCTCGCCTTCGGCGCGGTCCGGGAGCTGCCGTGGGTGCACAAGGGCAAGGTGGTCCCGCGCCAGGTGACCACGCTCGCGCTCTCCTTCGACCACCGGCTGGTGGACGGGGAGTTGGGCTCCAGGCTGCTGGCCGACGTGGCCGGGCTGCTGGAGTTCCCGAAGCGCCTGATCACCTGGGGCTGACGGTCCGTCGTCCGTAGCGAAGGGGCCCTGCTCCGCACCATGTGCGGGGCAGGGCCCCTTCGTCGTGCCCGTCCGTCGACTACCGCTGGCGGCGGAGGCGGCGGACGGCGAGCAGGACGCCGCCCCCGAGCGCGAGCAGGACGGCGGAGGAGGTGGCGAGGAAGGTGTTGGTCTCGGCGGCGCCGGTGTGGGCGAGCTCGGGGGTGCCTTCGGGGGCGGTGGTGGCCGGGGCGGGGGTAGGGGTGGCCCCGGTGACGGTGGCGGTGGTGTCGGCGGCGGGCTTGGCCGGGGCGGCCTTGGTCGGCGCGGGCTTGGCGGCCGGGGCCTGCTGCCCGGCGGCGGGCGCGGCCTTGGGGTGGGTGACCTTCATGCTGTGGAGGTCCCAGGACTCCAGCGTGGACTTGTCGTTGGTGGCGTTGGTCACCAGGTTCAGCGCGGTCAGGTCCTTGGAGACGGTGGGGGCGAGGGAGATCCGGAACCAGTAGTCGGTGTTCCGGTTGTTGGCCAGCCGCCGCGCCAGCGAGTCGGTCTCGGCGTCGATCCCGATGCAGCCCGCGTCGAGCTTCAGCGGCTTCCAGGCGCCGTTCTGCTGCTTGACCTCGATCCGCACGTCCTTGGTGTGCAGCGGGGTGCCGGGGCCGGCGGCGGCGAGGCCCAGCGCCGGGGCGGTCCGGGCCACGTCGGCGCCGGTGGAGTTCTCCACCGACAGGCCGAACTCGGTCCAGCTGCCGTCGGTGGCGACGCTCTTGTCGTGGCCGAAGGACAGGAAGTCCGAGTACGGCACGGTTGGCTTGGTGGCCGTGTGGGTGCCGTCGTACCGCCGGTCGCCGCAGGCCCAGCCGGGGTCGGCGGCGATGAACTGGACGCCGCCCGCGAGGACGGTGGTGGCGGCGAGGACGGCGATGCGGCGGCGGCCGGAGAAGTCGCGGTCATTCTTCGTAAATCGGTTGATAACGGACGTGCGCATGACGTGACTCCCCAGGGTCATGGACCGACGGTGTGATGGGTGAAGACGACCGGCCCCGCTCCTCGCGAGCGGAAGCGCCCCCGGCTCTGCCGGTCTTGCCCCCCCGTGCCTTCACCCTGAAAGACGTGCATCCCCGCCGGGGGTTGCAGGTGGGGTGAGAACTTTTTTCGGGACTTCGGAAGACCGGCTTCGGGATACTGCCGGAATGACGGATGAACTGACGATCAGCCCGGAAGCGGCGTCGAGCGAGGGCGGGGAACCCCGCTCGCTGCGGCGAGACGTGTCGGCGCCCGCGCTGCTGGCGGGCCTGGTCTGCGTCGCGGTGTCGTTCTCCGGGCCGCTGGTGGTGGTGCTCGCGGCCGCCGCCGCCGGGCGGCTGGACCCGGCGCACACCACGTCCTGGATCTGGGCGGTGGCGATCGGCAGCGGGGTGAGCGGCTTCGCGCTCAGCTGGTGGACCAGGACCCCGGTGATCACCGCCTGGTCCACCCCGGGGGCGGCGCTGCTGGTGACCAGCCTCGGCCACTACCCGTACCGGGAGGCGATCGGGGCGTTCCTGGTGAGCGCGGCGGTGGTGGCGCTGTTCGGGGTGACCGGCTGGTTCGGCCGGCTGATCGCGGCGGTGCCGGTGGGGATCGTGAACGCGATGCTCGCGGGCATCCTGTTCTCCTTCGGCGCCGGGATCTTCGGGGCGGTGCACGGCGCCCCGGTGCTGGTGGTGGGCAGCTTCGCGGCCTTCCTGCTGGCCAAGCGCCTCGTGCCCCGGTACGCCGTGCTGATCGCCCTGGTGGTCGGCGGGGTGCTGGCGGCGCTGACCGTCGGGCTGCCGCTGCACCTGGGCTCGGGCGGGCCGACCGTGCCGGTGCTGACCGCCCCGGCGTTCTCCTGGTCGGCCCTGGTGGGGCTGGCGCTGCCGCTCGGCATCGTCACCCTGGCCTCGCAGAACGCGCCCGGGCTCGGGGTGATGCGGGCCTTCGGCTACCGGGCGGACGACCGGCTGCTGATCGGTTCGACCGGCGTGATGTCGATGCTGGTGGCGCCGTTCGGCTCGCCCGGGGTGAACCTGGCGGCGATCACCGCGGCGATCTGCTCCGGCCCGGAGGCCCACCCGGACCCGCGCCGCCGGTACGTCGCGGGGATGTCCTCGGGCGTGCTGTACGTGGTGGTCGGCAGCTTCGGCGGGGTGCTGGTGAGCCTGTTCACCGGGCTGCCGAAGGAGCTGATCGCGGTGATCGCCGGGGTCGCGCTGCTGGCCTCGCTGCAGGGCAGCCTGGCGGCGGCGGTCGCCGAGGAGCGCGGGCGGGACGCGGCGGTGGTGACCTTCCTGGCGAGCGCCTCCGGGATGAGCCTGTTCGGCATCGGCTCGGCCTTCTGGGGGCTGCTCTTCGGGCTCGGCACGCACCTGGTGCTGGAGCTGGGGAGGCGGCACCGGTGAGCTCCGGAGAGCCCTGGGTGGAGTCGATGAGATTGGTTGGTATGACTGGCAAGACGGGAATCGTTCGGCCAGGTCGGTGACATTTGCGGCGGCCGGTGGGGGCGACACGCCGGTCCGGGTACGTCTCCGCTCCACCACCCGGGCGACACCGGGTGACCGGAGCCCCGAGGACGCACCCGTATGCCTGCTGGCAACCCTGGCCGTCTCGTCCGGAGTCTGGCCGCCCTCGTACTGGTGTCCACCGCCGTACTCCCGGCCGCCCTGGAACTCGTCGGCCCCTCACCGTTCGGCGTGATCGGGACCGGCGCCCCCGTCGACCGGGCGGTGCCCCCGCACACCGCGCTCCGCGCCGACCAGCGGATACCCGCGGCCGCCCCGACCTTCGACATACGCCGCACCGGGGACCCGTCCAACCGGATCACCCTCGTCCTGCTCGGCGACGGCTACACCGCGGACGAGCAGGAGGCCTTCCGGCAGCAGGCCGACAAGGCCTGGCACGCACTGATGGACATCGAGCCGTTCCGCACCTACCAGGGGTTCTTCAACATACGGCGGGTCGAGGTGGTCTCCCCGTCCTCCGGGATAGCCGAGACCGAGAGCCGCGGCCGCCACCCCGCCACCCCGCTGGGCATGCACTTCTGGTGCGAGGGCACCGCCCGGCTGCTCTGCGCCGACGAGGGCGCCACCGCCCGCTACGCCGGGGACAGCGCCGGGCCGCAGTACCTGATAGCGCTGGCCAACTCGGTCGAGTACGGCGGCGCCGGGGGCACCGGGGTGACCACCCTGGCCGGGGGCAGTCCGGACGCCGGGCGGATCATCCAGCACGAGATCGGCCACACCGTGGGGGACCTCGGCGACGAGTACGACAGCGCCCCGGACGACGCCGACTACCCGAACCTCTCCACCCTCAACGCCGAGGACATGCTCAAGAAGCAGACCAAGTGGTGGCGCTGGCTGGGCGCCGTCTCCCCGGACGGCGCCGGCACCGTCGGGGCGTACCGCAGCGCCAACGGCCTGTACCGGCCCACCCCCGACTCGGTGATGCGCACCCTCGGCAGTGCCTACAACCTGCCCTCCCGCGAGGCGATCGTCGAGGAGCTGTACCGCAAGGTCCGGCCGACCGACGCCCCGTCGCCGCCGCCCGGCGAGGTCGCCGGGCGCCCCCGGCTGGACGTCCGGCCGCTGCCGCTGACCGGCACCCGGCAGCTGACCGTCGATTGGAAGGTGGACGGCGCCCCGGCGGCCCCGCCGGCCGTGGACGGCGGCCGGCTGGACACCGCGCAGCTGGACCTCGCCCCGGGCCGGACGGCGACCGTGACGGCGACCGTCCGGGACACCACGGACTGGGTGCGGGACGAGGCCTTCCGGGACCGCTACATGACCCGGTCGGTCTCCTGGACGGTCACCGGCTGAGGGTTCGCGAGCTCACACCGCGGGGACCTGGGCGTCCAATCATGGGATGACTAGTCTGGACGGACTATGACCGTGGAGCCCGCCCGTTCAGCCGCGTCCCTGTCCGTCCCCGCTCCTCGTCCCACCGTCGAGCCGCCGGCGGCCGGGGCCCCCGTGCCGCCCGGCGGGCGCGCGGCCTGGCTGGCCTGGTCCGTCGGCGTCAGCGTCTACGTGCTGGCCGTCATCCACCGCACCAGCCTCGGGGTGGCCGGCCTGGACGCCGCCGAGCGCTTCGGCATCGGCGCCTCGGCGCTGTCCACCTTCTCGATCCTCCAGGTGCTGGTCTACGCGGCTATGCAGGTCCCGGTCGGCCTGCTGGTCGACCGCTTCGGACCGCGCCGGGTGCTGCTGCTCGGCGTGCTGCTGCTGAGCACCGGCCAGCTGGCCTTCGCCTTCAGCTCCTCCTTCGCCCCGGCACTGGCCTCCCGGGCGGTGCTCGGCTGCGGCGACGCGATGACCTTCATCAGCGTGCTGCGGATCGCCGCCCGGTGGTTCCCGGCGGCGAAGAACCCGTTCGTCGCCCAGCTGACCGGCCTGGCCGGGATGGGCGGCAACCTGGTCACCACCGTGGTGCTCGCCCAGGCCCTGCACAGCGAGGGCTGGACGCCCACCTTCACCGCCATCGCGCTGCTCGGCGTGGCGGTGTTCGCCCTGGTCGCGCTCTTCCTCAAGGACGCACCGGCGGTGGTACGACCGGTCGACCCGCCGGCCGCCCGCCCGAAGGTCCGACGCCAGGTCCAGGACTGCTGGCGGGAGCCCGGCACCCGACTGGGCCTGTGGATCCACTTCACCACCCAGTTCCCCGGCAACGCCTTCGGGCTGCTCTGGGGCATGCCCTACCTGATCGAGGCCCAGGGGATGACCCGCGCCGGGGCCGGCGGGCTGCTGACCCTGCTGGTGCTCTCCAACATGACCTTCGGGTTCCTCTTCGGCCGGCTGCTCTCCCGCTCCGCCCGGGCCCGGATGCCGATCGTGCTCACCGTCATCACCACCACCGGGCTCGGCTGGGCCCTGGTGCTCGCCTGGCCCGGCGGGCACCCGCCGATGTGGCTCCTGATCGGGATCATCCTGGTCATGGGCAGCAACGGCCCGGCCTCCCTGGTCGGCCTGGACTACGCCCGCACCCGCAACCCGGCCGAACGGCTCGGCACCGCCTCCGGGATCGTCAACATGGGCGGCTTCATCGGCACGATGATCACCCTGTTCGGCATCGGCGTCCTGCTCGACGCCCTCTCCCCGCCCGGCTCCGGCACCTACTCCGCCGACGCCTTCCGCTGGGCGTTCTGCTGGCAGTACGCGCCGCTGGCGCTCGGGACGGCGATGATCCTGCGACTCCGGCGGAGGGTCGCGGCGGCGGATGCGTAGGGTTTCTGACCTGCGGAAACGCGATTACCCTAACTTCAAGTTAGGGTAATCGCGTTTCCGCAGGCGGAGGTGGGTCAGCCGCCGTACTCGCGCATCAGTTCGGCGATCTGTGGCGCGGTTCCGTAGATCCGGGCGCCGTGCATTTCCACGATCAGGCTTCCTTGCCTCGGCACTCGGTCGGGTTGGGGTTTCGCCGCTTTCCGCAGGCGGATCAGGTCCACCAGCTTCAGCTTCGGGCACCCGGGGACGATCCGGCTGCCCCGGATGCCGACCCGCTCCCCGCCCGGGCAGGCGAAGTACGCGCCGAACGGCGGCCCGCTGTCCTCCTCCTTGGTCGGGAGATGGAGGACCATCTCCCCGTGCCGGCAGTGGACCGTCCCGTCGGAGTGGACGGTCAGGCCGGGCCAGTCCTCGTGGTCGATCTCCGCGACGATCCTCACCTGCTGTCCGATCGCCTCGGCCAGGGTCTCCGCCATCCGCCGCTGCTGGGTGGGGACGTCGGTGTCCCCTCGGCGGACGGAGGGGAGCAGTTCTTCGGTGACCCACGTCCGGAACGGCTGGGCGGACTTCTTGTCCGACCGCAGGAGGAGGCTGTACAGTCCCGCCTCGCTCACCACGCCGAGCAATGGATTTCGCTGCCGGTAGGGTTTCTGAGCTGCGGAAACGTCGTAACCCTCCATCGGATGGAGGGTTACCGACCGCAGATCGACGGTGCGGTGCTGATGGGGTTCCAAGCCGTAAACGGCGGTGGTCGGATTCTTTCGGCCCACGATCCGGCACACGTCCGCCGTGACGAACCACGGCTCCCCGTCGATCATCACGACGCGGATCGGCTGCCCCGTGACGGGGAAGCTCGACCGCACCAGCACCATCTGTTCCTGCTGTTCCTGTTCGTCGTCCATCTGGACGCCCCTCCTTCTTCCGGGTGGTGGCAGGACTGCCCGGAACAACGAGGCCAAACAGGTGAGGTGGCTGGTGCTGGGTTGACGCATGGATGCACGAGTGGTGCCGACCCGGCGTGCGGTGGTGCGTGTACGCCGGGTGGTGCGCGCGGGGTGTCAGATGGTGACGGAGAAGTTGGCGAGCACCCGCTCGGCCAGTTCCTTGTCGCCCTCGACGCTCACCGGGCCGGGCCGGCCGCGGCCGCAGGCGAGCCGGACGTAGGTCTCCCAGTCCATGGTGAGCTGGACGTCGGGGGCCAGGCTGATGGACTCGTCCACGCTGCCGCGCCCGGCGGAGTCCACCCGGACGGTGCGCAGGAACTCCACCGGGCCGGTCACGTCCAGCACCAGGGCCGTCCCGGCCGGGGCGCCGGCGGTGTGGGCGACGGCCTTGGGCAGCCGCTCCAGCAGGACGTCCCGGGCGATCAGCGCGCCGGGGGCGTCCAGGTTGCCGGGGGTCTCCAGGGCCCGGCGCAGGTCCTGTTCGTGCACCCAGACGTCGAAGGCCCGCATCCGCAGCAGCTCGTGGTACGGCACCTCCGCGGCCAGCGGACCGGCCGGCCAGCGGACCGGCTCCCCGGGCGTCTGCTTGGCGTTCCGCAGCGCGCGGGAGCGGCGGATGATCGTGTACTCCAGCTCGCTGGTCATCTCCAGGGCGGTGTGGCAGCGGCGCTTGTCGACCGGCAGCTCGATGTAGCGGGCGAACTCGGTGGTGACGTGGCGAAGGTCACGTGGCAGCGAGTGGATCGGGCGCGGGTCGCCGAGCAGTTCGGACTCCACCGCGATCACGTGCGAGACGACGTCCCGGACCGACCAGCCGGGGCACTCGGTGGCCCGGTTCCAGGAGCCTTCGGGGAGGGGGGCGACCAGCTCCGATATGGACTCGATGCTCTGGGTCCACGCCTCCGTGTAAGCCTGCACGGTCTGGTTGTCCGTCACGGGAATCTCCGGCCCTCCGTCAGCTTTCCTACGCTCCGCGCCCGGCCGTCGCGGTCGGCCGGGATGGTCCGGCTTCCGGGCGCACACGCTAACCGCACGTTACGCTGCCGGGAGACAGCTGGGCAGCGCTTTCGGGTGACGATCGTAGGTCTCTTGCCGTGGACGGTGGTACTGTGCGCGCTTCATTGATCCAACTCGCGGTCTCCGACGCCGAGCCGCCCGCCGAACGGCGGGCCCGGGCCGCGTCGCTGGTACGGGCTCAGCAGGGCGCCGACCTGGTGGTCCTGCCGGAGTTGTGGCCGCTCGGCGGCTTCGCCCACGACCTCTGGTCGGGGGGTGCCGAGACGCTCGACGGGCCCACCTCGGACGCGATGGCGGCCGCGGCCCGGGCCGCCGGGGTCTGGTTGCACGCCGGTTCGATCGTCGAACGCGACCCGGACGGTCCGATCTACAACACCTCGATGGTGTTCGCCCCGGACGGCGAGCTGGTGCACACCTACCGCAAGATCCACCGCTTCGGCTTCGACAGCGGCGAGGCGGTGGTGATGGGCGCCGGGCAGGAGATCGTGACCGCGCCCACCGAGTTCGGCACCCTGGGTCTGGCCACCTGCTACGACCTGCGGTTCCCGGAGCTGTTCCGGGCGCTGCTGGACGCCGGGGCCCAGCTGCTGGTGGTCCCGGCGGCCTGGCCGGCGAAGCGGCGCGAGCACTGGACGCTGCTGGCCCGGGCCCGGGCGCTGGAGGAGCAGGCCTTCGTGCTGGCCTGCAACACCGCCGGGACGCACGCCGGGGTCGAGCAGGCCGGGTACAGCGTCGTGGTGGACCCGTGGGGCCGGGTGCTGGCCGAGGCGGGGGCGGCCGAGGAGGTGCTGACCGTCGAGTTCGATCCGGCCGAGGTGGGCCGGGCGCGGGAGGAGTTCCCGGTGCTGCGGGACCGCCTGCTCGGCATCCCGGCGCCGGTCCAGCGGTAGCCACGGACGGTGGCCCGGGCGGTGGCGCGGGCCCGGGCACGGGCGGGGACACGGGTTTCCGGAGGGTTGGTTCGTACCTGTTCCGGGCCGGTTTGAGAAGATGAGCACTCGTCGTGTTCCCCGCCGCCGGTCGGCCGGTCCGTCGCGGGTCGGTACGGTGGCCCGCCCCAGGAGGTCGCGCGCATGTCCGGCACCGGCGCCGGCGACACCCCCCGCCCCGTCATCCACCGCAACAGCCTGCGCGAGCAGATCGCCGGCGCGCTCCGCGAGGAGATGATGGCCGGCCGGCTGGAGGCAGGCCGCAACTTCACCGTGAAGGAGATCGCCGAGCTGTACGGCGTCTCCGCGACCCCGGCCCGCGAGGCGCTGGTCGACCTCGGCGCCCAGGGGCTGCTGCGGACCGAGCACCACCGTGGCTTCACGGTGCCGGAGCTGGGCTGGGAGGACTTCCTGGAGATCTTCGAGGCCAGGGTGCTGCTCACCGACAGCTTCTACCGCCAGTTCGCGACCCGTCGGGCGCTGCCCGACCTCACCCGGCTGCCCTCGCTGAGCCGCCGGGCCGACGCGGCGGTGCGGGCCGCCCGGGCCGGGAACCTGGACGTGATGGTGGGCTGCGACCGCCGGTTCTGGCAGGAGGTTTCCGCCCTGCTCGGCAACCGCCGGATCGCGGAGTACCTGGACTGGCTGCGGGTGCAGTCCTGGATGTTCGCCGCGCGCCACCTGCGGGCGATGCCCACCCTCGGCGGGGTCTGCTGGGACCGCCACCCGGACCTGGTCGACGCGATCGGGGCCCGCGACCTGCACGGCGCGCACCGGATCATCTGCGAGTACAACCTGTTCACCGTCCGGCTGCTGGCCGGGCTGGCCGGTCGCCCGCTGGAGTCGGTGGCGGTGCTCGGGCTGCTCACCGAGGTCGCGGACGGCGAGCCGCTGCCCGTTCCGGTCGAGCCGCCCGCGGCGCAGCCGTCGGACCGGTGGTCCCGTCCGTTCCCCGCGGCGCAGCCGCCGTTCGGGACCGCACCGCAGACCGCACCGCAGACCGCGCCGCAGACCGCGACGGAGACCCAGCCGCTGCCCGCGCCGCAGACCGAGCCGGAGGCCGGGGCGGCCCGCCCCGGGCCGGGGCGGCGGGGCGACGAGGTCGGTCGGGAGCTGGGCCGTGAGCTGGGACTCGGCCTCGGGCTGGTGCCGCAGCCGCGCTGGGTGCCGCACACCAGGTTCGGCCGACGGCTGCCCGAGTCGCCCCCCGAGGCTCCGCAGGGGCGGCCCGATCCGCATCCGGCCCCGGGCCGGTAGGGTGGGCGGGCGTCGGACCGGCCGCCCCACGGGCCGTCCGGGTACCGACCCCGCCCCCCGTCGTCGCCCCGCCCCGCGGGCGATCCCGCCGTCCGGAGAGGAACTGCCGGCCATGGCCTGCGACCTCTGGCTCGTCCCGCTGGTGGACGTGCTGAGCCACAGCCCCGACAACCCCTTCCGGGACGACCTCGCGCTCTACAACGCGGTACTGACCTCGCGCGGCCTGCCCGAGGTGCCGGTCTACCAGTTCGTCCCCGGGCTGAGCGGAGCGGTCGAGCCGATAGCCGCCTTCGACTACGACTCGCTGCACTTCCTGCGCCGCGCCTACCTGTTGGGCCTCACCGGTCTGGACATCACCCCGGTCGACGCGCTCGGCAGCGACTACGAGCAGCTGCTGGAGATGTTCGAGAGCAGCGCCGAACAGTCCCACCTGGTCTGGCACTTCGACCACGCCGGGGCGTACGTGCCGGTCGAGTTCCAGGCCCCGCTGGTGGACGAGACGCTGCTCGCGGCCGGCGGCCCGCTCGGCTCCAGCCACGGGCTGCTGCGCGAACTGCAGGCCGTGGCACCGGCCCTGGGCATCGACCCGCTCAACCCGCCGCACCCGACCCGACCGCTCGGCCCGACCGGCCTGGAGCAGCCGTTCGGGCCGCCGATCGACGACCTGCACCCCTTCGCCCGGGAGCGGCACGCCTGGTCGGGGCTGTACGCGGCGGCGACCCGGAGCCTCAGCCAGGGCTCGATGGTCGTCTTCGCGTAGCGACCCCGACGCCTGACGCCCCCGCCGAGGACTGCCGCAGCGGGGCCTACCGCAGCGGGCCCTCCGGCGGTCGCTGGCGCGGCATGGTGGGCCGCGTCCCCGGCGGCGGCAACACCCGCACCTGGGCGCCCACCCCGGGCTCGGTGCGGCCGCCCCAGGTCCCCGCGGACTGGGTGGGCAGCTGGGTCATCGAGGCGCGGAACTCCAGCATCCACTCCGAGGTCTCGGTGCGGACCATGTCCGAGACGTCCTCGCAGAACCGGCGCAGCACGCCCAGGCAGCGCTCGGCGGCCTCGCCCGCGGTGCCCTCGGTCGGGCCGAGCACCTCGCGCACGCACTCCGAGGCCCAGTCGAACTGGAAGGCCTCCAGCCGGCGTTGCAGCGCCTGCGCGGTGGAGACGTCCCGCATCCAGCCGGAGGTGAGGCCGAAGACCCGGTCGGTGCCGTAGCAGGCGGCGGAGAGGGCGAGGCCCACGTAGCCCCAGCTGGTGCCGTGGGCGACCGCCCCGGCGAGGTCCAGCAGCGGGGCGGTCAGCCCGCCCACCGCGAAGGCCGCCGACCCGAAGCGCAGCAGGCGCGCCCAGCGGCGCTTCCAGATCCGGTCCCGGCGGTACCACTCGATCGCCTCGACCGCCCGCTCCTCGGACCAGCGGTAGAGCTCCTCCAGCCGCTCCGCGGGCTCGCCCCAGTCCCCGAGCGGGAACTGGCGGGCGCTCAGATCGGTCCGGTGCCGGGTGGGGGCCCGCCGGGCCACGGCTGCGGCGGGCTGGTCCTCCTCGCCGATCTCCTTGCCCCAGGCACTCTCCTCGGGCTGCATTTCCGGCTGGCTCACCTGTGGGGCTCCCTGTGGCGGGCGGGCGGCATGGTCTGTCGGCGCATCGGCTGACGTGACGTCTGCCGGTCGTTGTCCAACAGCACTTCTTACCGCCAAATGGCTGACCGCGGGGCGCTTCCCCGGTGATCGTTACCGGTTTCGGCCACCGGAACACGAGGTGGGAGGGTTGCGGGGGTCGCGGGATTTCACCCGTCCGAGCGAGGGTCCGGTGACCCGCCGTCCTGACCCGTGCACCCGGCGCGCATCCGGCCCGTCCGGACTTGGAGGATCCTCCTACGTAATCGGTGTACGGACCGCTCTTCCTGGAGGATCGGACGGGACCGGAGAGCGGCCGGAACAGGCCACCGACTACGCTGCCTGCGTGAAGGTCCTCGTCATCGGCGGCGGCGCCCGCGAACACGCCCTGTGCCGCTCCCTGTCCCAAGATCCCTCCGTGACCGAGTTGCACTGTGCCCCGGGCAACGCCGGGATCGCCCAGGTGGCGACGGTCCACCCGGTCGACCAGCTGGACGGCGCCCGGGTCGCCGAACTGGCCGCGACCCTCGGCGCCGACCTCGTGGTGGTCGGCCCCGAGGCCCCGCTGGTGGCCGGCGTCGGCGACGCCGTGCGCGCGGCCGGCATCCCGGTCTTCGGTCCCTCCGGCGCGGCCGCGCAGCTGGAGGGCTCCAAGGCCTTCGCCAAGGACGTGATGGCCGGCGCGGGCGTGCCCACCGCCCGCTCCTACGTCTGCACCACCGCAGAGGAGGCCGCCGAGGCGCTGGACGCCTTCGGCGCCCCCTACGTGGTCAAGGACGACGGCCTGGCGGCCGGCAAGGGCGTCGTGGTCACCTCCGACCGCGCGGAAGCGCTGGCGCACGCCGCCTCCTGCGAGCGCGTGGTCATCGAGGAGTACCTCGACGGCCCCGAGGTCTCGCTGTTCGCCATCACCGACGGCACCACCGTGCTGCCGCTGCAGCCCGCGCAGGACTTCAAGCGCGCGCTGGACGGCGACGAGGGCCCCAACACCGGCGGCATGGGCGCCTACTCGCCGCTGCCCTGGGCGCCCGCCGGGCTGGTCCAGGAGGTGCTGGACACCGTCCTGCAGCCGACCGTGGACGAGCTGCGCCGCCGCGGCACCGAGTTCTCCGGCCTGCTCTACGCGGGCCTGGCGCTCACCTCGCGCGGCACCCGGGTGATCGAGTTCAACGCCCGCTTCGGCGACCCGGAGACCCAGGTCGTGCTGGCCCGGCTGCGCACCCCGCTGGCCGGCGTCCTGTTCGCCTCCGCCACCGGCACCCTGGACCAGCTGGAGCCGCTGCGCTGGGACGAGGGGGCGGCCGTCACCGTGGTCGTCGCCTCCGAGGGCTACCCGGCCGCGCCGCGCACCGGCGACCCGATCGAGGGCCTCGCCGAGGCCGAGGCGGACGGCACCGCGTACGTGTTGCACGCCGGGACGAAGGCGGACCAGGACGGCCGGGTGCTCAGCGCCGGCGGCCGCGTCCTGTCGGTCACCGCGACCGGCACCGACCTGGCCGAGGCGCGCGACCGCGCGTACGCGGCCCTGGACCGGATCTCCCTCAAGGGCGGCCAGCACCGCACCGACATCGCGCTCAAGGCGGCCACCGCCTGACGGCACCGCGATCCCGGCGGCCCCCGTGCGAACCCTTCGCACGGGGGCCGCGGCAGTTGGGGGCTGCGGCGGTGTGCCCGCGAGCGAGCCGAAGGGGCGCGCCGGTGCCGAAAGGGAGAAGCGACCAGCGAGGCACGAGCGCCGGAGCGCCGACCGTCGGCGCCGGGTCAGGAGCGCCCCGGAGGCGAGCGAGCCCTGAAGAGGCAGAACAACCCGCAGGGCGCAGCGACCCGGGCGTTTCCCGGGCCGGAGCGGTTCGGGGGCCCGACGCACCGTTCGGCGGGCGGATTCCAGCCCATCGGGTGACAGCGCCCGCATCCGGCTGACGTAACCGTGCGCCCGGCCTTATGGTGCGCTGGATCGCCGTCCGACGGTGCCGTGCGCCGGGGTCGCCGCCGGGTAGTGGCGCGCCCGCGGGGGGATGCTGGACGGCGATCGGCCGGACGGTCGCCCGGTGCTTCGCACCGGACCGGTCGCGGGCGGCCGGGCGGCGTCATCGGACGACCTGGCGGCGTCACCGGGACGAGTGGAAACCGGGGAGATCCGGAACGCCCGCCCGGACCGGGGCGTCGAAAATGTCAGTAGCGCCACACAGCATGCACTGCCGGGGATCGGACGCCTCCGCTTCCCGGTCGGAACTGATCGTTTCGAGTCGGCTCAGGGCCCGTACCGGGTGCCCGAGGGCTCCGAAGGGGGTGCCGCACCGTATGGCCGTCGACACCGCGCGCGCTCACGCCCAAGCGGTCCTGCGGATCCGGGGCCTCGCCCTGGCCGCGGCCGTCCTGCCCGCCGCCGTGGCGGTGGTCCTGCTCGCGGGCCGGTTCACCGGCCGGATCGGGGCCGCCGGCTCCTCCGACGCCGCCGGCTGGGACGCCGCCCGCTGGGTGGTCTGCTCGGTCGCCGCGCTGACCCTGCTGGTGGCCGGGCTGACCGCCCGGGCGCTGCGCCGGGCCGTGCCGCCGCAGATCCCGGCCGTGCCGGTCGAGCGGGCGAGCGCCCCCGAGCTGTACCGCCTGATCGACGAACTGGCCGATCGGCTGGACGTCCCGGCGCCGTCCGCGGTGGCCCTCACCCCGGACTGCGACAGCTGGCTGGAGGACGTCGCGCCGCCGCGCCGCCCCCGCCCGCTGCGCCCGAACCCCGAGCCCCCCGCGCCGGTCCTGGTGATCGGCTCGCCCTTCCTGTGGTGGATGCGGGCCGGCGAACTGCGCGCCCTGCTCGCCCCCGTGGTGGCCGGCACCGCCGCCTCCGCCGACCCGGAGATCGCCGCCGCCCGCCGCTTCCTGCGCAGCCTGGACGCCTGTCTGGACTCCGGTGCGGGCGCGGCCCCCGGCCTCGGCGGCGGCACCCTGGCGGCCCCGCCCGCCCCGCCCCGTCGCGGCCCGGCCCGGCTCGCCGACCGGATCGCCCGGCGGATCACCCGCCGACTGCTGGGCGCCTGCCGGGGCCACTCCGCCGAGCTGGAGCGGTCCGTCGCGAGCTGGGCCTCCGAGCAGGCCAGGACGGTCGACTACGGCCTGCGGATCGCCGCCCAGGAGCAGGTCGGCCTGGCCTACGCCGGCTGGGACCGGCTGCTCACCCGGGTCGCGCTGCCCGCCTGGCGGCTCGGCCGCCACCCCGCGCACCTGAACGCCGGCGTGGTCGCCGCGCTCACCGAGCTGTCCCGCCGCGACCGGCTGGCCGACGGCTACGGCACCCGGCTCGGCGACCGCCCCGCCTGCGACCTGCTGGAGGAGCCCGGCACGGTGGACCGGGCGGTCTCCCGGCTCGCCGCCGAGCTGTTCTTCGGCCGCCCGGCGGCCGGTGCCTGGCACGAGCTGGAGTGGGCCGACTACCCGGCCGAGGTGGTGGACGCCGGCTGGCGGGCCCGGGCCGCCGCCCTCCAGGCCGCCCTGGACCGGCTCGCCCCGCAGTCCCGCCCGGGCGCCGCGACCCTCACCCGGCTGCTGGCCCGGCTCGCCGAGGGCGACGGCGAGCAGCTGGCCGCCGCCCTGGCCGCCCAGCTCGCCCGCACCACCACCCCGGCCCCGCTGCTGGAGCCCGACCGCACCGGCCGCGACCTGCTGGTGGACCACGTCACCGCGATGGTCTGCTGCGCCGCCGTGGACACCGCGGGCGGCGCCCCCGGCCTGGACTGGCTGGACGGCCCGGTGCTGCTGCTCGGCGGGGTGCGCCGCACGGACCTGGCCGGACCGGTCGCCCAGGCGGTGGAGCAGGGCCAGGACGGCCCGCTGCGCGCCTGGCTGGACGCCGCCGAGGTCCGTCTGGAGAAGCCCGTCCGCCTCTGAGGCCCCTTGAGGATCCTGCGGCCCCGGGAGGCGCTCGGCGCCCCGGCACGCGCCCCCGGGGGCCCCGGCCGCCGGCCGTCTCCGCAGGCCGGGGGCCCTGTCCCGGCGGGGCCCGAGATTGCCGACACCAATTGCTACCGTGGGGTGACGGAGCGCCAGCACTGTGTGGTGTATTAGACCGCACGCACATCCGGGGGGCACGTGCCAACCGGGCCTCGGGAGCCGAAGGGCGCGCCGGTGTCGAAAGCGACGAGCGACGAGCGAGGGCAGCGAGCGCCGGAGCGAGGAACGTCGACACCGGGTCAGGAGCGCCCGGAGGCGAGCGAGGGATTCACGGAAGTGCACCTGGGAGGGGCGCGTGGGGACCGAACTCAACCGCCGCTGGGAGTCGGGCACGCACGCGTACAGCGTCTCCGACCCCTTCGGCCAGGGCCCGCTGCCCTGGCTGCGCAGCCCCGACCAGTACCTGGCCGGGGCCGAGGGCGCCGTGCCCTGGTATGTCTCGGTGGACGCGCCCGGCCAGCAGCCGCTGTCGGCGGGCGTGCGGCCCAAGCCGCCGGTCGGCACCCCGCAGAGCTCCAACGACGTGGACCAGCAGATCAAGGGCTTCGCCTCGGCCGGGGTGATCCGCCCCGGCGGTTCGGTGGACTTCCGGGTCACCGTCAACCCGCCGCGCGAGTTCACCGTGGACGTCTACCGGATCGGCCACTACGGCGGTGACGGCGCGCGCCACATGACGTCCAGTCCGCTGATCGCCGGTCTGGCCCAGCCCGCCCCGCTGGTGGTCGAGCGGACGGTCTCCTGCCACCACTGGTGGCACTCCTGGCGGTTGCAGGTCCCGCTGCACTGGCAGCCCGGCGCGTACGTCGCCGTGCTGACCACCGCGGACATGGCGCACCGCAGCCACATCCCGTTCACCGTAAGGGACTTCGCCGATCAGGGGCGGACCGCCGAACTGCTCCTGGTGGTCCCGGACGTGACCTGGCAGGCGTACAACCTGTTCCCCGAGGACGGCCGTACGGGCGCCAGCCTCTACCACGCCTGGGACGACCGGGGCGGCCTGGTCGGCGAGCCCGAGGCGGCCGTCACGGTCTCGTTCGACCGCCCGCACGCCACCGCCGGGTTGCCGCTGCACGTCGGCCACGCGTACGACTTCATCCGCTGGGCCGAGCGCTACGGCTACGACCTCTCCTACGCCACCGCGACCGACCTGCACGCCGGGCTGGTGGACCCGGGCGAGCACCGCGCGCTGGTCTTCCCCGGCCACGACGAGTACTGGTCCGAGCCGATGCGCCGGACCGCCGAGCGGGCCCGGGACGGCGGCACCTCGCTGGTCTTCCTGTCCGCCAACACCATGTACTGGCGGGTCGAGCTGACCGCCGCCGCCTCCGGCGAACCCAACCGGCTGCTCAACTGCCGCAAGCGGCAGAAGGTCGGCCCGGGCAGTCCGGCCGCCGGGGTCCCCGGTGCGGCCAGCGCGCTGTGGCGGGACGCCGGCGAGCCCGAGCAGCACCTGCTGGGCGTGCAGTACTCGGGCCGGGTCGCCGCGCCCGTCCCGCTGGTCGCCCGGCACACCGCGCACTGGCTCTGGGACGGCACCGGGCTGCAGGAGGGGGACGAGCTGCCCGGCCTGGTGGCGGGGGAGGCCGACCGGTACTACCCGAAGGTCGCGCTGCCCGAGCACACCGAGCGGGTGCTGCTGGCCCACTCGCCGTACCGGGACCTGGCCGGCCGCACCCGCTACCAGGAGACCTCGCTGTACCGGGCGCCCAGCGGCGCGTACGTCTTCGCGGCCGGGACCTTCGCCTGGTCGCCCGCCCTCGGCCGCCCCGGACTCACCGACGAACGGGTCCAGCGGGCCACCGCCAACCTGCTGGACCGGCTCTGCAAGAACTGACGTCCAGCGGTCGTGAAAGACTGCGGGGGCAGTGACCTCCCCTTTCGCGGTGCCCCACGCCCGTGAACGACCCCTGAGGACTGAACACCTTGAGCGGATTTGTCACCAAGCCCGAGCCGGTGCTGGTACCCGGCCTGGTCCACCTGCACACCGGCAAGGTGCGCGACCTGTACCGCACCGGGTCCGGCGAGCTGGTGATGGTGGCCAGCGACCGGATGTCCGCCCACGACTGGGTGCTGCCGAACGAGATCCCGGACAAGGGCCGGGTGCTCACCCAGCTCTCGCTGTGGTGGTTCGAGCGGATCGCCGACATCGTCCCCAACCACGTGATCTCCACCGAGGTCCCGGCCGGCGCCCCCGCCGACTGGAAGGGCCGCACGCTGATCTGCAAGAGCCTGGACATGATCCCGGTCGAGGCGGTCGCCCGCGGCTACCTGGCCGGCTCCGGCCTGACCGAGTACCGGGAGAGCCGCACGGTCTGCGGCATCGCCCTGCCGGAGGGCCTGGAGAACAGCTCCGAGCTGCCCGCCCCGATCTACACCCCGGCCCTCAAGGCCGAGGTCGGCGAGCACGACGAGAACGTCCCCTACGAGGAGACCGCCCGCCGGATCGGCGCCGAGCTGGCCAACCAGGTGCGCCGCACCACCCTGGACGTCTACGCCCGGGCCCGCGACATCGCCCGCGACCGCGGCATCATCCTGGCCGACACCAAGTTCGAGTTCGGCCTGCTGGACGGCGAACTGATCATCGGCGACGAGGTGCTCACCCCGGACTCCTCCCGCTACTGGCCGGCCGACGAGTACGAGCCGGGCCGCTCGCAGGCGTCCTTCGACAAGCAGCTGATCCGCGACTGGCTGGTCTCCCCGGCCTCCGGCTGGGACCGCTACAGCGAGCAGCCGCCGCCGGCGCTGCCGGCCGAGGTGGTCGAGCAGACCCGGGCCAAGTACATCGAGGTGTACGAGCGGCTGACCGGCACCAGCTGGGTCTGAGCCGCGGCGGTGACGCCCGCGAGTGCTTGGGCCTGTCCGGCCCTAGATCCACCCGTGCTCGCGGGCGATCCGCACCGCCGCGTGCCGGTTCTCCGCGCCCAGCTTGGTGGCCGCCGAGGACAGGTAGTTGCGCACGGTGCCCTGGGACAGCCCGGCCCGCTCGGCGATCTCCGCGATCGGGGTGCCGTCCGCGGCCAGCTCCAGGGCGTCCGTCTCGCGCGGGGTCAGCGGGGTCTCGCCGGCGCTGATCGCGTCCGCCGCCAGCTCCGGGTCCACGTACCGGCCGCCGGAGAGCACGGTGCGGATGATGCCGGCCAGGTCGGCCGCCGAGACGGTCTTCGGCAGGAAGCCGCGCACCCCGACCTCCAGGGCCCGCTTGAGGTAGCCGGGACGCCCGTGGCCGGTGACGATCATGCAGCGGCAGTCCGGCAGCAGCCGGCGCAGCTCGGCGGCCACCTCGATGCCGTCCTTGCCGGGCATCTGGAGGTCCAGCACGGCGACGTCCGGCCGGTGCGCCTGGGCCATCGCCAGCGCCTCCGGGCCGGAGCCGGCCTGGGCGACCACCTCGATGTCGTCCTCCAGCGAGAGCAGCGCGGCCAGCGCGCCGCGGATCAGGTGCTCGTCGTCGGCGAGCAGGACGCGCACGGGCGCGGTGTCCTCGGTCATCGGGCGGTCTCCCTCAGGTCGGCAGCGGGACGGTGGCGAGCATCCGGAAGGTACCGGGTACGGCGGTCGGGACGGTCAGTTCGCCCTCGTGGGCGGCCAACCGCTCGCGCAGGCCGCGCAGCCCGGTGCCGCCGCCCGGGGAGGGCAACGGCTCGGCGGGCACCCCGTCGTTCTCCAGCTCCAGCACCGCCCGGCCGTCCTCCTGCCGCAGCCGGATCAGGCAGCGGGCGGCCTCGCTGTGCCGCAGCACGTTGGTGGTGGCCTCGCGGATCACCCAGCCGAGCACCGACTGCACCGGCAGCGGCAGCCCGTCGGCGTTCTCGCCGAGGTCGATCTCGCAGGCGACGTCGGCGGAGCGCAGCACCGCCCGGGCGCCGATCGCCTCGGCGCGCAGGTCGGCGGTGCGGTAGCCGCGGATGACGTCCCGGACCTCCCGCTGCGACTCCTGGGCGATCCGCTGCACCTCGGACATCTGCTCGGCGGCCTCCGGGCGCCCGCGCCGGGCGAGTTGGACGGCGAGCTCGCTCTTCAGCGCGATGGTGGTGAGGTTGCGGCCCATCACGTCGTGCAGGTCGCGGGAGAAGCGCAGCCGCTCCTCGGCGACGGCCAGCCGGGACTGGGCCTCGCGGGCGGTGTCCAGCTCCCAGACGACGGCGGTCACCCACGCGGCGCTGCGGCAGCTGCCGATCAGGACGAGGGTGCCGATGACGGCTCCCACCACCCATCCCGTGGTGGTGGGGAGGCCGATGCCGGCCAGCAGCATCGGGGGAGCGACCGCGAGCGGCGCGGCGACCGCGCCGACGAAGGCCCAGCGCGCCGGCAGGCCCACCCCGGCCGGTCCGGCGGCCCCGCCCACCAGGGCGGCGGCGATCACCATGGTGAACGGTGGGCCGGAATGGGGTGGCAGTCCGTCGGAGGACGGTCCGAGCAGCATCAGGGCCCAGGAGCCCCCGACCGCGAGGACGGCGCTGACGGTCAGCCAACGGCGGTGGGTGCTGGGTCGCCCCAGGTAGTGGTCGAGGGAGGTGCGGTAGGCCCGGAGGGTGACCAGGACCGAGGCGAGGGACAGCACCAGGGCGACCCGGGCGACGGAGGCCGAGCCCGTGATCCGTACCGAGGAGGCGCTGGCCAGCAGGTTCACCGGCAGCCCGATCAACGCGACCAGGTAGAGCGACCAGCGGAAGTACAGCTCGGCGCGTTGCGGCTTGCCGTAGCCCTTCCAGCGGCGGATCGGCCCCCGGACCATCGCAGTTCCCCCGTCTGAGTCACGATCGTGTCGCTGCCTTCATATCAGAGGCGGGCCGGGGGTGGATCCTTCGGTTTCCCGTTCGCCCTGGTCAGCGGCGCGGCTCCCAGCGGAAGTAGCGGACGGCGCCCCAGACCGCCAGGCCGAGCCAGACCGTGCCGGTGACCAGGTGCGGGGCGGCGGCGCCCCAGCTGCCCAGGAAGTCGGTCGGGGCGGCGGAGCCGTCGGTGCCGAACCAGCCGACCCGGATCAGCTGGAAGGCCGGGGTGGTCGGCAGCAGCCGGCAGACGTCGGCCAGCTGGGAGGGCATGACCTCCAGTGGGACGAACAGGCCGGAGCCGAACTGCATGACCAGCATGACCGGCAGGGTGGTGATGCCGGCGCTCTCCACGGTCTTGGTGAAGGCGCTGGACAGCGCGGCCAGCGCGATCATGGTGGCCAGCGTCAGCACCAGGCCGACCAGCATCAGCAGCGGGTTGACCGGTACCGCCAGGTGCAGGCCGACGCTGCCGCCGACCCCGATCAGGGCGGCCATCAGCAGGCCGAGGGCGAGCGAGGGGACTGCCGTGCCGAGCAGGATCTCCAGGTCCCCGGCCTCGCCGGTGCGCAGCCGCTTGAGGACCAGTTCGCCGCGCCGCCCGACGTACGCGGCGGTCAGGTTGTAGTACACGACGAAGGCCAGGACCATTCCGACCGCGCCGTAGACCAGCATCGAGTCGATGTCCAGGCCGGGGGTGTTCTCGGCCTGCTGCTTGAGGATGCTGCGCAGCGAGCCGATCAGCACCACCGGCAGCACCACCGCGGTGAACAGGGCGGTGCGGTTGCGCAGCAGCAGGGTGGCCTCGGCGCGGCCGAGGGCGAGCAGGCGGCGGGCGGTGGTGCTCGGGGCACCCGTGGCGGTGGTGGCGGTGGTCATCGGGCGGATCCGATCAGGCGGCGGCGGGCGGGACGGCCGGGGGCGGCAGGGGCCTGGGGCGGGGCCTGGTGGGCGGCCTCCGAGGCGATGGCGAGGAAGGCCTCCTCCAGCGAGGCGCTGCGGGCGTCCAGGGCGCCGAGCGCGATCCCGTGGTGCCGGGCCCAGCCGAGCAGGTCGGTGAGGGTGTCCTGGAGGCCGGTGCTCTGCACGGTGACCTTGCGGCCGTCGACGGTGACCTCGGCGCCGGGCAGGACCGGCAGCGCGGCCCCAGCGAACTCCGGGAGCTCGAAGGTGATCCGGGAGGGCCGGCCGGCGATCACCTCGGCGACGGTGCCGGTGGTGACGACCTGTCCGCCGTGCATGATGGCCAGTCGGTCGGCGAGCTCCTCGGCCTCCTCCAGGTAGTGGGTGGTGAGCAGCACCGTGGTGCCCTGGGCGCGCAGTTCGCGGACCAGCCGCCAGACGGCGGCGCGCGCCTCCGGGTCGAGGCCGGTGCTGGGCTCGTCCAGGAACAGCACCTCGGGGCGGCCGAGCAGGGCCATCGCGAGGTCGAGCCGGCGCCGTTCGCCGCCGGACAGCTGCTTGACCCGGACGTCGGCGCGGTGGCCGAGGCCGACCAGCTCCAGCGCCTCCGCGACCGGGCGGGCGCCGCTGGTCATCCCGGCCCAGGTGCGGCCGGTCTCGGCGGCGGTGAGCTCGCCGGGGAAGCCGCCCTCCTGGAGCATGATGCCGATCCGCGGCCGGACGGCGGCGCGCTCCGCGAAGGGGTCGTGGCCGAGCACCCGGACGGTGCCGGCGCCGGGCGCGGCCAGGCCCTCGATGACCTCCATGGTGGAGGTCTTGCCGGCGCCGTTGGTGCCGAGCAGGGCGAACAGCTCGCCGCGACCGACGGTCAGGTCGACGCCGCGGACGGCGTGGTACTCGGCGGCGCCGGTGCCGTAGCGGCGGTGCAGGCCGGTGACCTCGATCACACTGTCGTCGCGGCGGGCGGGGTGGCTCTTTTCCATGCCCCAAGCCTTCCGCCGGTACGGCCGGGCGGGCAGTGCGCGCCGTCATGAACCGACGGTGCGGATCCACGGGTCGGCGATGACAAATGTCATGGGGGAGGAGCTTCCGGGCGGCGATCACCGGAAGCTGGCCGGAAGCGGGCCGAAAGGAAACAGGAAGCGAACCGGAGCCGGAAACGTCGAAGGCCCCCTCGATCGAGGGGGCCTTCGCTCTGGAGCGGACGACGAGATTCGAACTCGCGACCCTCACCTTGGCAAGGTGATGCTCTACCAACTGAGCCACGTCCGCAGGGTAAAACTATTGAGTTGTGCTGTGCTCGCGCACTGCGAGCGGACGACGAGATTCGAACTCGCGACCCTCACCTTGGCAAGGTGATGCTCTACCAACTGAGCTACGTCCGCATGGTGCCTGGTGGGGCACCCGCCGCCTCTTCGGATCTCTCCGTTGCGGCGACGAGGAATACTCTACAGCATCGTTCGGGGTGGTCGCCCCACCCTTTCGGACCAGGCGGGCGGGGCGACCGGGGCGTGCCCCGACGAGGTCAGTTCGCCTCGGCGAACGCCTCGTACACGTGCTTGGGGATGCGTCCGCGGGCCGGGAGTTCCATGCCGCGCGACAGGGCCCAGGCGCGCACGGCGGCCGGGTCCGGGGTGAGCGCGGTGCGGCGGAAGGACTTTCCGGTGCGGCTCTGGCGACGGCCGGCCGCGACGAACGGAGCGAGGGCCTCCCGCAGCTTTTCCGCGTTGTCCACGGACAGGTCGATCTCGTACGACTTCCCGTCGACGCCGAAGTGGACGGTTTCTGCGGCGGCGCCGCCGTCCAGGTCGTCGGAGAGCGTGACAACTACACGCTGAGCCATGGGTGTCAATCCTCTCGGGCAATTCGGCCGCCGGTTCGCGGAGTGCGACCGCCGGCCTGATGTGCACCAACCCGCGCAAGCGCATACGGGCAGGCCTGGTGGCCCGCCGGATACGCAGCACTTGCCGCGACAGGTGGCCCTATTCTGCACCCGAAGGGGGTCGAAATCGAAGAGTCCGGCATTCTTTTCCGGATATTCACGAGTCTTCGCGGGACTGCCGGATACCAGAGTGCGGGACGGGCGGATCTGTCCCCAAGTGCCGTATTCGGGTGTTCTTCGGGCAGCGCGGTTCGGCGCCCCGAATCCCCGGAAACGCGCCGGCCGGGGCGGGGGGCGGGGGTGTCGGAACCCTTGTGGCGTAAGGGTCCTGGGTCTACGCGCGTCACCCGCCCCGGCCAGCAATCCTGCCCCGAACGGCCGGTAGTCTGGAGTTCCCCCGCCTCACCGAAGACACCACCGGGAGTGCCAGTGGCACGCGTCGTAGTCGACGTCATGCTCAAGCCGGAGATCCTCGACCCCCAGGGACAGGCGGTGCAGCGTGCACTGCCCCGTCTCGGATTCACCGGGATCGCCGACGTCCGCCAGGGCAAGCGTTTCGAGCTGGAGCTGGAGGGTCCGGTCGACGACGCCGCGCTCGCCCGTATCCGCGAAGCCGCCGAGACCTTTCTCGCCAACACCGTGATCGAGGACTTCACCGTCCGGGTCGAGGAGGAGGAGGCGAAGTGACCACCCGCGTAGGCGTCGTCACTTTCCCCGGATCCCTCGACGACCGCGACGCCCAGCGCGCGGTCCGCCTGGCCGGCGCGGAGCCGGTCGCCCTCTGGCACCGTGACAAGGATCTCCACCAGGTCGACGCCGTCGTCCTGCCCGGCGGATTCAGTTACGGCGACTATCTGCGCTGCGGCGCGATCTCCCGCTTCTCGCCGGTGATGGAGACCGTCATCGAGCAGGCCAAGCTCGGAATGCCGGTCCTCGGTATCTGCAACGGCTTCCAGGTGCTGTGCGAATCGCACCTGCTGCCCGGCGCGCTCCACCGGAACGACTCGCTGCACTTCATCTGCCGCGACCAGAAGCTCCGGATCGAGAACGCGGACACCGCCTGGACCGGCGATTACTCGGTGGGCCAGGAAATCGTCGTCCCGCTGAAGAACGGCGAGGGCCGGTTCGTCGCCGACGCCCACGTCCTGGACGAACTCGAGGCCGAGGGCCGGGTCGTGGCCCGTTACCTCGTCCGCGGCGACGCCGCTGATGGGTACGGTAACCCGAACGGTTCGTACCGCGACATCGCCGGCATCACCAACGCCGCCGGCAATGTCGTCGGCCTGATGCCGCACCCGGAGCACGCCGTGGAGCCGCTCACCGGTCCGAGCACCGAGGGCCTGGGCTTCTTCACTTCCGTCCTGAAGCAGCTGGTGAACGCCTGATGAGCCTCGACACCGTCAAGAACGCCGAGCAGACCCCGGACGCCGCCCAGCCGTGGGCCGAACTCGGCCTCAAGCAGGACGAGTACGCACGCATCCGGGAGATTCTCGGCCGCCGCCCGACCGGCGCCGAGCTCGCGATGTACTCGGTCATGTGGTCCGAGCACTGTTCGTACAAGAGCAGCAAGGTCCACCTGAAGCAGTTCGGCGACAAGAAGCCGGATTCGGACGCGATGCTCGTCGGCATCGGCGAGAACGCCGGTGTGGTCGACGTCGGCCAGGGCTACGCGGTGACCTTCAAGGTCGAGTCGCACAACCACCCGTCGTACATCGAGCCCTACCAGGGCGCGGCCACCGGCATCGGCGGCATCGTGCGCGACATCCTGGCGATGGGCGCCCGCCCGGTCGCCGTGATGGACCCGCTGCGCTTCGGTGCGGCCGACCACCCGGACACCCGGCGCGTGCTGCCCGGCATCGTCGCGGGCATCGGCGGCTACGGCAACTGCCTGGGCCTGCCGAACATCGGCGGCGAGGTCGTCTTCGACTCCTGCTACCAGGGCAACCCGCTGGTCAACGCGCTGTGCGTGGGCGTCATGAAGCACGAGGACATCCACCTCGCGCAGGCCTCCGGCGCCGGCAACAAGGTCATCCTGTACGGAGCCCGCACCGGTGGCGACGGCATCGGCGGCGTCTCGGTGCTGGCCTCCGAGACCTTCGACGACACCAAGCCGACCAAGCGCCCGGCCGTCCAGGTCGGTGACCCGTTCCAGGAGAAGCTCCTGATCGAGTGCACCCTGGAGATCTTCCGGGAGAAGCTCGTCAAGGGCATCCAGGACCTCGGCGGCGCCGGTCTGTCCTGCGCCACCAGCGAGCTGGCCTCGGCCGGCTCCGGCGGCATGCGGATCGACCTCGACACCGTGCACCTGCGCGACCACACGCTCTCGCCCGAGGAGATCCTCATGAGCGAGTCGCAGGAGCGGATGTGCGCGATCGTCGAGCCCGACAAGGTCGCCCGCTTCCTGGAGATCTGCGAGAAGTGGGACGTCATCGCCAACGTCATCGGTGAGGTGACCGACGGCGAGCGCCTGGAGATCTTCTGGCACGGCGAGCTCGTGGTGGACGTGCCCCCGCGCACCGTCGCCCACGAGGGCCCGACCTACCAGCGCCCCTACGCCCGCCCGAGCTGGCAGGACGCGCTGCAGGCCGACGCCCCGACCGCCGAGCGGCTGGCCCGCCCGACCACCGGCGAGGGCCTCAAGGCCGACCTGCTGAAGGTCGCGAGCCACCCGAACCAGGCCTCCAAGTCCTGGATCACCGACCAGTACGACCGGTACGTGCTCGGCAACACGGTGCTCGCCCACGGCGAGGACTCGGGCATGATCCGGATCGACGACGAGACCAACCTCGGCGTCTCGGTCGCCACCGACGGCAACGGCCGCTACGCCAAGCTGGACCCGTACACCGGCGCCCAGCTGGCCCTGGCCGAGGCCTACCGCAACGTCGCGGCCGGCGGTGCCAAGCCGCTCGCCGTCTCCGACTGCCTCAACTTCGGCTCCCCCGAGGACCCGGACGTGATGTGGCAGTTCGCCGAGGCGACCCGCGGCCTGGCCGACGCCTGCCTGGTGCTCGGCACCCCGGTCACCGGCGGCAACGTCTCGCTGTACAACCAGACCGGCGAGGTCGCCATCCACCCGACCCCCGTGGTCGCGGTGCTCGGCGTCATCGACGACGTCACCCGGTGCACCCCGATCGCCTTCGCCGAGGAGGGGCAGCTGCTCTACCTGCTCGGCGACACCGCGGACGAGCTCGGCGGCTCGGCCTGGTCGCAGGTCGTCCACGACCACCTCGGCGGCCTGCCGCCCAAGCTGGACCTGGAGCGCGAGCGGCTGCTCGGCGACATCCTGATCGCCGCCTCGCGCGACGGCATGATCGACGCCGCGCACGACCTCTCCGACGGCGGCCTCGGCCAGGCGCTCGTGGAGAGCTGCCTCAAGGGCGGCCACGGCGCGCGGATCGTCGTGCCCGAGGGCACCGACCCGTTCGTCCTGCTGTTCTCGGAGTCGGCCGGCCGCGCCGTCGTGGCGGTGCCGCGCAGCGAGGAGCTCCGCTTCAACGACATGTGCACCGCGCGTGGCCTGCCGGCCACCCGGATCGGTGTCGTGGACGGCGACAGCATCGACGTCCAGGGGCAGTTCAGCGTCACGCTGGCCGAGCTGAAGGACGCCCACACCGGCGTCATCGAGGCCCTGCTGGCCTGACGGGTCGTTGTCGAGGGGCGGACGGTTCTGCTGAACCGTCCGCTCCTCGGCGTATCTTGGGCCCCATGCCCGCCAAGTCCCGTACGTACCAACCGCAGAAGGTCCGCGCCGCGCTGGCCGCCCAGACCGGGGCGCTGCGCGCCGCCGTGGCGGGCCTCGGCGACGAACAGCTGGACCTGCCGACCAGGCTGGGGGACTGGCGGGTGCGGGAGCTGCTCGCGCACCTGGCCGTCCAACTCGACTTCGTCCCCGCGCACCTGGACGACCCGCTCCAGGGGCGTCCGCCGCTCGACCTGGCGGGCTGGGTGGCGGCGGTCGGCACGGTGGCGCCGCTGCTGGACGAGCAGGCCCGGGAGCGGGCCGCGGCGGACTTCGACGGGGACGCGGCCGCCGTCGCGGCGGCCTTCGGGAGCGCCGCCGACGCGCTGACCGGGCTGCTGGCCAGGCCCGAAGCCGCCGACCCGGTACGGCGGTTCGAGATCCGGCTCGGCTCGATGACACTCGCCGACATGCTGGTCACCAGGCTCGTCGAGACCGTCGTGCACGCCGACGACCTGGCCGACGCCCTCGGCCCCGCCGCCTTCCCACACGACCGGCAGGCCCTCGCCGCCGTTACCCGGCTGCTCGCCGACGCACTGGCCGCCCGGGCCCCCGGCGGCGCGGTCGAGCTGCGGATCCCGCCGTACGCCGTGGTCCAGGCCGTCGAGGGCCCCCGGCACACCCGCGGCACCCCGCCGAACGTGGTCGAGACCGACCCGCTGACCTGGATCCGGCTCGCCACCGGCCGCCTGCCGTGGGCGGCGGCGGTGGCCGACCACCGGGTGTCCGCCTCGGGGGAGCGCAGCGACCTGGCGGAGTACCTGCCGGTCCTGGGATAGGCCTGCCTAGTGGATCTGCCCGGCCAGGGCCTCGGCGGCCTTGCGCAGCGGTTCACCGGCGAGGGCCTGGTCCGGCTCGCCGCTGCTGGTGTTCTGGGACAGCATCAGGACGAGGTCGCCCTCCCCGTGCAGGGAGATCCGGGAGACGGCGGCCGTGCCCTGGCCCGGGGTGAGCTTGGTCTGCCCGACGGCGGGGCGGTCGGTGGAGAACCGGGTCAGCTGGTCCAGGCTGAGCAGCCCGGCGCCCCGGATCGTGGGAAGCATCATGCTGACGCCGTAGTCGTTCTTCGACACGGCCAGCAGGTCGATGTCGACGGTGGACGGGCCGACCGTGTACGAGCAGGTGATCTGGGCGTTCGGGGGTGTGGCCGGCATCTCGGGCATGGTCGGCGGGTGGGTGGCGCCCGACGGCCAGGGCTGGGCCGGTACTCCGTCGCCGGCGTTGCCGGTGACCGAGCGCCCGTCCGTGACGGCGGGGGCGACGGCGCCGCTGATCCCGGCGGCGGCGGTCGCCTTCGCGAGGTCGAGGCCGAACGGGCAGCTGGTGGACTTGTTCTTGACCAGGTCGAGGGCGGTCGACCGGACGCGGTCGTAGGACAGCGGTCCACCGCCGGTGCCGGGGCCGCTGTCGGCCGAGGACGAGCAGGCGGCGGCACCGAGGGCGACCCCGGCGGCGGCGAACACGGCGGCGAGCTTTCGGCGTTGGGCAGCGGTCATGACCGCAGGGTAGGCCGTGGCCGTACCGGGGCGCTGCCGATCAGGTCTCAACTCCGTTCCGAAGAGGGACCCCGGACCCTGGGGCAGCCACGCCTCAGGGCACGGCCGGGCCGCTCAGGTAGCTGCCCTCGGCCGAGTACGGCCAGGCGTTGGGCGCGCAGCCCTTGAGGCCGTAGATCTGCTGCATCATCGCGGGCGCGGGCTTGCCGGGGCCGGGGCAGGTCTCGTGCCCGTGGCCGATCCGGTGGCCGACCTCGTGGTTGACGATCAGGGCCCGGTACTCGTCCAGCGGGCCGCTGAACTGGGGTGAACCGGTGTTCCAGCGCTTGGAGTTGACCAGCACCTGGTTGCCGACGTTGCAGTTGACCTCGCCGTGGGTGTCCAGCCCGGAGGCGCCGCAGATCTTGTCGACGGTGGCCGGGGAGGCGATCTTCACGGTGAAGTCGTAGGAGCCGCCGGCGACCAGCTGGAAGGCGTTCTTGCGGTCGTTGGTCCAGCCGCGGGGGTCGCCGAGGATGCCGTGGACCTGCGCGGCGGCGGACGCGGCGTCGATGCCGATGCCGTCCTCGACCTCCACCCGGTAGCGGCGCACGGTCCCGCGCCCGACCGCCTTGGCGTTGGCGGGGGCGATGCTGAAGGTGCCCGAGCCCTTGGTGGGGCCGGGGTCCGGGCCGGTGGGCGTGGGTGCGGGCGCGGGGGTGGTCGCCGGGGGCGGGGTGGGTGTGACGGTGGGGCCGGCGGCCACCGGTGCCGCCGACGGGGTGCCGGGCACCTGCTCGGCGGGCGGGGCGACCCGGGCCTGGGCGGTCGCGGCGGGGGCCGGGGTGTCCGGGGTGCGGTTCAGCACGAAGACCGCGGCGCCCAGCAGCAGGACGGAGACCACCAGTGCCGTGAGCATGCCAGGGCCGATCCTGCGGCGTGCCCGGCGGCGTCGGCGGCCACCGCGGTCGTTCCTGGGAGGTGCGGCTCGTCGGCGGGCGGGTCTTGCTGCTGGCACGAGCGACACCCTGGCATGCGAACGGGTGAATGTCTACATACGGGGTATGCAGCGGGCGGGCTCCCGGCGCTCCGCCGCGGCCGGACGGTTGACCCCTGCGCCCCGGATGGCAGACTGCACCCCATGGCGATCCACAGGAATCTTCTCGACGGCCCCGAACCGACCCTCCTGCCGGAGGACGAGCAGCCCTACCGGATGCTCGCGGAGGAGTCCGCCTCACCCACCCAGGTGGCCGCGGACTTCCCGACCTTCTGCCTCGCCTGGGCCATGCTCGCCGACGACGCCTACGCGGCCGGTCGTCACGTCGAGTCGTACGCCTACGCCCGCACCGGCTACCACCGCGGCCTCGACGCGCTGCGCCGCAACGGCTGGAAGGGCCACGGGCCGGTGCCGTGGGAGCACCGCGGCAACCGCGGCTTCCTGCGCTGCCTGGCGGCGCTCGCCCGGGCGGCCGGCGCGATCAAGGAGACCGAGGAGGAGGCCCGCTGCTGGCAGTTCCTGAAGGACAGCAGCGCGGAGGCGTACGCGGAGCTCAAGCCGTCGACCGAGCTGTAGTCGACCGGGCGGTAGCCGTCCGAGCTTGAAGCCGTCCGAGCTTGAAGTCGTCCGAGCTGTAGGGGCCCGGACGTGACCGTGCCCCCGGTGGATCGTCCACCGGGGGCACTCGTCATTCCGGGCGCTCGTTACTTCAGGCGCTTGCCGGCCGAGCGCAGCTGCTCGGCGGCCTCGCGCACGCGGGCGGCCATGCCGGCCTCGGCCAGCTTGCCCCAGGTGCGCGGGTCGTAGGTGTTCTTCTTGCCGACCTCGCCGTCGACCTTCAGCACGCCGTCGTAGTTGGCGAACATGTGGCCGGCCACCGGGCGGGTGAAGGCGTACTGGGTGTCGGTGTCCAGGTTCATCTTCACGACGCCGTTCTCCAGCGCGGTGGCGATCTCCTCGGCGGTCGAGCCCGAGCCGCCGTGGAAGACGAAGTCGAACGGGTCGGTCTTGCCGTACTGCTTGCCGATCGCGTCCTGCAGCTCGCGCAGCAGCTCCGGCTTCAGCACGACGTTGCCCGGCTTGTACACGCCGTGCACGTTGCCGAAGGAGGCGGCCAGCAGGTAGCGGCCCTGCTCGCCCAGGCCCAGCGCCTCGGCGGTGCGCACGGCGTCGTTGACGGTGGTGTACAGCTCGTCGTTGATCTCGTGGGTGACGCCGTCCTCCTCGCCGCCGGTCGGGGTGATCTCGACCTCGAGGATGATCTTGGCGGCGGCGGCCACGGCCAGCAGCTCCTGGGCGATGGCCAGGTTGTCGGCGAGGGTCTCGGCCGAGCCGTCCCACATGTGCGACTGGAACAGCGGGTTCTGGCCCTTGGCCACGCGCTCGGCGGAGACCGCCAGCAGCGGGCGGACGTAGCCGTCCAGCTTGTCCTTCGGGCAGTGGTCGGTGTGCAGCGCGACCGTGACGTCGTACTTGGCGGCGACGATGTGGGCGAACTCGGCGAGCGCGACCGCGCCGGTCACCATGTCCTTGCTGTGCTGGCCGCCCAGGAACTCCGCGCCACCGGTCGAGATCTGGATGATGCCGTCGCTCTCGGCCTCGGCGAAACCACGCAGCGCGGCGTGCAGGGTCTGCGACGAGGTGACGTTGATGGCCGGGTAGGCGAACTTGCCCGCCTTGGCCCGGTCCAGCATCTCGTTGTAGACCTCGGGAGTTGCGATGGGCATGCGATCCGCTCCTGTCGGGTTGCGGCGTACGGACGGTGCTGTCCGACGCTGTGTACGCCTTCGTGACGACTCCGTGCCGGCCCGCCGACGCGCGGCGCTGCGGTGTGGCTCTCCGGCACCAAGGTTCGAGGCGACCTCCGCGGTACGGCCATGAGGGTGGTGGCTGCCGCGGACCGGACGCCGGTGTCATCTTCCCAGACTCGTGCCCGCAGGTCAGCAGGAGCCCGCCTGTCGGGACGTCGCACCGGCGGGGCTCGGCCGGAACTCGTCGTCGGCCCCGGGCGGGGGCGCGGGGGCTCGGCCGGAAGCCGCCGGAAAGGTACGACCGCTATCCTGCGCCCGTGGACTACAACCAGCTGGCCGTCAACCTGCTCGACGCCAAATCCCTGATCTCGTCCCTCGGCGCCATCGGGCTGATCGCGATCATCTTCGCGGAGACCGGCCTGCTGGTCGGCTTCTTCTTCCCGGGCGACTCGCTGCTGATCCTGGCGGGCGTCGCGGCCTCGAACGCGGCCTCCTCGGTGCTCGGCGACGGCGCGAAGCTGCCGATCGCCGTGCTGCTCGTGGGCTGCCCGATCGCGGCGGTCGCCGGTGCCCAGCTGGGGCACCTGATCGGCGCCAAGGTCGGACCGAAGATGTTCGACAAGCCCGATTCGAAGATCTTCCGCCGCGAGTACGTGGTGAAGGCGGAGGAGTACTTCAACAAGTTCGGCTCGGGCAAGGCCGTCGTGCTGGCCCGCTTCATGCCGATCATCCGGACCTTCCTGAACCCGGTGGCCGGCACCCTGGAGATGCCCGCCAAGACCTTCTTCGTCTGGAACGTCGTCGGCGGCGTGCTCTGGACCGAGTCCATGCTGCTGATCGGCTACTTCTTCGGCGACGCGCTCGCCCCGGTGATCGACAAGTACCTGATCCCGGCCGTGCTGCTGATCGTGCTGCTGTCGATCTCGCCGATCCTGTTCGAGGTCATGCGGGAGCGCCGCAAGAAGAAGGCCGGCGTGGTCGAGGCCCCGGCCGCCGACGCGGCAGCGGGCGGCAGCGGGCGGCACCGGCGCGGCTGAGGCGGTGACGGCCGCTGACGGCCTCCAGGCCGCTACGGTCTTTGCGGTCTTCACGGCGTAAAGGCGGAGGGCCGGGCCCCGTTCCACGTGGTTTCACGTGAAACAGGGCCCGGCCCTCCGTGTTGTGTCGTCCGTTGCGGTCAGAGACCCAGGTCGGCCGCGGTGTAGGCGGTCACGTAGTTCAGGCCCTGGGCCTCGACGGCGGCCGCGCCACCGCGCTCGACGATCACCGCGACGCCGACCACCTCGGCGCCCGCCTCACGCAGCGCCTCGACGGCCGTCAGCACCGAGCCACCGGTGGTGGAGGTGTCCTCGACCGCCAGCACCCGGCGGCCCTTCACGTCGGGGCCCTCGATCCGGCGCTGCAGGCCGTGCGCCTTGCCGGCCTTGCGGACCACGAAGGCGTCCAGCTTCTGCCCGCGCGCGGCGGCGGCGTGCAGCATCGAGGCGGCCACCGGGTCGGCGCCCAGGGTCAGGCCGCCGACGGCGTCGTACTCCAGGTGGGAGGTCGCGTCCAGCATCACCCGGCCGACCAGCGGGGCGGCCTCGCCGTCCAGCGTGATCCGGCGCAGGTCGACGTAGTAGTCGGCCTCCTTGCCGGAGGAAAGGGTGACCTTGCCGTGCACGACGGCCTTGTCCTTGATCTGTGCCAGCAGGGCGTCGCGGTCGTTGCTCATGAGCGTTCAGTCTAGGCCCCGCCCTGGGCCTCCCGCCTGCGGGGCAACGCCGGGAGTCCGCGGGCGCGGGCCAGGGCCGGAGGACGGGCCTCAGCGGCGACGCAGCGCCCGGACCAGCACCACGGCGCCGCCCAGCAGGGCCACCGAGCCGCCGATCACCCACGGCACCGCACTGCGGCCGCCGGTGCCCGGCACCACGATGCCACCGGCCTCGCCGCCCCAGCGGGACGCCGCCCGGGCCCGCGCGCTGCGGGACGGCAGCGCCGGGGCGTACCGACCGCGCGGCGGGGCGTGGTCCACCTCCTCGGCCGAACGGCCGACGATGCTGCGGCGGACCGGGCCGGAGAGCTCCGGCTCGTCCTCGTAGGCGAACAGCGGCTCGACCGGGAGTTCCTCGGCGACCCCGTCCTGCGGGCCGCCGGCCTCGGCGGCGTTGCCGTCGTCGTGGTCGTCGATGTCGTCATCGTCGGCGTCGTCGTCGGCGGCGGAGCCGGTGGGGAGGCCGAAACGCTCGGCATCGGCGTCGGAGAAGGCGATCAGGTCGGAGAGGTCGTCCTCCAGGTCGTCGCCGGGCTGGTCCTGGCGCTCCTCGATGAACACGACCTCGGCGTCGGTCCCGGCCTCGTTCTCGTCCTCGGACCCCGTCCCGGCCTCGTCCGCGGTCTCGCCGGCGGCCTCGTCGGTGAGCTCCTCGTCGTCCTCGGCCGGGGCGTCCGGGGAGGTGAGCGCGGTGGCGAAACGCTCCAGCAGGCGGCGGCCGACGGCGTCGAGGGTCTCGGCGTCGAACTCGGTCAGCCGACCGGTGGCACTCAGGTCGCCGGTGAAGCGGACCGTCGCGGTGCCGTCCTCGGCGCCCTCCGCGACGCTCACCCGTACGGTGGCGGTCGCCTCGCCGCTGCCCCGGACCTCCTCGCCCTCGGCGAGCACGGTCAGCACCCCGCCCCGGCCCTCGATCAGCGACAGCACGCCCTTGTAGGTGATCGTCGAGCCGCCGATCCGCAGCTTCAGCCGCCCGCCGATCTCCTCGGCCGGCCCGGCCCCGACCGCCGCCGGCTCGGTGCTCAGTCCCGGCACGCTCCGCGCCAGCAGCGCCGGATCCTGCAAGGCCTCCCGCACCAGCTCTGCGGACATCGGGACGACAACCTCATGCTCCATGCCACGGAGCCTACCGACTGGGCCCCGCCCGGTCCCTACCCACCACCGCCGGACTTTCCCCGCCCGCCTCACCACCCTCCTCACCCGCCCGAAGCCGGGGCGCCCCGCCCGGGCTGCCTCAGCGCGGGCCCAGGAGGGTGAGCGGGGCCGGGGGGTGGGGCGGGCGGAGGGCGGTGAGGCGGGTGGTGGAGTCGCGCAGGGTGTCGGGGGTGAGGGCGCGGGGTGGCGGGGCGTCCGGGGCGAGGGTGAGCGGGGGCGGGGTGGCGGCGGCGAGCAGGAAGTCCTGGGCGGTGTCCCGCGGGCCGGGGCGGCAGTCGGTGGCGGCGCCGCCCTCGACCGCGTACGGGGTGGTCCGCAGCCCGGCCGCCCGTAGGCCCGACTCGATCCGCCAGAGGCCGTCGGCGTCCCCGCCGTCCGCGCTGCCCCCGCCGTCCTCGGAGTCCCCGCCCGCGCGGACGGCGATCCGGCCGCCGGGGGCCAGCAGCCGGGCGGCGAGGCCGTAGAACTCCTGGGAGTGGAACTTGACCGGTCCGCCGTCCGAGGGCGCGGGCAGGTCGGCGAGCACCACGTCGTACTGCTCGTCGGGGGCGCCGCGCAGCCAGGCCATCGGGTCGGCCGCGGTGGTGCGGACCCGGGGGTCGTCGAGGGAGTGGCCGTCGAGGGCGGCGAGGCCGGGGTCGGTGCGGGCGAGCCGGGGGAGGGCCGGGTCGGCGTCGACGAGGCGGACGGTGCGGACGCCGCGGTGCCGCAGCACCTCCCGCAGGGCGAGGCCGTCGCCGCCGCCGAGCAGCAGGACCCGGGCGTCCGGCCCGGCGGCCATGGCGGGGTGGACCAGGGCTTCGCTGCCCCGGTACTCGTCGGGTCCGCAGACCGCGAGGCGGCCGTCGAGGTAGAGCCGGAGCGGGCCCTCGGCGGGGCCGGTGAGCACGATCTCCTGGTACCGGCTGCGGGTGGCGTAGCGGACCTGGTCGCCGTAGAGGGCGTGCCGGGCGGCGCTTTCGACCGCGTCGGAGCCGACGGCGGCGGCCGCGAGCAGGGCGAGGACGAGGGTGCAGCCGGCCCAGAGCAGCCGTCGTATCCGGGGGGCGGGTTCCTCGCGGAAGAGCCAGAGCACCACGGCGGACCCGGCGACGGCGTTGACCGCCCCGGTGAGCAGGGCGCCGTCGCCGGGTCCGAGCCCGGGGAGGATGAGGAAGGGGAAGGCGAGGCCGCCGATCAGCGCGCCCACGTAGTCGGCGGCGAACAGGTCGGCGGCGGCGCGTCCGGCGTCCTCGCGCCGGATGCGTTGGATGAGGGTCATCAGCAGGGGGATCTCGGCGCCGATCAGGATGCCGATGAGGCAGGTGAGGCCGACCATGGCGGCCTGGTAGCGGCCGATCCAGGCCCAGCAGGAGTACAGGGCGAGGACGGAGAGCCCGCCGGTGAGGGCGAGGGCGCACTCGACGAGGGCGAAGGCGGTCGCGGGCCGGCGGGTGAGCCGTTTGGCGAGCAGTGAGCCGAGGCCCATTGCGAAGACCATGACGGAGAGCACGACGGAGGTCTGGGTGACGGTGTCCCCGAGCAGGTAGTCGCCGAGCGCCACGAGTTCGAGTTCGTAGACGAGTCCGCAGGCCGCGCAGACGAACGCGGCCAGCAGGACGGTCAGCCGGGCGAGCCGGGGGCGGGAGCGCAGCCGGGAGCGACGGCGGGTGGGCAGGGGGGTGAGGGTTCGCCCGGGCCTGGGTGGGGTGCCGTCGTCGAGGTCCACTCGCGGGCGTGCGGGCGGACCGGCCGGATGGTTGATCACGAACAAACGCTAGGGGACGTGCGGGACGGATGGCTGCGCCCATCCGACGGACAGCGAGGACCGTCGGATTGACGAATCGTTCCTGCGTACGATTCGTAGGCTTGTGCCGGGTGCCGAATGACCGGAGCGGTGCTGCTGCACGGGCTCTGGGCGTTCGGCTCGCGGGCCGTCACGGCCCCGACACCACCAGCGAGGAGCGGGTGCAGACCAACTGCCCCTCCTGCGGGTAGGCGTGCCAGGTGCGCCAGAGCAGCCGGTCCGTGCCGCCCTGGGTGACCAGGGCGGTGAAGGCGCTCGGGTCGCCCGGGAAGACCCCGGCGAGGCCGCGCGGGTGCCCCTCGACCAGGGCCAGCAGCTCCTGGGCGCGGGCCGCGAAGTCGTGCGGGGGCAGGGCTTCGATGCGGGCGGCGAACTCGTACTCCCAGCCGCCGACCTGCTTGGCCACCCGGGCCGGCAGCGGGGTGCGGCGGCCGGGCATGCAGGCGACGGTCTCCAGGCAGTCGCCGGGGCCGGCCGAGATCACCACCTGGTGCGAGGCGCCCAGCAGCCGCAGCTGCAGGGTGCCGGAGGTTCCGGGGCGGCGGCCGCCGAGTCTCAGGTCGCGGACGGCGAGCGCGGGCAGCGGGTCGCCGCCGAGGCACCAGGCCAGGTCACCGGCGCGGGTGTCCGTGTAGGAGGTCTGCAGTGTGGTGAGCATGCTCGGCTCCGCGTTTCAGCTCCGTGCGCGCCCGCCGAGCAGCAGCGAGTAGGCCTAGGCGATGGCGAGGCTGTTCGTGGCTGTGCGGCCCTGGGCGCGGCCGACCGTGGAAGGAAGGATTCCGGCTGGAGATTCAGCAGCAGAGAAGCATGAATACGCCGGGTCCGTCGGTGATTTACCCAACTTTGTCAAGCATTCACCGTTTCGAGCACACCTGCTTCCCGGCTCTGATCGAGCCGGTGTGCGAGTCTGCACAGCGCGCGCCCCTGTCACCGGCCCGTGCGCCGTGTGCGCCGGTTGTGCACTCTTCGAGCGCTTCGTGCGCTCCCACCTGCCGTACGCGGGGTGCGGAGGGTGGTCGGGGCGTGCCCGTCGGGCTGCCGGACTTGCCTCACGGGCAGCAAAGGAGCATGCCATCCAGGGGAGTTGAGGGCGAATCAGCGCGCTTGCCGGGCCAGAATTGGTCCCGTCTCAGGGGGCGCGCGAAACCTACGCGCGCGCCGTAGCAACGCAACGCACCCCCGGATGGCCGCACTCCTTTTGCACAAACCGCCCGCCGGACGGATAAGCGCGGCGCCGGTGGCCGGGGCCAGGCGCCGCCGCGGGGCACGGGGTGGGCGGAGTACGGCCCCGCCTGGCCGTCAACTCCTGGGCAGGGAGGTGCTGTTGGCCCGTCCCGAAGCGGCGGACGTGGCGAAACCGGCCGCGGCGCACGACCGGACGGCGGCAGTGGGCCCGCGCCGGTGCTGACGTTCCCCGGCCGCGGACGGGCGGGGGAACGGAAGGGTGGTCGGGTGCGTCGCCTCAGAGCCGCTGGAGGCGGGTGACGGCCTCCTGGAGGACCTCGTCCTTCTTGCAGAAGGTGAAGCGGACCAGGCTGCGGCCGGCGTCAGGGTCGTCGTAGAAGACGGCGTTGGGGATGGCGACGACGCCGCAGCGCTCGGGGAGGGCGCGGCAGAACTCGATGCCGTCCTTCTCGCCGAGCGGGGTGATGTCGGTGGTGATGAAGTACGTGCCCTCGGGGGTGAAGGCGCGGAAGCCGGCCGCGGTGAGGCCGTCGAGCAGGAGGTCGCGCTTGCGGAGGAGGTCGGTGCGCAGGGTGTCGAAGTAGCCGTCGGGCAGGCGCAGGGCCTCCGCCACGGCGTACTGGAAGGGGCCGGCGCTGACGTAGGTGAGGTACTGCTTGGCGGTGCGCACGGCGGCGACCAGGGCGGGGCTCGCGGTGACCCAGCCGACCTTCCAGCCGGTGAAGGAGAAGGTCTTGCCAGCGGAGGAGATGCTGACGGTGCGCTCGCGCATGCCGGGGAGGGCGGCGAGGGGGTGGTGGGTGGCGCCGAAGACCAGGTGCTCGTAGACCTCGTCGGTGATCACCAGGAGGTCGTGCTCGATCGCCAGGGCGGCGATGCCGGCCAGCTCCTCGGCGGTGAGGACGGTGCCGGTGGGGTTGTGCGGGGTGTTGATCAGCAGCAGCCGGGTGCGCGGGGTGATCAGGGCGCGCAGCTCGTCCAGGTCGGGGCGGAAGTGCGGGGCCCGGAGGGTGAGCGGGCGGCGGACGGCGCCGGCCATGGCGATGCAGGCGGCGTAGGAGTCGTAGAAGGGTTCGAGGGCGATCACCTCGTCGCCGGGCTCCAGCAGGGCGAGCAGGGCGGCGGCGATGGCCTCGGTGGCGCCGGCGGTGACCAGCACCTCGGTGTCCGGGTCGTAGGCCAGACCGTGGAAGCGCTGCTGGTGCTCGGCGATGGCCTGCCGCAGCTCGGGGATGCCGGGGCCGGGCGGGTACTGGTTGCCGCGACCGCTCAGTACGGCGTCGGCGGCGGCCCGGGCGATCTCGCGCGGCCCGTCGGTGTCGGGGAATCCCTGGCCGAGGTTGATCGAGCCGGTGGCCGTGGCCAGGGCGGACATCTCGGCGAAGATCGTCGTGCCCATCCCGTCCAGTCGGCGGTTCAGCAGCGGCCTGGTACCCATCGTCGGCTCCTCACGGCTCGTCGTCAGGGCCATCCTGGGGCAGCCGGGGGCCGGGGACAAGGACGGCCGGGCGCTGCGGTGCGGGGCGGGGCCGGCCGGGACCGGGGGCGGGGCCGACCGGGGCGGGTACGGAAACGGCCCGGCCGCCCGGCCGCCCGGCGGTGCCGGGGGCCGGGCCGCAGGGGTGCGCGGGCCGGGGCCGGGATCAGGCCTCCTCGCCGCCCTCGCCCTCGCCGTCCTCGCCCTCGATCTCGTTCTGCAGGCCGAGGCGCTCGACGATCCACTGCTCGAAGCCGACCGCGGCCTGGGTCCAGTTCGCGGTGGTGGTGACGAAGTAGTCCAGGTTGACGCCGGTGCCGACGATCATCTGGGCCTCGCCGATCAGGCGGACCACGCCGTCCTCGTGGGTGTGGGTGTACACCTTGGGCCAGAGGGTCTCGCGGTTCCACTCGTCGATCAGGTCGAGGATCTCGCCCTTCTTCTCCAGCGGGTACGCGCGGTCGTAGAAGGCGCGGACCGCGAAGAGCTCCTTCTGCTCGCCGCGGAACATGTAGTAGACGCGGAAGCCCTCCCAGGGGGCGGTGAGGTCGCCCTCCTCGTCCACGACGTGCTTCAGCTGCATCTGGTCGAGCAGCTGGGCGACCAGGCTCTGCTCCGGGACGACGATCGGCGGCGGGCCGGCCGGTCGGCCACCCTGGCCGCCGGGCTGGCCGCCCTGGGGCACGCCGAACGACGGGATGGACGACGGGTCGATGCTCATGGGGGTCCTCTTCCTCAGTGCACGTGGTGGCCGGCAATGAGAGGCCGCCCTTTCCACCTCCCATCCTGCCTCATCCGGGGCGCCGCTCACAGGGGCACCGGGGGGCGCGCCGATCTTCCTCAGGGGGCGTCCGGAGGCCTTCGTCACGCACGGTGTCCGGGGTGCGGTGGCCCCGCCGCGCGCCCGGCGCGGGCGTGAGCCAAGTCACGCGCCCGGCGCCCGGGTTCGCCTGCCGTACGGGCCGGATGCGGTTAGCGTGCGACGGAACTCACCCGGGGCAAAGTCCTTCTCCTCCGGGTGAGTTGAGGTGTTTTGAACCGAAGGGGGGAACGGGGATGGAGCGTACGGTGACCGGGGAGGGCGCCTCGCTCGGGGCGCTGCTGCGGAACATCCGGCTGGACCGGGGGATGACGCAGGAGCAGTTGGGGGAGGCGTCGGGGCTGAGCGTGCGGTCGATCCGCGACCTGGAGCGGGGGGTGTCCTGCCCGCGGGTGTCCACCCTGCGGCTGCTCACCCAGACCTGGAACCTCCCGGAGTCCCAGGGGGCCGAGCTGCACCGGCTGGCGCGCGCCTGGCGGGACCGCTCGCGGCGGCGGCAACGGGCGGCGGACTAGCCGGTCCGGCGGACCAGGGTGCCGGGCGGGCCGCCCCCTCGCGTGGGCGAGGGAGCGGCCCGTACCCGGTGCCTACTTCTCCAGCGGCCCCCGGCCGCGGACCGTGAGCCGGTCGCCCTCCTCGTCCCGCTCGACCAGGACGGTGTCCCCGTCGTGCACCTGGCCGGAGAGGATCGCCCGGGCGAGCTGGTCGCCGATCGCGGACTGCACCAGCCGGCGCAGCGGGCGGGCGCCGTACGCCGGGTCGTACCCGGTGAGGGCCAGCCAGTCGCGGGCCGCGGCGGAGACCTCCAGGGTGAGCCGCCGCTCGCGCAGCCGCTCGCCGAGGCGGGCGACCTGAAGGTCGACGATCCGGCTGAGCTCGGCGGTGCCCAGCGGGTCGAAGACCACGATGTCGTCCAGCCGGTTGAGGAACTCCGGCTTGAACGCGGCCCGGACGGAGTCCAGCACCAGGGCCTTCTTCTTGTCCTCCGGGGTGGTCGGGTCGACCAGGTAGTGCGAGCCCAGGTTGGAGGTGAGGATCAGGATCGCGTTGCGGAAGTCCACCGTGCGGCCCTGGCCGTCGGTGAGCCGGCCGTCGTCCAGCACCTGGAGCAGCACGTCGAAGACCTCCGGGTGGGCCTTCTCCACCTCGTCCAGCAGCACCACGCTGTACGGGCGGCGGCGGACCGCCTCGGTGAGCTGGCCGCCCTCCTCGTAGCCGATGTACCCGGGCGGGGCGCCGACCAGGCGGGAGACCGAGTGCTTCTCGCCGTACTCGCTCATGTCGATCCGGACCATGGCCCGCTCGTCGTCGAACAGGAAGTCGGCCAGGGCCTTGGCGAGTTCGGTCTTGCCGACGCCCGTCGGGCCGAGGAACAGGAAGGAGCCGGTCGGGCGGTCCGGGTCGGCGATGCCCGAGCGGGTGCGGCGCACCGCGTCCGAGACGGCCTGCACGGCCTCCGCCTGGCCGATCAGGCGCCTGCCCAACTCCTCCTCCATGCGCAGGAGTTTGGCGCTCTCGCCCTCCAGCAGCCGGCCGGCCGGGATGCCCGTCCAGGAGGCGACCACGTCGGCCACGTCGTCCGGGCCGACCTCCTCCTTGACCATCGAGGGGGAGGCGGAGCCGGCCTCGTCGTTCGCGGTGGCGGCGCGCTCCTGGGCCTCGGTGAGCTCCGTCTCGGCGGCCGGGATCTCGGCGTACATCAGCTTGGAGGCCCGCTCGAAGTCCCCGTCGCGCTGGGCCCGTTCGAGCGCTCCGTGCAGGTCGTCCAGCCGCTCCTTGAGCTCGCCGACCCGGTTGAGGCTCTTCTTCTCCTGCTCCCAGCGCGCCGTCAGCACGCTCAACTGCTCGTTCTTGTCGGCGAGATCGCGCCGCAGCCGGGCCAGCCGGTCGATCGAGGCCGGATCCGACTCCTTCTCCAGCGCGAGCTCCTCCATCCGCAAGCGGTCGACGGCGCGCTGGAGTTCGTCGATCTCGACCGGGGAGGAGTCGATCTCCATCCGCAGCCGGGAGGCCGCCTCGTCGACCAGGTCGATCGCCTTGTCGGGCAGGAAGCGGGAGGTGATGTAGCGGTTGGACAGGGTGGCCGCGGCGACCAGGGCGGCGTCCGAGATCTGCACCTTGTGGTGCGCCTCGTACCGGCCCTTGAGGCCGCGCAGGATGGCGATCGAGTCCTCCACGCTGGGCTCGCCGACCAGCACCTGCTGGAAGCGGCGCTCCAGTGCAGGGTCCTTCTCGATCCGCTCGCGGTACTCGTCCAGCGTGGTGGCGCCGACCATCCGCAGCTCGCCGCGGGCCAGCATCGGCTTGAGCATGTTGCCCGCGTCCATCGCGGAGTCGCCGCCGGCGCCCGCGCCGACCATGGTGTGCAGCTCGTCGATGAACGTGACGACCTGGCCGTCGGAGGACTTGATGTCGTGCAGGACGGCCTTCAGCCGCTCCTCGAACTCGCCGCGGAACTTGGCGCCGGCCACCATCGCGCTGAGGTCCAGCGAGACCAGCCGCTTGCCACGCAACGACTCCGGCACGTCACCGGCCACGATGCGCTGGGCCAGGCCCTCGACCACGGCCGTCTTGCCGACGCCGGGCTCGCCGATCAGCACCGGGTTGTTCTTCGTCCGGCGGGAGAGCACCTGGACCACCCGGCGGATCTCGTGGTCCCGGCCGATCACCGGGTCGAGCTTGCCGTCCCGGGCGGCCTGGGTGAGGTCGGTGCCGTACTTCTCCAGGGCCTTGTACGTGCCCTCCGGATCCGGCGACGTCACCCGGCCGCTGCCCCGGACGTCCTTGAAGGCGGCGAGCAGTGCCTTGGGCGTCGCGCCCTGCTGCGCCAGCAGCTCGGCGACCGCCCCGCCCTCGGCGGCCAGGCCGACCAGCAGGTGCTCGGTGGAGACGTACTGGTCGTCCAGGTCGTCCGCGCGCCGGCCGGCCTCGGTGAGCACGGCCAGGGTGTCCCGGGCCAGCTGCGGTGCGGAGACCGTCGAGCCCGTCGCGCTGGGCAGCGCCGTCAGCTGGCGGCGCGCCTCGGCGTCGACCCGGGCGGCGTTCGCCCCGACCGCCTCCAGCAGGGGCCGGGCGATGCCCTCGGGCTGCTCCAGCAGGGCGATCAGGATGTGCACCGGCCTGACGTCCGGGTTTCCTGCCGCGCCCGCCTGCCGGATGGCGGTGGCCAGGGCGTCCTGCGTCTTGGTGGTGAACTTGCTCGCGTCCACTGCTGGGGGATCCTCCCTCGTCGTCGTTCACTGCTGCCAGGTACAGCATGCACTAAGTTGAGTGTATTCCGCTCAACTTTCTCCTGAAGGCTTTTCCCGGGGCCATCGGCCTCCGCGCGGGTTCAGGCTTTTCGTTTCAGGTGCTGGCGGACGCTCCGCCGGGTCAGCCCCAGCAGCTCCCGGGCCGGCCCGCCCGGCCGCTGCCCGGCCGGCCACACCGCCCGCAGCGGCCGCCGCAGGTCCAGCTCCTCCGCCAGCGGCACCTCGACCAGCCGCCGGGTGGCCAGCTCCTCCACCACCGCCAGCTCGCTCAGGCAGACCGGCCCGGCCCCGGTCATCGCCGCCGCCTTCAACGCGGTGGACGAGGCCAGCTCCATCCGGGGCTGGGCCGCGCCCCCGTACGGCGTCAGCGCCATCTCCAGCACCTCCCGGGTGCCCGAGCCCGGCTCGCGCAGCACCAGCGGGGTGCCCGCCAGCTCCGCCCCGGTCAGCGGGGTGCGGCGGCGCGCCCAGCGGTGGCCGGGCGCCACCACGACCACCAGCCGGTCCGCCGCCACCACCGCGCCGGCCAGCCCCGGCGGGGTGGTCGGGCCCTCGACGAAGCCGAGGTCGGCGTCCCCGGCCAGCACGTGCCCGGCGACCTCCGCCGAGTTCGCCGTCCGCAGCGTCACCGCCGTCCCCGGACTGGCCTCGGCCAGCGCCATCAGCCAGCCCGGCATCAGGTACTCGGCGACGGTCAGGCTGGCCACCACCCGCAGCTTGGCGTCCCGCCGCTCGCGCAGCGCGTCGATCCCGGCGTCCAGCGCCTGCGCCGCCTCCACCACCTGGCGGGCCCACTCGACCACCAGCCGGCCCGCCTCGGTCGGCCGGCTGCCCCGGGGCGAGCGCTCCAGCAGCGGGACGCCGATCTGCCGTTCCATGCCCTTGATCCGGGCGCTCGCGGTCGGCTGGCTCACGCCCAGCTCGGCCGCGGCCCGGCCGACGCTGCCCAGGCGGGCCACCGCGAGCAGCAGTTCCAGGGCACCCAGTTCGGGGACGTGCGGAGAGAGGGGCATAGGTTCAGGCTATGCCCTCATAGAACCCGCGGCGCTACCGGCGGCCGGGCCGTTCGGCGACGGTGGAACCATGTCCACCTCGGCCGATGTCCGCCCGCTCACCAGCTCCGCCGCTCCTGCCCGCTCCTCCGAGCAGCCCCGGCCGTCCCGCCCCTCCGATCTCTCCCGCCCCTCCAGCCTCTCGCACCTCTCGCACCTCTCGCGCCTCGACCTCGCCCAGCTCGGCCCCAACTGGTACGCCGCCGTGATGGGCACCGCGATCGTGGCCAACGGCGCCGCCGCCCTGCCGGTCCACCTGCCCGGGCTGATCGGCTTCGGCGAGGTGATGTGGGCGCTCGGCGCGGCCGCCCTGCTGCTGCTGGCCGGCGCCCGGCTGGTGCACCTCACCCGGCACCGCGAGGCGGCCCGCACCCAGCTGCTGGACAACCCGGCCACCGCCGTCTTCTACGGCTGCCCGCCGATGGCGCTGCTGGCGGTCGGGCTCGGCACCCTGCTGCTCGGCTCCCGGGTCATCGGCACCGGCCCGGCCGTCGCCCTGGACGCCGTGCTGTGGGGCGTCGGCACGCTCTACGCGCTGACCGTCGCGGCCGGCATCCCGTACCTGATGATCACCCGGCACCGGGTGTCCGCCCTGGAGGCCAACCCGACCTGGCTGCTGCCCGTGGTCGCCCCGCTGGTCGCCTCCGCCTGCGGCCCCGCCCTCGTCCCCCACCTGCCCGCCGGAACCCCGCAGCAGGCCATGCTGTACGGCTGCTGGGCCCTGTTCGGGATCGGCCTACTGGCCACCCTGGTGCTGCTGCCCGTGGTGTTCACCGGCCTGTTCCACAGCAAGCTGCCCACCCTGGTGCTCACCCCCGCGCTGTTCCTGGTGCTCGGCCCGCTCGGCCAGTCGGTCACCGCGATCCACCAGCTCGCCGACCAGACCCGCCCGGTGCTGCCCGCACTGGCCCCCGTCCTGCTGCCGCTGGCCGAGCTGTACGGCGTCGCGGTGATGGGCGTCGCGATGCTCTGGCTGGCCGTCGCGCTCGCCGCCAACCTGCGCGCCCGGCGGGCCGGGATGCCGTTCGCGATGACCTGGTGGGCGTTCACCTTCCCGGTCGGCACCTGCGTCACCGGCGCCTCCGCGCTCGCCCGGCACACCGGCTTCGGCGGCTTCACCGGACTCGCCGTGGGGCTCTACCTGCTGCTGGGCACCGCCTGGGTGCTCGCCGCGACCGGTACGGCCACCGGGCTGCTGCGCGGCCGACTGCTGGCGCGCTGAGCCGGGGCGCCGCCGCCCGCCGTGGCGCGCTGAGCTGCGCAGACCCGCCGGGCAGTCCGCCTGGCGGGTCTGCCTGGCGGCTCTGCGCAGCTCAGCAGCACGCCGCCGTTGCAGGAACGCGCAGCTGCACGATGACGGTGGACTGCCAACCGCCGCCCGCCACCGGCACCCCCCGCTGGCCTCGGGCTTTACCGGAATCCCGCCCGCCGCCCACCGCCCCGCACCCGCTGCGGGATGCAGATAACTGCAATTGCGCGAACCTGCACTCGGGCGGCACTTGTCCACCGGCCGTCACGCTGTGAGGGTGGAGGTACGCCAGGTCGCCGGGCACCGCAGCCCGATGGTGGCGACTTGCTCTTCAATACTGACCACGGGTGCACGTCCCGCACCTGTGGAACGGGGGGGAAGAGCCCCGGCCGGGATCCATGTGTGGTGATGGAGCCCGGGCCGGAGCCGGCGAGGCGTTGCTGCTCCGCCTCGACGGAAGCGCCTAGGCATTGGCGTGCCGATGGCGGCCCCCGGGACCCCGTGTGCGACGGCACCCGGACCCGGGGGCCCGCCGTCCGACCGGTAGCGTGAGACGCCCGGCCACCGGTATCCGCGGACCGCGCACCCCGCGGCCCGCGCGTACGGGCGGGGAAGGCAACAGGGGAGAGGCGTCCGGCAGGGAGAGTACGACGTGACGGCGGAACCGGCGGTCGCGCCGCACCATGCGGTACCCGAGGGCGGAGAACCCGACGAGGCCGCCCGACAGCTCTACCTGGCGATCATCGCCGAAGGCGGCCGCATCCCGTTCGCCGACATCACCGACGTCGACCGGACCGCGCTCCGGCAGCTCCTCGACATCGGCCTCGTCATGGTCAACCGGATGGACCGCTGCTACACCGCCGTCAGCCCGCGCTCCGTCAGCGACCGGCTCGGCGCCGAACTCCGCAGCGAGGCCACCCGACTGCTGGTCCGCGCCGAGAACCTCCCCGGCGCCCTCGACGGCCTCACCCGCGCCTACGACGCGATGCCCCGCCCGTCCGGCGGCTCCGGCGGTGCGGTCTACGTCGAGGGGCACGTGCACATCCGCCAGCGGATCTCCCAACTGGTCTCCGACTGCCGCTCCGAGGTCCTCACCGCCCAACCCGGCCACCGACCCGCCGACACCCTCCAGGTCGCCCTCGACCAGGACGTCCAACTCCTCCAGCGCGGCTGCTCGCTGCGCACCATCTACCAGCCCGTCGCCCTCGTCGAGCCGCCCGCCCTCGCCTACGCCGAGAAGGTCACCCGGCACGGCTCGCAGATCCGGGTCCTCGACGAGCCCTTCCAGCGCCTGATCGTCTTCGACCGCAGCGTCGCCGTCATCTCCGCCAACGACGACAACAGCACCGCCGCGTTCATCAGCGACCCGGCCACCCTCGCCTTCCTGATCGGCGGCTTCGAACGCGACTGGGCCCGCGCCGACACCGCCGAAGCCGCCGCCGCCCTCGGCCACGGCCCCGCCCGCACCATCCCCGACCGGGTCGGTCGGCTGCTCGCCCGCGGCCTCACCCAACGCGCCGTCGCCACCCGTCTCGGCCTCAGCGAACGCACCGTCGCCGGCCACATCTCCCGCCTCCGCGACCGGTACGGCGCCCAGACCCTCTTCCAGCTCGGCTGGCTGATGAGAGGCGCCCGCGATGACCGATGAACCCGGTTCGGCCGAGCACGCCCTCTACCTCGCCGTCGTCCGCGCCGGCGGCCGGCTGCGCCCCGAGGAACTCGCCCCCGCCGACCGCCCCACCGTCGCCGCCCTCGTCGCCCGCGGGCTCCTCACCCCCACCGCCACCGGCTACACCGTCGCCAACCCGCGCGCCCTCGGCGACCGCCTCGGCGCCGAACTCCGCCTCCGGGCCACCCGGTTGCTGGTCCACGCCGAACGGCTGCCGGGCACCCTCCAGCCGCTCTCCCGCGCCTACGAGGCGCTCCACCGGCCGCCCGGGGCCGAGCCGGGCGGTTCCGGTTCCGTCGACGCGGCACGGCTCGACGGAGTCGGCGCCAGTACCGCGGCCGTCCGCCAGTGCCTCTCCGAACTCCTCGCCGGGTGCAAACAGGAGTTCCTCGCCGCCCGACCCGGCCACCACGCCACCGAGGCCCTCCGGACCACCCTCGCCCAGGATCTCGCCCTGCTCCGGCGCGGCTGCTCGATGCGCACCCTCCACCAGCCCGGCGCCCTCGACGACCCCGCCACACTGCGCCAAGTCGCCCTCCGCAGCGGCGAGGGCGCCGAGGTCCGGGTGCTCGCCGAACCGTACGAGCGGGTCCTGGTCTTCGACCGCTCGGTGGCCGTCATCCCCGCCGCCGAGGACCGCAGCCGCGCCGCCGTCGTCACCGACCCCACCACCCTCGCCTACCTGGTCGCCCAGTTCGAACGCGACTGGGCCCGCGCCACCCCCGCCGACCGCAACCTCGGCGCCCCCCACCCCACCACCGTCCGCATCGGCCGGCTGCTCGCCCGCGGCCTCACCCAACGCGCCGTCGCCACCCGCCTCGGCCTCAGCGAACGCACCGTCGCCGCCCACATCGCCCGCCTCCGCGACCGCTACGGCGCCCGGACCCTCTTCCACCTCGGCTGGCACCTCCGCGGAGAACGCCATGGCTGACCCCAGTACCTTCCTCGCCTCCGCCCTCCCGGACGACGATGCCCGTGCCCTCTACCTCACCATCCTCCGCGAGGGCGGCCGCATCCGCGCCGCCGAGGTCGGCCCGAGCGACCGGGAGACGCTCGGGCGGCTGGTGGAACTCGGGCTGGTGGTCCCGCAGTTGGTCGACAACTCGTACAGCGCGGTCGATCCCCGGGCGGTCGCCGAACGCATCGGCGCCGACATCCGCAGGGTCGGCGCCCGACTGCTGACCGAGGCGGACCAGGTCCCCGATCAACTGCGGGACCTCACCCATGCCTACGACACCGCACCCCGGCGGGAGCCGGGCCTCGGCCGGGCCCGGGTCATCACCGGCAAGGCCGAGATCCGGCACGAAGTGGAACAACTGACCCAGGAGTTCGCCAGCGAAACCCTGAGCGCCCAACCCGGCGCCATGCGTGATGCCGGTCAATTCGCCGAATCCCTCGTCCGCACCCGCCGCTACCTCGAACGCGGCGGTGCCATCCGGTGCCTGTTCGAGCTCGGCGCCCGTACCGACCCCGGGGCCGTGGCCTATGCGGCGGCAGCCACTGGGCTCGGCTGCGCGATCCGGGCGCTCGACCGCCCGTTCAAGCGCTTCCTGGTCTTCGACCGGACCGTCGCCGTCATCCCCGCAGCCCCTGACCTCAACAGTGCCGCCGTCGTCGACGACCCGGCGATGGTGGCCTTCATCGTCGAAGCCTTCGAGCAGCTGTGGCATCAATCCGACGGCGTCAACTGGGCTGCCTTGGCTGAGGGTTCAACAGAATCCGACGCCCCCGACCAGATCGCCCGCCTGCTCGCCCAGGGCCTCACCCAACGCTCGATCGCGAGCCGCCTCGGCCTGAGCGAGCGCACGGTCGCCGGCCACATCGCCCGCTTGCGCGAGTTGTACGACGCGGAGACCCTCTTCCAGCTCGGCTGGCAGATGCGGGGTGAGCGGTCATGACCGACCACGGCATCGCCCTCCCGGACGACGACGCCCGTGCCCTCTACCGCGCCATCCTGCGCGACGGCGGCCGGATCAGGATCGCGGACATCCCAGATGGGCAAGCTGAGACCGTCCAATCCCTGCTGGACCTGGGCCTGTTGAAGCCGTACATCTCCACCGGCTCGCTCAGTGCGATCAATCCGCGCTCGGTCACCGCCCGGATCGGCGCCGACCTGCGCGCAGCCGGTACCCGACTGCTGCTGCAGGCTGATCAACTCCCAGACCTTCTAGGTGACTTGACCGATGCCTACGACACTGCCCCGCGACGGCACGACCAGACCGGGGCCACTAGGATCATCGAGGGTGCCGAGAACATCCGGCACCAGATCACCCAACTCTCGCAGGAGCTGCGCCACGAGGCACTGTCCCTCCAGCCGGGCGGAGCGCGCCCGGCGGACGCCGTCGACGACATCGTGGCGCATGCCGGCGGATTCGTGGCGGTCGGCGGATCCGTGCGCACCATCTACGAGTCCTCCGCCCGATTCGATGCCCCGACCGTTCAGTTGGCCGCCCGGCTGACCGACTCCGGCTGCCACATCCGGGTCGCGCCGTTCGCGCTCACCAAGATGATGATCTTCGACCGCACGGTAGCCATCATCCCGGCCTCGGCCGACCACAACGCCGCCGCGTTCGTCGAGGACCCGGCCACGGTCGCCTTCCTGGCCGAGGTCTTCGAGCGCTTCTGGCAGCTCTCCGAAGGCATCAACTGGTCCGCCCTGGCCGCCGGTTCCACCGACTCCGCCGTCCACGAGCAGGTCGGCCGCCTGCTCGCCCAGGGCCTCACCCAGCGCTCGATCGCGAGCCGCCTCGGTCTGAGTGAGCGCACCGTGGCCGGCCACATTGCCCGCCTGCGCGAGCTCTACGACGCGGAGACGCTGTTCCAGCTCGGCTGGCAGATGCGGGGAGCCCGCGATGCCTGAGCCCGCCCTCGACCTGCCCGACGCCGCGCGCGACCTCTACCGCGCGATCCTGGAGGACGGCGGACGGCTCCGGATCGCCGACATCCCGAGGGAGGACGCCGACACCGTTCAGACCCTGCTGGAGACGGGCCTGCTGAAACCGTACATCTCGGATGGTGTGCTCAGCGCGGTCAATCCGCGCACGGTCACCGCTCGGATCGCGGCCGACCTGCGGGCGGCCGGTACTCGCCTGCTGGTCCAGGCGGAGGAAGTCCCCGATCTCCTCGACGACCTGGCCACCGCCTACGACGGTGCCCCTCGACGGCACGACGGCACCGGGGCCACCCGGATCGTCCAGGGGCACGCGAACATCCGGCACCGGGTCTCCCAACTCGTCGAAGAGCTGGGCCGCGAAGCGCTGTCCCTGCGCCCGGGCGGAGCCCGGCCGGCGGAGGCCGCGGACGACATCGTGGCGCACGCCCGCCGCTACGCGGAGGCGGGCGGCACGATGCGCACGATCTACGAGGTCGCGGCCCGACTCGACGGCCCGACGGTCCGGATCGCCGCGCGACTGACAGAGGTCGGCTGTCACATCCGGGTCCTGCCCGTTCCGTTCCGGCAGCTGATGATCCTCGACCGCACCGTCGCCGTGATCTCCGCCGCTCCGGACGACAGCAGCGCAGCCTTCATCGAGGACCCGGCCGTGGTCGACTTCCTGGTCCAGGACTTCGAGACGCACTGGCGACAGGCCGAAGGCGTCAACTGGTCCGCCCTAGTGGACGGTTCCACCGACTCCGCCGCGCACGAGCAGGTCGGCCGCCTCCTCGCCCAGGGCCTCACCCAGCGCTCGATCGCGAGCCGCCTCGGCCTGAGCGAACGTACCGTGGCCGGCCACATCGCCCGCCTTCGCGAGCTTTACGACGCGGAGACGCTGTTCCAGCTCGGCTGGTAGATGCGGGGAGCCCGCGATGCCTGAGCCTGACCTCCCCGATGCCGCCGCCCGCGAGCTGTACCGGACGATCCTGGCCGAGGGCGGCCGGATCCGCCTCAGCGAAATCCGCCCCGAGGACGAGACCACTGTCAGGCAACTCGCCGATTTCGGTCTGCTCTTCCTGCACATCGCGGACGGCGCCTACACCGCGGTCAACCCCCGGGCCGTCGGAGAGCGGATCGGCAGCGAACTCAGGGAGGAAGGCGCTCGCCTGATCACCCGGGCGGCGCGCATCCCCGAGCTGCTGGACGATCTCACCCAGGCCTACGACCTCGCGCCCCGCCGGAAGCCCGAACGTGCGCCCGCCGTCCAGTACGTCGTCGGCCTGGAGCAGATTCGTCACCAGGTCGCACAGATCCATGCCGATTACCCGAGCGAGACCCTGTCCCGACAACCGGGAGGTGCCCGGCCTGCAGAACACCTGGCGGAGGCCCTCGAATCCGCCCGTCGGCACATCGATAGCGGCGGCACCATGAGGACCGTCTACGAGGCGTCCGCCCTCTCCGATCCACCGACGGTCGCCTTCGCGGCACAGGCGACCGAACTCGGTGTCGCCATCCGGGTCCTTCCGGTTCCGTTCACCCGGCTCTTCATCTTCGGCCGAGCCGTCGCAGTGATCCCCGTCGGCCAGGACTACAACTGCGCCGCCTTCGTCGAGGACCAGGCCGTGGTCGACTTCCTGGTCCGGGAGTTCGAGCTGCACTGGCAGCAGGCGGCAGGCGTCAACTGGTCGGCCCTCGCCAACGGCGCTGCCGAGACCCCGGTGCACGACCAGATCGGCCACATGCTCGCCCAAGGTCTCACCCAGCGCGCCATCGCCACCCGCCTCGGCCTGAGCGAGCGCACCGTGGCCGGCCACATCGCCCGCCTGCGCGAACTCCATGACGCGGAGACGTTGTTCCAGCTGGGCTGGCAGATGAGGGGAGCCCGCGGTGCCTGATGCCGACCTGCCCGACGGTGCTGCGCGCGAGCTCTACCGCGCGATCCTGGCCGAGGGCGGCCGAATCCGCGTCGGCGAGATCCGCCCCGAGGACGAGGCGGCCGTCAAGCAACTGGCCGACCTCGGCCTGCTCGTCCTCCGTACGGCAGACGGGTCCTACAGCGCGATGAACCCGCGCGCCGTCGGCGAGCGCATCGGTGCGGACCTGCGGGAGGAGAGCGCCCGCCTTCTGGCCCGCGCCGCCGCTGTCCCGGACCTGCTGGAGGACCTGACCCAGGCCTACGACACCGCGCCCCGCCGCGCGGAGGTGGTCGGTGGGACGCGGCGGGCGGTGGGGTTCGACCAGATCCGGCACGTGATCGCCCAATGTGTTCGGGACTACCCGCACGAAGCGCTCGCTGCCCAGCCGGACAGGATCCACCCGCCGGCGCACCGAGCGGACTCGTTGGCACAGACACGCCGTTACATCGACTGCGGCGGATCGATTCGGACGCTCTACGGGCCACAGGCCCGCATGGATCCGGAGCACGTCGAGTTCGCAGCGGACAACACGAAGGCAGGCACCCGGATCCGCGTCCTGAACTCGCCGTTCAACCGGATCATGATCTTCGATCGCACGGTGGCGCTGATCCCGGCAGCATCCGATAACAAGGTGGCCGCAGTTGTCGAGGACCCGGCGGTGGTGGCGCACCTTGCGGACGTCTTCGACCAGCAGTGGCAACAAGCAGAGGTGGTGGACTGGGTGGCACTTGCGGACGGTTCCGCCATGCCGGTCGCCCACGAGCAGGTGGGTCGCCTGCTCGCCCGGGGTCTCACGCAGCGGGCGATCGCTACCCGGATGGGCCTGAGCGAGCGGACCGTGGCCGGTCACATCGCCCGGCTGCGTGAGGTGTACGACGCCGAGACCCTGTTCCAGCTCGGCTGGCAGATGCGGGGAGCCCGGACGGGGGAGTCCGGTGGGTGAGCTCTGCTCAGCCGGTGGCGGCGCCGGTCGGCCAGTAGCCGGGGGTGGCGGTCTGCTGTCGGGGGACGTTGAAGCGGTCGCCGGGGGCGGTCCAGAAGCCCTCGCGGAGGGAGAGCGCCATGCCGGCCCAGTCGAGGGCGGTCTCCACGGTGTGGTGGAGGGCCTCCTGGGACCAGGTGTCGTCGAAGACCAGCGGCAGGACGGGGGCGACCTGCTCGATGGTGGCGATCAGCGGGTTGTGGGTGATGGCCTCGTCGACGAGCAGGACGATCGGCTTCCGCAGCGCCGACGCCCAACCGAGTTCGAGGCTGACACCGGCCGAGAGCGGGGCGCCGACGTAGGCGAACACCAGGTCCGCGGACTGCAGCGCCCGGAAGTCGGAGGGGACCCGGGGCTCGGGCGCCCGACCGGCGACGGTCCAGGCGTCGCTGTGGTGCGCGCTGTACACAGCGGCACCGCTGCGGAGCAGGGTGGTGCGGAGCGTCGTCAGCCGCGTCCGGCTGGCGAGCGTCACCACGCTGTCCGCGGGACCGGTCAGCCGCATCAGCGGCGCGGCCAGGAACACACGTGCACGCCGACCCTCAGGGGCCTGGCTGTCGTGCTGACGCAGGTAGGGCTCGGTCATGTCGACTCCGGGGGAAGGCCGACCGGGGGAGAGAATGTCGGCTATGCGTTGGATGTGGGCTGCTCTGTGGAGTGGTGCTGCTGGTGAACGACCTGGCATTTGACGGTACATTGGCAAGATGTGGCGTCCTGCCGGACCATCGGGAGCGAACTGATCGTCCATCGCGCGGTGGTGTGGCGTCCAGGGTTGGCCGGTGTCATCTGTATGCCTGGCAGGGAGATGACGCACACTCTGCAGACACGGGCAGGTGACAGCCTCCCTCTCGTGCGGCACTATGTGAACCGTTATCCTGCTTCGCGGTTCTGGTGGCGATTCTCATGAGAGAGACTGGAGGCGTGACTGACATGCGCCGTTTTGTCCGTAAAGTTGCGCTTTCTGTGGCTGTTGCCACTGCGGTGCTCGGCCTTGGGTCTCTCGTGAATGTTGCCAACTCGCACGACGTGACTGCCGCTAAGGCTGTCGTGAGCATTGCGGATGATCTCTCCTGGCAGTGAGCGCGGCCATGCGAGCACCCAGCTGCGCGGCATGACTTCTTGAAGATCTGCCGACCGAACCGAACTCAAATGCATGAGTCAGTCGGCAGACTCCTCCGCGTTTCGGCCGAGAACGTACCCGAGTTGGAATAGCGAGTCGACCTTGTAGTCGTCTCGCATCTCCGCTATGTGTCGCGCCAATGTCCGCTCGCTGATTCCCAGACGCCGTGCGATCACCCGATGATTGGTGCCTTCAAGCATCTGGTCAATGATCGTCTGGCGCAAACGGGATACCACCTGCTGTGGAACTGTGCGGGCACCCTCGAATTCCAGGGCCCGGCTCCAGCAGCGCTCGAATACTTCCTCAACGAGATAGTCGACGACTGCAGGGTCGTATATGAAGGCCGCAAGGCTCATGTCATCGACGATGGGGATCACGGCTACGCGCCGGTCCATTACCAGAAGTCGAGTGTAGGGCTCGTCGAGGGTCCGGTACTGGCCACCGGCTCGGGCGAGGGTAGCCACATAATCCCTGGTGGGCTGGTGGTAGCGGGTGCTGGCATGGTAGATGGTCCGCATCTGCGTGCCGCCCCGGAGTGTTTCCAGATCCCCTTCGATCTGTCCGGCCAGGATTTCCGGCAGGCGGGGGCCGCCAGGCTGAAGCGCCAGAGCCTCCTCCATGCCGGAATCTCTCAACTGCTGCACTCGCTGGCGAATAAGAGCTTTGCCTTGCACATGCTCGATCGACCCTCTGGGTTGTTTCGGGGTGTGGAATTCCCGCGCCAACTCTTGCAGTTCAGAGGGGAACGCGACCGCGCGTGACAGGAGTTCCAGTGCTTGACGTTGCCAGGAATGGCTGAGACTTATCGAGAGCTGGGTGGGGTCGGCGGCTATGAAAGTGGTCGGATCATCGCTGTCGGGTACGAGAAGGCCAAACCGCACGAGCTCTTCTCGTGCGGAATCAGCCTGATCGGCATTTGATCCAGTGGGAAGATTCCCGTCCCCTCGGATGACGCTCAGATATAGCGCTCTTGCCTCTGCCGAGAGGACAGTCAGGCCAGCGGCGAGGGGCTGCTCTCGTTCACTCATCAGCGACTCCTTACCGTTACCGTGATAGCTGTCCCACCAGCGCTGGCGCTGAATCGCGTTTCAGCATGCCAGATCCTTTGAGTCCTCTGGAGAGGGAGTGTGACGCACTCTCTCACCAACGCCCAGCCGCCGGCACCCCCCGAACAGGAGGGAGCCGGCGGCTGGTGGTGCGGCCAGGGCCCCGGGTCAGCGCTTGGGGCGCCAGACGACGAGGGCGCTGGATTGCGGGGTCGGGGGCTGGTAGGGCACGAGGTCGCGGCGGTAGGAGGCGTGGACGGCGGCCTCGCGCTGCTGGAGGGCGGTGGCGGCGCCCTCGAGGGAGTCGACCAGTTCGGTGATGCGGGCCTGGAGGGCGGTGACCTGGTTCTCCAGTTCGATGATCCGCTTGATGCCGGCCAGGTTGATGCCCTCGTCCTGGGAGAGCCGCTGGACCTCGCGCAGTTGCTGGATGTCGCGGGCGGAGTAGCGGCGGCCGCGGCCGGCGGTGCGGTCGGGGCAGACCAGGCCGAGGCGGTCGTACTGGCGCAGGGTCTGCGGGTGGAGGCCGGAGAGTTCGGCGGCGACCGAGATGACGTACACCGGGGTGTCCTCGGTGAGGACGTACTGCGGCGGGCCGGCGGCGCGGCGCGGGCGGCCGCCGGCGGGGTTGCCGGGCAGGCCTTCGCCGAGGCCCGGGCCGATCGGGCCGGCGGAGTCCATCGGGTTCGTCGGGTTCATCGGGTTCGGGGACATCTGGTCGTCACGCTCCCTTCGCCGCCCGGAAGAGAGCGGCTCGCGGGTCGTCGGAGGCGGTGGCCTCGCGGTACTGCTCCAGGGCGTCCAGCGCGTCGCCGTCGACGTGCTGGGGGACCACGACCTCGACGGTGACGAGGAGGTCGCCTCGGGTGCCGTCCTTGCGGGTGGCGCCCTTGCCGCGGGCGCGCATGGTGAGACCGTTGGCGCTGCCCGGGGGGAGCTTGAGCTTCACGGCGGGGCCGTTGAGCGTGGGCACCTCGATGGTGGCGCCGAGGGCGGCCTCGGGGAAGGTGACCGGGACGGTGACGGTGAGGTTGTCGCCCTTGCGCCCGAACACCGGGTGGGGGTCGACGTGCACGGTGACGTAGAGGTCGCCGGGCTGGCCGCCGCGTTCGCCCTGGGCGCCCTTGCCCTTGAGCCGGATCCGCTGGTCGGCCTGGACGCCGGCCGGGATGCGGACCTGCATGGTGCGGGCGGAGCTGGCCCGGCCGCTGCCGTGGCAGTCGGTGCACGGGTCGTCGACGATCATGCCCCGGCCGCGGCAGTCCTTGCAGGGCTCGGAGAGCGCGAAGGCGCCCTGGCCGCGGCTGACGGTGCCGGCGCCGACGCAGGTCGGGCAGACCCGGGGGGTGGTGCCGGCCTTGGCGCCGGTGCCGTTGCAGAGGCGGCAGGGGGCCTGGCTGGTCATCCGGAGCGGGACGGTCGCGCCGTCGACGGCTTCCTCGAAGGAGAGCGTCACTTCGGTCTCGACGTCGGCGCCGCGTCGGGGCTGGGCCTGCCGGGCGCCGCCGCGGTTGAAGAGGCCGCCGAAGACGTCGCCGAGTCCGCCGCCGCCACCGGCGCCGCCCTGGTTGCCGCTGAAGAGGTCGCCGAAGTCGAACCCGTAGCTGCCGGTGCCGGGGCCGCCGGTGCGGAAGCCGCCGTTGGCGAAGAGGCTGCGGGCCTCGTCGTACTCCTTGCGGCGCTTCTCGTCGGAGAGGACGTCGTACGCCTCGGAGATGTCCTTGAAGCGCTCCTCGGCCTTGGCGTCGCCCTTGTTGGCGTCCGGGTGGAACTCGCGCGCCAGCTTGCGGTAGGTCTTCTTGATCTCGGTGGCGGTGGCGTCCTTGGGCACGCCGAGGACCTTGTAGTAGTCCTTCTCCACGTAGTCCTTGCCACTCATGCGCCCACCTCGCTTCGCTCGGCAGCCGCTGAGCGGTACACGCGCCCCTCGATGGTTCGCCCGCTGCGCTCGCTCACGGCTTCCGCCACCTCCCGATGTCCATCGTCACTGTGCTGTCAACAGGCGCGGCAGGAGCCGGGGAAAGAGGTGCCGTTGACAACGCGCTGCGGAGTCGGCCGCCGTACTGGCCGGCGTACGACTCCGCAGCGCACTGGTAGTCAGCTGTCACAGGTTGTCAGCTGTCCGAGCCACCGTCGGACTTGTCCGTGTCGGCGGACTTCGCCTCGGCGTCCGGGCCGGGCGTCGTCTGGGTGCCGGGCTGGGGCTCGGCCACGGCGACCATCGCCGGGCGGATGATCCGCTCGCCGATCCGGTAGCCGGGCTGGAGGATCTGCACGCAGGTGTCCTCGGTGACGTCCGAGGAGTAGCTGTGCATCAGCGCCTCGTGCTGCGTCGGGTCGAAGGGCTCGCCCTCCTTGCCGAACTGCTGCAGGCCCAGCTTGGCGACGACCGTCTCCAGGGAGTCGGAGACGGACTTGAAGCCGCCCGTCACCTCGCCGTGCTCGCGGGCGCGGCCGATGTCGTCCAGGACGGGGATCAGGGACTCCAGGATGTTGGAGACCGCGATCTCGCGGACGGTCAGCCGGTCGCGCTCGACCCGCTTGCGGTAGTTCTGGTACTCGGCCTGCAGCCGCTGCAGGTCCGCGGTGCGCTCGGCCAGCTCACGCTTGGCCGAGGCGAGCTCGTCGGAGCCCTCGCCCGCGCCCGCCGACGCGGCTTCCTCGGCGGCCTTGATCACGGCCTCCTCGGCGGCGGAGTCGTCGCCGGGCTTGCCGCCCTGCGGCTTGTCCGTCATGCCGACGCACCGCCCTTGGGCTTCTCGTCGTCGACGATCTCGGCGTCGACGACGTCGTCCTCCTTGGCGTGGGTGGACTCGCCGGCCGCGGCGGCACCGGCACCGGCGGCGTCGGCGTTGGCGTAGAGCGCCTGGCCGAGCTTCTGGGCGGTGGTGGAGACCTTCTCGGAGGCCTCACGGATCTTCGCGATGTCCTCGCCCTTGAGGGCTTCCTTGAGCTCGCCGATGGCGGTCTCGACCTCGGTCTTGACGTCGGCCGGCAGCTTGTCGGAGTTGTCGGCGATGAACTTCTCGGTCGAGTAGACGAGCTGCTCGGCGGAGTTGCGGGTCTCGACGGCCTCGCGGCGCTTGTGGTCGTCCTCGGCGTACTGCTCGGCCTCGCGGCGCATGCGGTCGACCTCGTCCTTCGGCAGCGAGGAGCCGCCGGTGACGGTCATCTTCTGCTCCTTGCCGGTGCCGAGGTCCTTCGCGCCGACGTGCATGATGCCGTTGGCGTCGATGTCGAAGGTGACCTCGATCTGCGGCAGGCCGCGCGGCGCCGGCGGGAGGCCGGTCAGCTCGAACATCCCGAGCTTCTTGTTGTACGCGGCGATCTCGCGCTCGCCCTGGTAGACCTGGATCTGCACGGACGGCTGGTTGTCCTCGGCCGTGGTGAAGATCTCGGAGCGCTTGGTCGGGATCGTGGTGTTGCGCTCGATCAGCTTGGTCATGATGCCGCCCTTGGTCTCGATGCCGAGGGACAGCGGGGTGACGTCGAGCAGCAGGACGTCCTTGACCTCGCCCTTGAGGACACCGGCCTGGAGCGCGGCGCCGATGGCGACGACCTCGTCCGGGTTGACGCCCTTGTTGGCGTCCTGGCCGCCGGTCAGCTCCTTGACGAGCTCGGCGACGGCGGGCATGCGGGTCGAGCCACCGACCAGGACGACGTGGTCGATCTCGGAGAGCGAGATGCCGGCGTCCTTGATCACGTTGTGGAACGGGACCTTGCAGCGCTCGAGCAGGTCGGCCGTCAGCTGCTGGAACTGGGCCCGGGTGAGCTTCTCGTCCAGGTGCAGCGGGCCCTCGGCGGAGGCCGTGATGTAGGGCAGGTTGATCGAGGTCTCGGAGGACGAGGACAGCTCGATCTTGGCCTTCTCGGCGGCCTCGCGCAGACGCTGCAGGGCCATCTTGTCCTTGGACAGGTCGACGCCGTGGCCGGACTGGAAGACCTTGACCAGGTGGTCGACGACGCGCTGGTCCCAGTCGTCGCCGCCGAGGTGGTTGTCACCGTTGGTGGCCTTCACCTCGACGACCCCGTCGCCGATCTCCAGCAGGGAGACGTCGAAGGTGCCGCCGCCGAGGTCGAAGACCAGGATGGTCTGGTCGTCCTTGTCCAGGCCGTAGGCCAGGGCGGCCGCGGTGGGCTCGTTGACGATGCGCAGGACGTTGAGGCCCGCGATCTCACCGGCCTCCTTGGTGGCCTGGCGCTCCGAGTCGTTGAAGTACGCCGGGACGGTGATGACGGCGTCGGTGACGGTCTCGCCCAGGTAGGCCTCGGCGTCCCGCTTCAGCTTCTGCAGCACGAAGGCCGAGATCTGCTGCGGGTTGAAGTCCTTGCCGTCGATGTTGATCTTCCACCCGGTGCCCATGTGGCGCTTCACCGAGCGGATGGTGCGGTCGACGTTGGTGACCGCCTGACGCTTGGCCACCTCGCCGACCAGGACCTCGCCGTTCTTGGCGAAGGCGACGACGGACGGCGTGGTCCGAGCGCCCTCGGCGTTCGTGATGACGGTGGGCTCGCCACCCTCCAGAACGCTGACGACCGAGTTCGTCGTACCGAGGTCGATGCCGACCGCGCGTGCCATCGTAAATACCTCCACGGAAGAGTTGAGCTTTACAGGCTCAAGGATGCACGACTCGACGGAGGGCGTCAACAGGTATGAGTGCTCGGCACTCAACTTTGCTGAGGCCGGTTCGAGGGTCGGGTACGTCCCGACGGCCGCGGGCGGGGTGGCCGCGGGGCGGCCCCGGGGCGGCGCGCGTGCGGTCACGTGACTGCCGCCATAGCTTGGGAACCTTCTGGAGGACTGTTGGCGACCTGTAATGTCCGGGCCGTCGGCCCGGCAAGTTACCGACCAGTACAATCGCTCCAGAAAAACAAGCAGAACCGCAGAACCGCAGACACTGCTCAACCGCAAGCCGCAGGAGACGGAGAGCGATGCAACTAGCAGCGATCGTCATCTCGCTGGTCACGTTCGTGATCGGCACCGCGCTCGCCCTCCGTGCGGCGTGGCACATCTTCAGGGTGGTGCTGACCGGCGCCCAGGACTCCACCCGCTTCGGGAAGCCCGCCCAGCGCGTCAAGACCCTGGCGACCGAGTTCTTCGGCCACACCCGGATGAACCGCTGGGGGATCGTGGGCATCGCCCACTGGTTCGTCGCGGTCGGCTTCTTCAGCCTCGTGCTGACCATCGTCAACGCGATGGGCCAGCTCTTCGACCCCGAGTGGGAACTGCCGATCATCGGCGACTGGATGATCTGGCAGCTCTTCGTCGAGCTGGTCGGCACCCTGACCACCCTGGGCATCGTCACCCTGATGGTGATCCGCCTGATGAGCCTGCCGTCCCGGTCGGGCCGCAAGTCCCGGTTCGCCGGCTCCATCGCCTGGCAGGCCTTCTACGTCGAGTACACGATCCTCGGCATCGGCCTGTGCATCCTGATGCTGCGCGCCCTGGAGGGCGCCCTGGCCGGGGTCGACTCGTACGGTCCGGAGCACCTGGTCTCGTACCCGATCACCTCCGCGCTGAGCGGGCTGTCGCACGGCACCCTGGAGAACCTGGTCTACCTGTTCGCGATGCTGAAGATCTGCATCTCGTTCGCGTGGGCGATCACCATCGGCCTCAACCCCTCGATGGGCGTGGCCTGGCACCGCTTCCTCGGCTTCTTCAACATCTACTTCAAGCGCGAGGAGGACGGCGGCACCGCGCTCGGCGCCCTCCGTCCGATGACCAGCAAGGGCCAGCCGATCGACTTCGAGGACCCGGCCGACGACGCCGTCTTCGGCGTCTCCCAGGTCGAGCACTTCTCCTGGAAGGGCATCCTCGACTTCTCCACCTGCACCGAGTGCGGCCGCTGCCAGTCGCAGTGCCCCGCCTGGAACACCGGCAAGCCGCTGTCGCCCAAGCTGCTGATCATGAGCCTGCGCGAGCACGTCTACGGCAAGGCGCCGTACCTGCTGGCCGGTGGCGGCAAGGACATGGAGGGCACCGAGCAGGCCACCGCCGAGCAGCTCAAGGACGTCCCGGCGGCGGCCCTGGCCGAGGCCGAGCGCCCGCTGATCGGCACCGCCGAGGAGAACGGCGTCATCGACCCGGACGTGCTGTGGTCCTGCACCACCTGCGGCGCCTGCGTCGAGCAGTGCCCGGTGGACATCGAGCACATCGACCACATCGTCGACATGCGCCGCTACCAGGTGATGATCGAGAGCAACTTCCCGACCGAGGCCGGGACGATGCTCAAGAACCTGGAGAACAAGGGCAACCCGTGGGGCATGGCCACCAAGGCCCGCCTCGACTGGGTCAAGGAGCTCAAGAAGGAGACCGGCATCGAGGTGCCGGTGATCGGTGAGGACATCGACCCCGCCGAGGTCGAGTACCTCTACTGGGTCGGTTGCGCCGGTGCCCTGGAGGACCGCGCCAAGAAGACCACCAAGGCCTTCGCCGAGCTGCTGCACACCGCGGGCGTGAAGTTCGCCATCCTCGGCAAGGAGGAGACCTGCACCGGTGACTCCCCGCGCCGCCTGGGCAACGAGTTCCTCTTCCAGATGCTCGGCGCGCAGAACGTGGAGACGCTGAACGCCGCGCTGGAGGACGCCCCGACCAAGCGGATCGTGGCCACCTGCCCGCACTGCTTCAACACCATCGCCAACGAGTACCCGCAGCTCGGCGGGCACTTCGAGGTGATCCACCACACCCAGCTGCTGCAGCACCTGATCGACGAGGGCAAGCTCGTCCCGGTCAACCCGGTCGAGGGCCTGATCACCTACCACGACCCCTGCTACCTGGGCCGCCACAACAAGGTCTACAGCCCGCCGCGCGAGATCATGGACAAGGTCCCCGGTCTGCGCCAGCAGGAGATGCACCGCCACAAGGAGCGCGGCTTCTGCTGCGGCGCCGGCGGTGCTCGGATGTGGATGGAGGAGCGCATCGGCAAGCGGATCAACACCGAGCGCGTGGACGAGGCGCTGTCGCTCAACCCGGACATCGTCTCCACCGCCTGCCCGTTCTGCCTGGTGATGCTCTCCGACTCGGTCAACGGCAAGAAGAACGAGGGCGCGGCCAAGGAGCACCTGAAGGTGGTCGACGTGGCCCAGCTGCTCCTCGACTCGGTGAAGGCGACCCCGCCGGCCGAGGCCGAGGAGCCCGCGACGGTGGACGCGTAACCGCGGTCACTGTTCGACGGCGGGCCGCGTAACCGCGGTCACCGTTCGCTGTTCGACAGTTCTGCAACAACCGCCCGGCCCGGTGGACGCCGCCAACGCGCCCGCCGGGCCGGGCTTTTCGGTGCCCCGGGCGACGGTCGGCGGTACGGCGGGCGGACGGCGAGTGACGTCAATCGCACGGCTGCCGGACGGGCATTCGGTCGGAAGGAAATACAGTAGGCGCCGGACCGGCTGCGAGCCGGTCGACCCGTTCAGGACGGGTTCAGACCACCGACGGAGGTATCGGCCCGCCGGGCCGGGCCGCAGAGACCACAAGGGGAACAGCGCAGACCATGACCGAGGCGATCATGCTCGTCGGTGGTAAGGGCACGCGACTGCGTCCGCTGACCACCCACACCCCCAAGCCGATGCTGCCCGTGGCAGGCGTCCCGTTCATCGCGCACCAGCTGGCCCGGGCGGCCGCCGCCGGGGTCACCCGGGTGGTGCTGGCCACCTCCTACCTGGCCGAGGTGTTCGAGGACCACTTCCAGGACGGCACCCCGTACGGGATCGAGCTGGTCTACCTGACCGAGCGCGAGCCGCTGGGCACCGGCGGGGCCATCCGCAACGCCGCCTCCGGGCTGACCTGCGGCCCGGACGAGCCGGTGCTGGTCTTCAACGGCGACATCCTCTCCGGGCTCGACATCGCCGCCCTGCGCGACGGCCACGTGGCCGCCGGGGCCGATGTCACCCTGCACCTCACCCGGGTGGAGGACCCGCGGGCCTTCGGCCTCGTCCCGACCGACGAGAACGGGCGGGTGCTGGAGTTCCTGGAGAAGCCGGAGACGCCGGAGCAGATCGTCACCGACCAGATCAACGCCGGCTGCTACGTCTTCACCCGGTCCGTCATCGACCGCATCCCGGCTGGCCGCGAGGTCTCCGTCGAGCGCGAGACCTTCCCCGAGCTGCTGGCCACCGGCGCGCTGCTGCGCGGCGTCGTCGACACCTCGTACTGGCTGGACCTCGGCACTCCGGCGGCCTTCGTCCGCGGCTCGGCCGACCTGGTGCTCGGCAAGGTCGACTCCCCGGCCGTCCCCGGCCCCACCGGCGACGCCCTGCTGCTGCCCGGCGCCACCGTCCACCCCGGCGCGGTGCTCAGCGGCGGCACCGTGGTCTCCGCGGACGCGGTGGTCGAGGCCGGCGCGATCGTCGAGGGCAGCGTGATCCTGCCCGGCGCCGTGATCGGGCCGGACACCCTGGTCAAGGACTCGATCGTGGGCGCCTACGCCACCGTCGGCGACCGCTCGGCGCTGGACGGCGCGGTGATCGGCGACGGCGCGATCGTCGAGTCCGACAACGAGCTGCCCAACGGCATCCGGATCGCCTGCGGCACCCTGCTGCCGGTCGGCGCCGTCCGCACCACGGCCGGCCCGGGCGGCTGCCCGGCCGGCACGGCCGCGGCCGCCTCGGTGCACGGGCCGTCGGTCACCGCCCAGCGGTAGCGGCTCCGGCTCCCCGGAGGGGGCCTGGACGGCCCCGGGTACCGCCTCACGGAGGACTTTCGGACCCGTTCGTCTCAGGCTCGCTGCAAACCGGCCCCGGCTTCGTCCGGGGCCGACGCGCACTGGGCCGGACGGGTACCTTCGGAGCGTGGCTGGTAATCGATACGACAGCGGTCAGGGCGCCGACCGTCCGCACGGCGGATGGTCGCCCCCTCCGCCGCCGCCGGCGGGGGCGCCCGGGGGGTACGGGCGGGCGGACGGGCCCGTGGACGGTCCGGAGTACTTCACGGCCGCGCACCCGACGGCAGCGGCCGGCGGGCCGGGGGGTCCGGGCGGCACGGTCGGCGACGGGTACGACCCGTACCCGGCCGGCCCGTACCCGGCGGACCCGTACGCGGCCGACGCGCCCGGCAACACCCGGGCCTTCCCGGCCGGCGACCCGTACCGCGGCGCCGCCCCGCACGGGCAGCAGCAGCCGCCGTACTACGGCGGCGCGTACGACGACGGCGGCTACGGGCAGCAGCCGCCGCCGTCCTACGGCCAGGACCAGCAGCCCCCGTACGGGCAGGACAACGTCACCGTCTACCGCGCCGGCGGCCAGTCCGCCCCGCACGTCAGCGGGCCCCGGCCGCAGTGGCGCGAGCTGTTCGTCGGGATCTTCCGCAGCCCGACCGCGACCTTCGACCGCACCCGCGACCACCAGGTCTGGCTGCCCGCCCTCACCGTCTCGCTGCTGTACGGCGTGCTCGCGGTGCTCGGCATCGGGCTGACCCACGACGACATCGTCAACTCCACCTTCTCGGTGGCGCTGACCGGCCTGTTCGCCGCCGCCGTCGGCTTCACCGTGGCCGGCGCCGTCTTCGGCGCGGTCACCTACGCGCTGGCCCGCCAGCTCGGCGGCGACGGCCCGTGGAAGTCGACGGTCGGCCTGGCCGTGCTGATCGGCTGGCTGACCGACGCGCCCCGGCTGCTGCTCGACCTGGTGCTGCCCTCGGGCAGCCCGGTGGTGCAGGTGGTCGGCTGGGCGACCTGGGGGCTCTGCGCGTACCTGCTGACCAGCATGGTCCGGCGGGTGCACGACCTGCCCTGGGGCAAGGCGGCGGGCGCCGCGGCGGTGCAGCTGGTCGCGCTGCTGGTGCTGATCAAGCTGCCGACGCTGGGGTGACCGGGCCGACCGCGGCGTCCTGATCAAGGTCCCGGCCCCCGGCGGCGGGCCGACAGGCAGAATGGTGGGCGGGTCCGGCCGGAAGGCCCGGGCCCGCCCACCCTCGTTCGTCCACCACCAGCGGAGCCAGCCATGACCCTCCCCACCACCCACGTCAGCTTCCCGGCCGGGGCGGTGACCGGAGAGTCCCCGGTGCTGGCGGTGCACCCGCTGGCCGACGGCCGGTACGCGGTGGTGACCGAGGCCAGCCCGTTCCACCCGCTCGACCACACCTGGCCCGACCAGCCGGCCGACCACGGCACCCTCACCGTCGACGGCACCGAGCTGGCCGTGGTGGACTGCCTCACCGGCGCGGTCGGCCCGGACGGCGGCGCACCGCTGGTCGGCGCCGAGATCCCGGTCAAGCGCGGGGACGAGGAGTGGTCCTGGCTGGTCCTGCACGTCCTCGCCACCGACCCCGGCGACCTCACCGGCCGCACCGCCGTGCTCGCCGTCGACACCGAGCGCCGGGCCGCGCTGAGCGCCTCGCACAGCGGCTGCCACCTGCTCGCCCTCGCCCTCAACGCCGCGCTCGCCCCGCGCTGGCGCAAGGACCCGGGCCGCTCGGACGCCTTCGGCAACCCCGACTTCGACAGCCTCGCCATGGCGAGCTCGGTCATGGACACCCAGGCCAGCACGGACACCTACCGGCTCGGCAAGTCGCTGAAGAAGAAGGGCTTCACGGTCGACGCCACCGAGGAGTTCCCCGCCCTCGCCGACGCCCTGCCCGCCCTCACCGAGGACGTCAACGCCCGGCTCGCCGCCTGGGTCGCGGCCGACGCCCCGGTCCGCATCGAGGTCCCCGGCCCCGAGCTGACCGCCCGCCGCCAGTGGCACTGCGAGCTGCCCGAGGGCGGCGCGCGGATCTTCTGCGGCGGCACCCACCTGCACCACCTCGGCGAGCTCGCCGAGCTGCGCACCGAGCTGCGGCTGTCCGAGGACGGCGCCGAGCTGGTCGCCGTCACCAGCCCCAAGCGGGCCTGACGCCCGGGGCGGCCCGGGCGCGGGCCTGACGCCGTCCGGAAACGCCGCGGGCGGCCACCCCCTGGTCAAGGGGGTGGCCGCCCGTCGTGCGTGCGCCCTGCCGCGCTGCGGTAGACCTCGCTCCGGTCAGACCTCGCTGCGGTGGAAGTTCAGGTACGAGCGGGACGGCGTCGGGCCGCGCTGGCCCTGGTAGCGCGAGCCGTAGCGCGCGGAGCCGTACGGGTGCTCCGACGGCGAGGAGAGCCGGAACAGGCACAGCTGCCCGATCTTCATCCCCGGGTAGAGCTTGATCGGCAGCGTCGCGACGTTCGACAGCTCCAGGGTCACGTGACCGCTGAAGCCGGGGTCGATGAAGCCCGCCGTGGAGTGGGTGAGCAGGCCCAGCCGGCCCAGGCTCGACTTGCCCTCCAGCCGGGAGGCCACGTCGTCGGGCAGCGTGATGACCTCGTACGTCGAGGCCAGCACGAACTCGCCCGGGTGCAGGATGAACGCCTCGTCGCCGTCCGGTTCGACCAGCCGGGTCAGGTCCGGCTGCTCCTCGGAGGGGTCGATGTGCGGGTACTTGTGGTTCTCGAACACGCGGAAGAAGCGGTCGAGGCGCACGTCGATGCTCGACGGCTGGATCATCGCCGGGTCGAACGGGTCGAGGGCGACCCGGCCCAGGTCGATTTCGGTCCGGATGTCCTTGTCAGAGAGCAGCACGCTTCGAGGTTACGTGCACGACGGGGCCCCGGACGAATCCGTCCGGGGCCCCGGTGTCCTTCCGCCGGCCGTCAGGCCAGGAACTCAGCGGCCTCCAACCGCATCGCCTGAGCCAGTTGGGCCGTCGACAACTCCCGCACGTCGGCCAGCACCGAGCTCCGGAGCCGTCCGCACTGCGGACAACGGATCAACCGCCCGGGCCCGAGCCGCCCGGGGCCGAGGTTCTGCATCGGGAACGTGGTGGTGCTGAACAGGTGCCCCTCGGCACAACGAACGACGGCGCGCTGCTCCATCGATCCCCTTCCCATCCCTAACCCAGTACTCACCCGTACTCATCGCGCCCCGGCGGCCAGGCCCCGGGACAGCGTCACATTAGGGGATGTTCCGGACATTCCACACCATGGCTCGCCGCCCCGACCCCACACCCACCGGAGCACTCGCACGCGGCCCACACAGTACGCCCCCCGCCCACCTCCACCCGGCTCCGCCACGACCCCGCCCCGGCCGTGCAACCACTGTCTCGGATGGGGTACAGTGACACTGGAATGAGCAGTCTCTGACGGCTCATCAGGCGGGCGTAGTTTAATGGTAGAACATGAGCTTCCCAAGCTTAGAGCGCGAGTTCGATTCTCGTCGCCCGCTCCATACCGAAAGCCGCAGGTCATCTGACCTGCGGCTTTCGCTGTTCTGCGGGCGTTCGGGGTGGGGCCGCGCGGGGGTGGGCGGGGCGGGGTGGTGGGGGAGTGTGCGGGGTGGTGTAGTTCGGTGGGGCGGGCCGGGCGGGGGAACTGTCCGTGCCCGGGTGCCGTCCAAGGAGTGACGGAATGCCTGCCCGGGGTGAATGCCGGGGGGAGTACGGAGGGCCCAGTGCAGTCAGGTGGTGCCGAGCTGAACCTGGGGTGCCCGGACGGTTTCCGCGGTGGTGCGGTGGCCGTGCCGGACTGGTGGCCGGTGTTGGCTCCGGATGTGACGGTCGATCAACTCGACGCCGGGGAACGGTGCGAGAGGTTGTTGCGGGAGACCGTGGAGGGTCTCCGGCCGGTGCCGGTGTGGCGGGAGGCGGTGCCGCGGGCGGGGGTGCGGCTGGCGGGGCCGGGGCGGCGGGGGCCCGAGGTGCTCTGGTACGTGACCCGGGGGCGGGACCTGCTGACCGTCGTATCGCCGGGCCGGCGGGGGGAGTTGGCGGGCACGGTGGAGCGGCAGTGGCGGCGGCGCGGGTGGACGATCACCTCGCTGAACGCCGGGCGGGACCGGCCGGGAGTGGCCGCGACCGCTCGGGACGGTTCGCAACTGGTGCTGTGCTTCGGTGAGTTCGGGGAGATCCGGCTGACCGCGAGCCTGCTCGGGGTGGCCTGTTCGGAGCGGGTGCCCACGCTGCCGAGGGCGGGTGAGCCCGACCCGGCGCCGCTGCCCCATGTGCACTGCGCGTACTGGAGCGCGCTGGTGTGACCGGGTGGGGGCGGGTTACGGGGGAGGCGTGGAGCGAGTCCCCCCGGACCCGCTCCACGCCGCCACGTCGCGCGGCTTCGGCGCTGCCGCTCCCCCCGACACCCCGGCAGCCCCGCCGTTCCCCCCTGGCAACACCCTCCGGCGAGAGCGTCCGCACAAGACCCCGGCGAGTCCCCACCCCCGGGGACGTCGTGCTCTCACGCTAACAAACCGCGTGGTTGGTTTGTCAATAGTGGGATCCACGAAAAATCCACAATCGTGGCGATGTGGTCGGGTCGGTGTGATGGGCGTCCCACCAGGCAGTTGTGCCGTCGGCGGGGTGGTGTGCGACCGTTCCGCGCGCCCGGGCCGCGAGGAGAGCGCGGTCTGGAACCCGACATTCCATGCATCATGACAGCACGGAGTGACACCGCGCGAGTGCCCAGCGCAGTGGAGGTCCGGAAGTCGGGGCCCTCGGCGGGGAGCCCTCAGCGCAGCAGCCGGCGTTCCTTGGCCACCGCCACCGCGCCCGCCCGGGTGTCCACGCCCAACTTGTCGTAGATCCGCCCGAGATGGGTCTTCACCGTCGCCTCGCTGATGAACAGCGCCCGCGCGATGTCCCGGTTGCCCAGCCCCTGCGCCAGCTGTTCGAGGATGTCCTGCTCGCGCTCGGTGAGCTGCGGCGCCGGCGCCCGCATCTGCGCCATCACCCGGGAGGCGACCGGCGGGGAGAGCACCGTCCGGCCGCGGGCGGCCGCGTGGACGGCGGCGAACAGTTCCTCCGGCCGCTCGGCCTTCAGCAGGTAGCCGGTGGCGCCCGCGGCGATGGCCCGGGTGATGTCGGCGTCGGTGTCGTACGTGGTGAGGACGAGGACGTGCGGTCCGCCCGGGGCGGTGGTGATCCTCCGGGTGGCCTCCACACCGTCGATGCCGTCGCCGAGTTGGAGGTCCATCAGCACGACCTGCGGGGCCAGTGCGGCGGCCAGCGCGACGGCCTCCTCCCCGGTGCTCGCCTCGCCGACCACCTCGATGTCGCCCGCGCTGGCGAGCAGCGCCAGCAGGCCGGCCCGGACCACCGCGTGGTCGTCGCAGACCAGCAGCCGGACGGCGGAGGAGCCCGCGGTACCGTCCGCCGCACTGCCCGCCGTCCCGCCCGCCGTACGGTCCGACGGGCCGCCCGACGGGCCGCTCCGTGCGCTGCTCGACGGGGTGCGGGCTGCGTTCATCGGTGCTCCAGGGGGATCGCGGCGGAGACGACGGTGCCCTCGCCGGGGGTGCTCTCCACGGTCAGCGTGCCACCCAGCTGCCGCAGCCGGGCGCGCATGGCCGGCAGGCCGTACCCGCGTGCTCCGCCGGCCGGGCGGAGGTCTTCCGGCGAGGGGTCGAAGCCCCGCCCGTCGTCGGCGATGTCCAGCACGGCCTGGTCGCCCAGGAAGGACAGGGTGATCGCGGCCGCCGAGGCCCCGGCGTGCTCCCGTACGTTGGCCAGCGCGCCCTGGGCGATCCGCAGCAGCGCGGACTGCACGGCGGTCGGCAGCGGAACGGGCGCGCCGTCCAGGTGGAAGCGGACCGGCAGCCCGCTCTCGGCGGACTCCCGTTCGGCGAGTGCCCGCAGCGCCCGGTCGAGGGTGCCGCCGTCGGCGAGTTCGGCCGGGGCGAGGTCGTGGACGAAGCGGCGGGCCTCGGCGAGGTTGCGGGCGGCCACCTCGGCGGCGGTGCGGACGTGGCTGCGGGCGGTCGCCGGATCGGCCTCCCAGGTGCGGTCGGCGGCCTGCAGCAGCATCTGCTGGCTGGACAGGCCCTGCGCCAGGGTGTCGTGGATCTCCATCGCCAGCCGCTCGCGCTCGGCGAGCGTGCCCTCCCGCCGTTCGGTGGCGGCGAGTTCGCGCCGGGTCCGGACCAGGTCGGCGATCAGCGCCCGCTGCCGGGCGGCCTGCCGGGTCATGAACAGGAACACCCCGGTGGCCAGCGCGGCCACCGTGGGCGGCAGCAGGACGAGGGTGGCGTCCGCGGTGCCGGGCAGCCGGATCTCGGCGATCACCACCAGCAGCGTCAGGGCCGCCACCAGCGGGATCGCCGCCTTCGCGGGCAGCGCCCGCAGCGCGGTGTAGATCAGCGGGACGGCGCACCACGCGAAGCTCGGCGCGAGCAGCACCAGCACCACCCAGAGCGCGACCACCAGCGCCGACGGCCACCGGCGCGGACGGCCGGGCGGGGCCGGGCGGCGGTGGTCGGACCAGGAGGCGGCCGGCTGGGCGACGGCCAGGGCGGCGCTCAGCCCGATCACCCAGGGGACCCAGGGGCTGTCGGGGTGGTGGGTGAGGAAGCGGCTGAGCGCGGCGGCGAGCAGCAGCAGGAAGGCGGAGTCCAGCAGCAGCGCCAGCCGCCCGGCGTCCGGGTCACCGGCGTCACGCCCGCCGGAGGGCCCGGCCTCGCGCCTGCCGGAGGGCCGGCCGGCGGACGGGCGGGGCTGCTGCACGGGTGGCTCCTGGCGCTACGGGCTCGGGACGGCGCTCGGCCCGACGGTCCGGGCGGCCCGACGGTCCCGACGGCCCGACGGCCGACGCACCGACCTGCGCCGATCCCTCGATGCTGACCCGTCCGGCCCGGTCCCGCATCAGCCGATCGGTTGACGGCGGCGTCCCCCATCATGCCCGGACGGTCGCGCCGGACCGTCGATGCCGCGCGCCCCGGTCCGGCCGGAGGATCGGAGCAGAGCCGGGCGGTCCCCCCGCCGCCCGGCCACGCAGCCGGGCCCCGCAGCCCGGCTACGCAGCCCGCTGCGGCCTTCCGCAGAGCCCGCGAACCCCGCCATCCCGTTGAGGAGCTGGACCATGAAGAAGACCTCCGTGCGCACCCGGGTGCTGACCGGCACCGTCGCCGCCGCCGCACTCGCCGCCGCCGGTGTCGGCGCCGTCTCGGCCAGCGCCGAGACCACCGAGACCCCGGCCTCCCCGGCCGCGGTCAAGGTCGACACCCAGAACAAGAACCTCGCCCAGAGCACCGGTCTGACCGCCGACGCCGCCACCCGCGCCGCCCAGGCCGCCCTGGACGCGGCGAACAAGGCCGGTCAGCACGTCTCGGTCGCCGTGGTCGACCGGGACGGCGTCACCCGCGTCCTGATCAAGGGCGACGGCGCCGGCCCGCAGGCCACGGAGTCGGCCGAGCGCAAGGCCTTCACGGCGGTCTCCTGGAACGCCCCGACCTCGGAGCTGGCCAAGCGCCTGGCCCAGGCCCCGAACCTGAAGGACATCCCGGGCACGCTGTTCCTGGCGGGCGGCGCCCCGGTGCAGTCCAAGGGCGCTCCGGTCGCCGCCATCGGTGTCGCGGGCGCGCCCAGCGGCGACCTGGACGAGCAGTTCGCGCAGGCCGGCGTCGCCGCACTGGCGAAGTGACCCACCCCGGCCGGTCGGGTGCACGAACGTGCCGCTGACGTCCTCGGCGGACGTTCCCGCGGCCGACCGGCCGGATGCGTCCGTACGGGTGCACGAACGGACGGCCCCCGGTCGGTCTCCCGGTCGAACTCCCGCTCCCGGCGCCCGCGGTGTTCCCGGCGGACGTCGCACGGTGTCCTCGTTCGGGTGAACAAGGGGAGGGTCGTCGCAGAACAGGCGGTGACCCTTTGAAAAGCCGGTGTCGTTGTCAGTGCCGCGTGGCAGGCTTCCCGGTATGACGGCGTGGACCCTCAACGACATCGAACGTGCGATCCGCTCCTCCTGGGGTGTCGACACCTGTGCGCCCGAGGACTTGACCCGCTGGCGTCCCGACAATCCCGCCCGCGGCCAGTGCGGTGTGACGGCCATGGTGGTGCACGACCTGCTCGGCGGTGAGCTGATGATGGGCGAGGTCCACGTCGACGGGGTCCGGACGGACCTCCACTGGTGGAACCGCTTCGCCACCGGCTTCGAGATCGACCTCACCCGCGAGCAGTTCGGCCCGGGCGAGTTGGTCGGCCCCGGGCGTGCGGTCGCCCGCCCGGCCCGCCCCGGTCGGCTCCAGGCCCAGTACGAGCTGCTGCGCCACCGCGTGGTCGCCGAGCTGGAGCGCGGGGCCGCCGCGGGCCGCCTCCGCCGCCCGGCCCGGGTCGCGTAGCCGCCTGTCCCGGGTCGGGTAGCAGCCCGTCCCGAGCCACCTACCCGACCGGCCCGGGACCCCGGGTCCGCGCGAGCCCCTGACGTACAGTCGGTCCCGGACGAACCACCATACGGGTGACTGCGGCGGACGGGAGTGCGCGGATGAGCGGGGCGACGGTCGGTTTCGTGGGGCTGGGCGCGATGGGACAGGGCATGGCGGGCAGCCTGCTGCGCGCCGGGCACACCGTACGGGTCTGGAACCGCTCGTCCGGGCCGGTGGCCGCCGTGGTGGCCCAGGGCGCCGAGGCGGCCGGTTCGCTCGCCGAGGTGTTCGCCGCCGACACGGTGGTCTCCATGCTGGCCAACGACCAGGCGGTGGAGGGGCTGCTGCTCGACCCCGGGCTGCTGGCGGGCGCGAAGGCGACCCTGCACGTCAACATGGCGACCGTCTCGCTCGCACTGGCCGAGCGGGCCGAGGAGCTGCACGCCGAGCACGGCATCGGCTACGTCGCCGCGCCCGTCCTCGGCCGGCCGCCGGTCGCGGCGGCGGGGAAGCTCAACATCCTGGCCGCGGGCGCACCCGAGCTGCTGGACCGGGCCGAGCCGCTGTTCGCCGCGATGGGCGACCGCGTCTGGCACTTCGGCGACCGGCCCGGGCAGGCCAACACCGCCAAGATCAGCACCAACTTCCTGCTGGCCTGCGCGATCGAGTCGATGGCGGAGGCGTGCAGCCTGGCCGAGGCGCACGGCGTCCGGCCCGCCGACCTGGTCGAGATGTTCAGCAGCACGCTCTTCCCCGGGCCGGTCTACTCCGGCTACGGCTCGATGGTGGCCGAACGCCGCTACGAGCCGGCCGGGTTCCGGCTGCCGCTCGGTCTCAAGGACGTCGGCCTGGCCCTGGAGGCCGGGGCCGCGCGCAACGTCCCGCTGCCCTTCGGCGGCATCCTGCGGGACGCCTTCCTGGACGCGCTGGCGCACGGTGACGGGGAGAAGGACTGGGCCGCCGTCGCCGAGGTCGCCCGCCGTCGGGCCGGGCTGGCGGACTGAGCACCGGCTGAGCACCGAGGCGGGAAACCCCGGTCGGAGCCGGGGTGCGGAATACCCGGCGGGCCGTTGGTGCTCGCTCGGGTGTCCGCAACACCTGACCGGGGGAGTACCGATGACCGACCAGCCGTCCGGCGCCGAGGCGCCGCGCCGTTTCCTGTTCCTCGACGCGAGCTCGCGTGTCGACGGCAACACCGCACAACTCGCCCGGCTGGCCGCCGAGTCGAGCCTGCCCGAGGGCGCGGAGCAGCGCTGGCTGCGGCTCGACGACCACCCGCTGCCGCCCTTCCAGGACCTGCGGCACACCGGTGACGGCGGCTACCCGGAGCCGGTCGGCCACGAGCGGACCCTGCTGGAGGCCACCCTGGCGGCCACCGACCTGGTCTTCGTCGCGCCGCTGTACTGGTACTCGATGCCGACCAGCGCCAAGCTCTACCTCGACTACTGGTCGGCCTGGTTCCGGGTGCCCGGGGTGGACTTCCGCGACGGGATGCGCGGGAGCACGCTGTGGGACGTCACCGTGGCGGCCGGCACCGAGGAGCACACCGAGCCGCTGATCGGCACCCTCAAGCTGACCGCCGGGTACATGGGGATGCGCTGGGGCGGCGCGCTGATCGGCAACGGGACCAGGCCGGGCGACGTCCTGCGGGACGAGCGGGCGCTGATCGCGGCCAAGTCCTTCTTCGCGGGCTGATCCGACCGGAGGCGGCCCGGGGCACCCCGGGCCGCCTCCGCACGGACCGATGGGCCACGGACCGACGGATCACGGACCGACGGATTCAAGCCGCCCGCGCCCGTGCGCTACCGTCCTCCCAGGCGTGTACCCGTCACTTCGCGGTCATCCTTTGGTAGGCGCAAAAGCCCTACCGCCGGATGGAGTTGGGCGATTCGGACGCCCCCGTCCCTACGCTGCGCCACAATCGGGCACCTGCCTTCCGGAGTGGCCGAATCGTTCGGTACTCTCCGTCGGACTTTCAGCTTCGCGGGGGAGTAGCGGCGTCTGCGGCCGCCCCCTCGCGCCCGGGCCTCGCCCGGACACTTCCGTGAGGTCTCCTTGTCCATACGTCGCAGTCTTGCCCTGGCCGGCGTCGCCGCGCTCACGTCCTCGCTGGTGCTCACCGGCGCCCAGGGCGCCATGGCCGTCGGCTCCACCGGCACCCCGTCCGCCTCCGCTACGGCGCAGGCGGACCAGAAGTCGAAGTACGCCCTCGACCTCTCGGTGCACGGCGTTCCGAGCACCTTCATCGCCGGCGGTGCTCCCCGTGAGTTCACCTACAAGATCGACAACTCCTCCAAGCACGACGGTGTCTTCTACCCGTTCGTGAAGCTCAAGAACAAGCAGGGCTCGCTGGAGGCCGCGAACCTCAAGCTCGAGTACCAGCTGCCCGGCGAGGCCTGGCAGACCGGTGTGGTCGCCCCGGGCGGCGGCGAGCACGACGACGACTCCGTCCTGATGCTGCTCGGCGGCGTCGGGTCGAACGGCAACGCCACCGACGACTCCCTGCTCCTGCTGAACCGCGGCGAGAGCCTCACGATCAAGGTGCGGCTCTCCTTCACCGAGGACGCCCCGCTCGGCCGGGCCGGCCTGGTCCCGGTGGTGTTCGGCGGCGCCCTCGACGACAACACCCACCTGCCGGTCGGCAACGGCGACTTCAGCTGCGACGGCATCCGCGGCGCCGGCTTCACCATCAAGAAGGCGACCCCGACGGGCAAGCCCACCCCGACCCACACCGGCAAGCCCACCCCGTCGGGCAAGCCGACCCCGAGCGGTACCGGCACCCCGTCGTCCAGCGCCTCGGCCACGCCGACCACCACCCCCACCACCGAGCCGACCACCCCGGCGCCGACCACCCCGGCCACCGGCACGGCCTCGCCGTCCGTCTCCGCCTCGCCGTCCGCGTCGACCGGTGCCCCGGCCCCGTCCGGCGGTGCCACCGACGGCGGGAGCGACGCCCAGCAGCCGATCGACATCCCGGTGTCCGTCCCCAAGGTCACCCCGCCGAAGATCACCCCGGCCGGCGTCACCAAGGCCAAGGCGGCCGCCGACAAGGCGAGCAAGAACCTCGCCACCACCGGTGGCGGTGACGACACCACCGCGATCGCGGCCGCTGGCGGCGCCGTCCTGGTCGCCGGTGTCGGCACCCTCGTGGTGCTGCGTCGCCGCAAGTCGGGCCAGCAGGCCTGACCAGGGCCTGACCAGGGCCCGCCCCAGGGCCCCAGGCCTGACCAGGGTCCGCCCCGGGCCTGACCAGGGGCGGACCCCTGGGGGCTCCTCCTGAGGAGCCCCCCCGCCGCCCGGCGGCGCCGTCCCCCGCGGACGGCGCACCGGGCGGCACGGGCGGTTCTCCTCCGTCACATAGGATGTCCGGCCGGAGGGGGCGGAACGGCGGGGAGAGGTACAGGTGCGGGGAGATCGCACGGCACGGGCCACCACCGACTACGAAGCCACGACCGGTCGGATCGCGGGTCTACCGCTCCGCAGGCACCACGTGCTGCTCACGGCGTGGACGGTGCTCTGGTTCTTCCTGGTGGAGCCCAGCGGAGGCTTCTCCTGGCACTACCTGCGCCAGGGCGAACAGCTGCTCTTCAGCAGCCAGCCCGACGGCGGCCTTTCGCTCTACGCCCACCACCCCGAGCTGCAGATCGGCCCGGTCAGCCTGGCCGCCGCCCGGCTCACCGCCCCGTTCTCGCCGCACATCGGCCAGCTGATCGCCGAGGCGGCGAGCGCCGGGCTCGGCCTGGTGATGCTGGTGCTGGTCGGCCGCACCGCCGCCCTGTACTACCTGGGCACCGGCACCAACCACCGCCGGCTCCAGCAGCGGCTGCTGATCGCCGGGCTGGCCTTCATCCCGATGTGGGTCGAGGTGTCGGTCCGCTTCGCGCACCTGGACGACGTCCTCGCGCTGTTCTTCACCACCCTCGCCGCGCACGCCCTGGCCCGCGGCAAGCCCTTCCAGGTCGCGCTCTTCCTGGCCCTGGCAGTGGACTCCAAACCCTGGGCGCTCGCCTTCGCCCCGCTGATCCTGGCCCTGCCCCGGCCCGCCTGGCTGCGCACCGTGCTCTGGTTCTGCCTGCTGGTCGCGGTCGCCTGGCTGCCGTTCTACCTGGGCAACCTGGACACCATGGCGGCGGCCAAGTTCACCATCCCGAACCAGCCCGCCTCCGCGCTGCGCTGGTTCGGGGTGACCGACCCGGCCACCCCCTGGTGGGACCGTCCGACCCAGTTCGCGCTCGGCATCGGCCTCGGCTGCGTGGCCGTCTGGCGCGGCCGCTGGCCGGCCGTGGTGCTGCTCGGCGCGGACGCCCGGATCCTGCTCGACCCGAGCGTCTACACGTACTACACGGCCTCGATCCTGCTCGGCACCCTGCTCTGGGACGCCGTCGGGCAGAAGCGGCTGGTCCCGTGGTGGAGCTGGATCGCGCTGGCCGCGCTGTACGGCGGCACGCTGTACCTGCCGTCGGACGCGGCCCGCGGCTTCGTCCGGCTCGCCTTCGTGGTGGTCTCCGCCGCGTACGTGCTGCTCTGGCCCACCCAGCAGGCCCGCCGGCCGCGCCCACCGGCGCAGGGCGGCGGGGAGGGGCGCCGCCGGACGGCCCGGCGGCGCGAGCGGGAGCTGGTCAACGCCTGAAGGCCTCTCCCTCCGGCACGGGCTTGACCCTCACGCGACGTGAGAGCGGAGGGTGGTGGTCACCACCAGGGAGGAGCTCCGGATGAACGGGGACGAGGGCTACGCGGTCGGTGCCGTGGCGAAGATCGCCAAGGTGACCGTCCGCACCCTGCACCACTACGACGAGATCGGACTGCTGTCCCCCGCGGGCCGCACCCGGGCCGGCTACCGCCGGTACGTGGACGCCGACCTCGACCGGCTGCAGCAGATCCTGTTCTACCGCGAGCTCGGATTCGCCCTGGAGGAGATCGCGGCGATCCTGGACGACGACTCGGTCAGCCCGACCGAGCACCTCCGGCGTCAGCACCAGCTGCTGACCGACCGGATCAACCACCTCCAGGAACTCGCCACAGCCGTCGAACACGCCATGGAGGCACGCAGGATGGGCATTCAGCTGACCCCGGAGGAGAAGTTCGAGATCTTCGGCGAGGGCTACCAGGAGGGGTGGGAGCAGGAGGCCGAACAGCGCTGGGGCAACACCGAGGCCTGGGCCGAGTCCCAGCGCCGCACCGGCGCCTACGGCAAGGCCGACTGGCAGCGGATCCAGGAGGAGATGACCGGGCTCAACACCCGCCTGGCCGCGGCCGTCACCGCCGGCGAGCCCGCCGACGGCACCACGGCCATGGACCTCGCCGAGGAGCACCGGCAGCACATCAGCCGGAACTTCTACGACTGCACGTTCACCATCCACCGCGGCCTGGCCTGCCTCTACATCGAGGACCAGCGCTGGACCACCACCTACGAGGAACTCGCCCCGGGCCTGGCGCAGTGGCTGCACGACGCCATCGTCGCCAACGCCGACCGGCACGAGAAGGCCTGAGCGGCCCCTACGGGCGAAGGGCGCGAGGAGCAGCGCGCTACGCGACCAGCAGCGCGTTACGCCACCCCGCGCCCGAAGGAGCGCCGGTAGGCGGTCGGGGAGGTGCGCATCACCCGGCCGAAGTGGTGGCGGAAGGTCGCGGCGCTCTCGAAGCCGACCGCCGCGGCGATCTCCTCCACCGACCCCTCCGGCGACTCCAGCAGCGCCAGACTGGCCGCGATGCGCTGGGTGACGACCCAGCGCATCGGGCTGGTGCCGTTGCGGGCGGTGAAGTGCCGCAGGTACGAGCGGTCCGACATCCGGGCGGCCCGGGCCAGCACCGAGACGGTCAGTGGGTCGGCCAGGTGGTCCAGCGCCCACTGCATGCTGCGGGCGATCCCGTCCTCGTCCTCCTCGACCGGGCGGACCGCGGCCTCGATGAACTGCGCCTGCCCGCCGTCCCGGTGCGGCGCCACCACGAAGCGGCGGGCCACGCTGTTGGCCACCTTGGCGCCGTGGTCCCGGCGGACCAGGTGCAGGCACAGGTCGATCCCGGCGGCGCTGCCCGCGCTGGTCAACACGTCGCCGTTGTCGACGTACAGCACGTCCGGGTTGACCCGCACCCGCGGGTACCGCTGCTGGAGCAGGTCGGCGTACCGCCAGTGGGTGGTCGCCTCCTTGTCGTCCAGCAGCCCGGCGGCGGCCAGCGCGAAGGCGCCCGAGCAGATCGAGACGATCCGGGCGCCGCGCTCGTGCGCCGTCCGCAGCGCCTCGACCAGGCCGGGGGAGACGTCGCCGCCGAAGGCGTTGCGCACGCCGGGGACGATGACGGTGTCGGCCGCCGCGAGGTCGTCCAGGCCGTGCCGGGCGGTCAGCGCGAAGCCGCCCACCGCGTCCAGGGCGGTGCCCGGCCGGTCCGCGCAGACCTTCAGCCCGTACCAGGGCGCGGCCAGCAGCCCGCTCAGCTCGGGCCGGGCCAGTCCGAACACCTCGACCACCACGCCGAGTTCGAACGGTGCCATGCCCTCGAAGGCGTACACCGCGAGGTCGTGCACGGGTTCCGGGCGGCGGCCGATGGTGACGGCCACCGGACGCGGCCGGACGGCGATGTCGTCGGCGGCCTGCTCGGCGATCTGCCCGGCGACCTGCTCGGCGGTCTGCTCGGCCATGCGAACCCCCTGCTCACGGGTGGCGGAATCCCGGTGAGTGTAGCCGTCCGGCCCGGCCCGGAACTTCCTTCGAAAAGCCGGCGGCCCGGCCTCCCCGCAGCGGGGTGACCGGGCCGCCGGACGGTGGCTCAGTGGCTCAGGCCAGCGAGGCCATCCAGGCCTCGACCTCGTCGGCGCGGCGCGGCAGGCCGGCCGAGAGGTTCTCGTTGCCGTCGGCGGTGACCAGGATGTCGTCCTCGATCCGGACGCCGATGCCGCGGTACTCCTCGGGCACGGTCAGGTCGTCCTGCTGGAAGTACAGGCCGGGCTCGACGGTGAGCACCATGCCGGGCACCAGCAGGGCGTCGACGTGCTCCTCGCGGCGCGAGTGGGCGCAGTCGTGGACGTCCAGGCCGAGCATGTGGCCGGTGCCGTGCAGGGTCCAGCGGCGCTGGAGGCCGAGCTCCAGGACCTTCTCGACGTCGTACACCGAGGCGTCCAGCAGGCCCCAGGCGAGCAGCCGCTCGGCGAGGACGCGCTGCGAGGCGTCGTGGAAGTCGCGGAAGCGGGCGCCCGGCTTGACCGCGGCGATGCCGGCCTCCTGGGCGTCGTACACCGCGTCGTAGATCTTCCGCTGCAGCCCGGTGAAGGTGCCGTTGATCGGCAGGGTGCGGGTGACGTCGGCGGTGTAGAGGGTGTGGGTCTCCACGCCGGCGTCCAGCAGCAGCAGCTCGCCGGGGCGGACGTCGCCGTCGTTGCGGACCCAGTGCAGGGTGGTGGCGTGCGGGCCGGCCGCGGCGATGGTGCCGTAGCCGACGTCGTTGCCCTCGACCCGGGCGCGGCGCCAGAAGGTGCCCTCGATCCAGCGCTCCGAGGTGGCGACGGCCCGGCCGAGCTCGCGCACCACGTCGGTGAAGCCGTTGACGGTGGCGTCGCAGGCGGCGCGCAGCTCGCCGACCTCCCACTCGTCCTTGACCAGGCGCAGGCCGCTCAGGAACTCCTTGAGCCCGGCGTCCTCGTCGGCGTCCAGCACCTCGGCGAGCGCGGCCTCCAGGCCGGCGTCGTAGCCGCGGACGATCCGGGTCGGCACGGCGGAGTCCTTGGCGCGCTCGGCCAGCTCCTCGGCGGCCTTGCGGACGTCGCGGGCCGGCAGGCCGAGCAGCTGCTCCTGCTCGGTCAGGCTGTGCCGGCGGCCGACCCACAGCTCGCCGTAGCCGTCCAGCCAGAACTCGCCGTTCTCGCGGTCGGAGCGGGGCAGCAGGTAGAGCGTGAACTCGTGGCCCGCGTCGCCGGTCGGCTCGGCGACCAGCACGGCGTCCTCGGTCTGGTCACCGGTGAGGTGCACGTACTCGCTGGCGGCGCGGAAGTTGTAATCGGTGTCGTTGGCGCGCACCCGCAGGTTGCCGGCCGGGACGACCAGCCGGACACCGGGGTGGGCGGCGGACAGCGCGGCGCGGCGGGCGGCGGCGTACGGGGCCTGGGCGATCGGGGCGAGGCCGTGCAGCTCGGTGTCGGCCCAGCCGGTCTTCATCGAGGCGGACAGCTCGTCCGAGATCTCGCCGTAGAGACCGTTCTTGCGGCCCTTGAACTCCTGCGGCTCCTCGCCGCCCTCGGCCTCGGGGTTCTCGGCCACTGCGGGGGTCCGGTCCTCGGTCACGTGCAACGCCTCCTTGGGGGTGGTACCGCCGCCCTCGGGGGGAGGTGTCGGGTCGCGACACGCGCGGGCGGCCGTGCGTCCATGGTACGGACGCCCGGCCGCCCGTCGGTCCGGGGTTCGTACACCTAGTCGAAGCGCGCCGCCAGCAGCATCAGGTCGTCGGTGGCCGGGGCGGCGTCCGGGTCGGGGCAGACGGCCAGCAGGTGGGCGCAGAGCCGCTCGGGGTCGATCCGCACGTCGCGCGGGGCGTCGGCGGCGGCCCGGCGCAGGTTGGCCTGCCCGGCGTGCAGGGTCGGGCCGCAGCGGCGGGCCAGGCCCTCGGTGTAGAGCAGCAGGGTGTCGCCGCGCTCGGCGGTGAGCTCGACCCCGGGGGCCTCCCAGCAGGCCAGCATGCCGAGCGGCGCGGAGAGCGAGGTCTCCACGAACTCGGCGCCGTGCCGGCCGACCAGGACCGGCGGGCAGTGCCCGGCCCCGGCCAGGGTGATCCGGCGGTCCTCGGGTTCGATCCAGGCGTAGACGGCGGTCGCGGTGCGGGTCGGCTCGGTGGTCTTGAGCAGCAGTTCCAGGTCGCCGAGGACGGAGACCGGGTCCTCGCCCTCCAGCACCGCGTACGCCCGCAGCGCGGCCCGGACCCGGCCCATCGCGGCGGCCGCGCCCGGGGCGGAGCCGGGGCCCGCGCCGGGGCCGTCGCCGGAGACCGAGCCGACGGTGAGGCCGACGGTGCCGTCCGGCAGCGGGATGGCGTCGTACCAGTCGCTGCCGCTGGAGCGGTCCAGGCCGGCCGGGACGAGCCGGGCGGCCAGCCGCAGGCCGGGGGTCTGCGGGAGGCGGTCCGGCAGCAGGCCGCGGCGCAGGGCCTCGGTGGTGCGCAGGATCCGTTCCGCCTCCAGCTGCTTGGCGAGCAGCGGGGCGGCGATCTCGCAGTAGTGGCGGGCCAGTTCGCGTTGGCAGTCGGTGGGCCCGGCGGGCCGGTCGTAGAACCAGACGGCGGCGGCGAGCGGGCCGTCCTCGACGGTGGCGAGCGGGAGGCCGTAGGCGCCGCCGAGGCCGAGGTGGACGGCGAGTTCGCGCAGTCGCCCGCCGACGGCCGGGTCGTCGGCGAGGTCGGGGGAGTGCAGCTGTTCGGGCCGGTCGTGCTCGCTCAACAGCCGGGCGAGCAGGCTCTGTTCGGTCGGGACGGTCTCCAGGGCGCCGAGGCTGGCCCGGTCCAGGCCGAGGCCGACCGGCTGGCCGGGGCCGCCGCCCGGCAGCAGGGTGACCAGCACGCCGCGGCTGGCGCCGAGCAGGGCGGCGCCGGAGGCGAGGACGGCGTCCAGGGTGGCGGCGGTGCCGCGGGCACGGGCGAGCCGTTCGGTGTGCTCGTGCAGGCTGGTGATATCGGACAGGCGTCCGGCCAAACGGTCCTGCACCGTGGCGGACGGCACCGCGGGGTCGTCGGCGGTGCCGTCGGGGCCGCCGTCCGGCGCGTCGGTGGGGCCGGGCAGGCCCGGCGGCGGGTCGAGGACGGTGAGCCCGCCCGCACAGCCGGTCTCACCCGGCTCTACGGGCGTCGCCGGCGGCTGGGACGCCGACGCGTGGGACTTGGTCATGCCGCCACTCCTGACGCGGTGCTACGTGCCATGCGAAACCCCCAGATACGGCCAATGTGGAGCGAGCACGGCCAAAGGACGCGTTTCGCCTCGATTCGCTACTACTCGTCATTGATCGACAGCAATGCCACCACTTCTACACAGCCCATTCGGGGCATGTCCAGATCCAGGACGACGCGGTGGCCAGTTCGACATGCGAGCGACCCGGTCGGACGGCGTGCGCCGAACGCGGCGCGCCGGTCGGGGCCGGAGGCATGGAGCGAGCCGGGAACGGGCAGAACGGAGAGGACGGACCGGGTGGCCGTCCGGATCGTATGTCCGCGCCGCCCGCGATCCGGGCTGGCCGGAAGTCTCTCACTCGTACGGTGGAACCAAGCGCGCCCGGGCGGCGTCCATCCGGTCGCATACGGGATTCTCGTTCCAGGGGCTGTTCCAGTGCGCGGCCCTTCTCATGTCGTGCTCCACACCGTGCTCCACGTCGTAGCCGCGCCGTCCGCCATGCCGCCCGCCCCCGTTCCGCGCCGTCCGGGGCAGGCCGTGCCGCCGCGGGCCCGTGCGGCGGATCCCGACGGATGTCGGTGGGGCGGAGCGAACCGAGCGGTCAGGGAAAGGAACGAGCGCCATGCGTGAGAACCCGAAGAGCCCGAGGAGCCGGTCGCAGGAGTCGCACGAACCGCAGGAGTCACCGGAGTCGCCGGAGCCGTCCGCCCGGCTGGCCGCGGCGCTGACGGCCGCCGTCGAACACCGCTGGCCCGTGGTGCCCGGCACCGTGCTGCGCGGCGGCCGCTGTTCCTGCGGGGAGCCGGAGTGCCCGGCGCCCGGCGCCCACCCGCACGACCCGTCGTTGCTGGCCGCCACCACGGACGCCCGGATGGTGCGCTGGTGGTGGGAGCGGCAGACCCCGGACGCGCCGGTGCTGGCCGCCACCGGCGGCGCGGTCTCGGCGGTCAGCCTGCCCGCGGCGGCCGGCGCCCGGGCGCTGGTCTACCTCGCCGCGCTGCGGCTGCCGCTCGGCCCGGTACTCGCGATGCCGGGCCGCTACGCCCTGCTGGTGGCCCCGTACTCGCTCGACGCGTTGGGCGAGATGCTCGCCCAACTCCCTTGGGTGCCAGGCTCGTTGCGCTACCACGGACCGGGTGGCTTCCTGCCGCTGCCGCCCGGCGGCGGGGCCGGGCCGGTGCGCTGGGTGCTGGCGCCGCGACCGGCCGCGGCCGGCGGGGTGCGGTTGCCGCAGGTCGGGCCGCTGCTGGGGGAGTTGGTGGAGGCGACGGTCCGGCTGGACAGCGGGCGCTCGACGTACTGACGGATCGCCGGGTGGGCCGGACTCCGGGCCCGGTGGTGCGGGGCGTTCCGGAAAAACAAAAGATCCGGCCGCTGGCGACGGGGGATGCACCAGCGGCCGGACTCTTTAGACAGTAACAAGGATCCGCGCCCGCGCCAATTTCCAAGACGCCCTCCAGGCCCGGAAATTGCGGCTTCACCGCGACAATGTGACGCGTATCACCCGGATCCTGCGCGCTTTAGTTCAAGGTGACCTGACGGTTCACCAGGTTCGCCCGGGCGCGCCGCTCCTCGGCGGTCAGCGGAGTCGCGTCCGCGAGGACGGCGGCGAGCCGCTCGCCGAACTCGGCGGCTGGCTTCTCGCAGTCGGCGGCGGTCATCGCGAGCGGGAGGTCCCACACCGGCACGGTCAGGCCGTGCGCGCGGAAGGAGCCCACCAGGCGGGTGTCCGGGCCGAGCGAGGCCTCGCCGGCGGCGTTCAGCCGGGCCAGCGCGTCCAGCAGCTGCTCCTCGGGGACGGTCATCACCCAGCGCAGGTGGTTCTTGTCCGGGGTGCCGCACCAGTAGGCGGCGTCGACGCTCGCGAGCTTCTCGGTCGGGATGGCCGAGGCGTTGGCGCGCTCCAGCGAGGCGGCGACCTCGCCGGTGGCCGTCTCGGCGTCCTCCAGCCAGAACTCGAAGCCGGTGTGCACGACGGGCGCGAACGCGGCGTCGGCGTCCAGCAGGTCCTGGAGGCGGCGGCCGCCCGGGACGGTCCGGCGGGCCGGGACGGGGCTGCCCGGCTCGGTGGCCAGGGCCAGCTCCAGGGCGTCCGCGAGGTCGCGGCTGAGGTCGCCGGAGGAGGACTGGGTCTGCAGGCCGAGCAGGATCGAGCCGTCGGGGCGGCGCAGGGCCGGCCAGGCCAGCGGCAGCACGGTCGCCAGGGTCACCGACGGGACGTCACCCCCGGCGGTCGCGGTCACCCCGGCGGCCAGCGTCAGCGGCACCGTGGCGGCGGGCACCAGCTCGCGCAGCGCGACCCAGTCGGCCTCGCCCGGCAGGCCCTCGAACGGGCGGTGGACCAGCTCCTGCACCGCGTGCGAGGCCTCCCGGCCGTGGCACGCCTTGTAGCGGCGGCCCGAGCCGCAGGGGCAGTCCTCGCGGGCCCCGACCACGGGGATCTCGCCCGTGACGGCGGTGGTGGACTGGCGCTGCGGCGCCTTCTTGGCGGCCTTCTTGCCCATGCTGCGGCTCTCCCGGGGACGGTGGTCCTTTTCACCGGGAAGCCTACTGACGTTCCCCGGGCACGCGGCAACGCGCCGGGGCGGGCGCCGTACGCCCGGGAGCCCGTCGGGCGTCCGCCGGTACGCCTACGCGCTGCGGGCGGTGTCGCCCCCGGTGCGCCGGGCGTGCCGGGCGCGGGCGGGCAGCGCCGCCCAGACCGTGACCTCGCCGGGCGCGTCGCGGACGCCCCAGTCGCTGGCCAGCTGGTCGACGATGGCCAGGCCGCGGCCTCCGCGCGAGGTCAGCGAGGGGCTGGCGGGCAGCGGCCGGGTGGCCGCGCCGCCGTCGGTGACCTCCAGGGTGAGCACGCCGTCGGCGTGCATCTGCCAGCGGACCAGCACGCCGCCGTCCGGCTCGGTCGCACCGTCCTCGGTCGCGCCGTCCTCGGACTCCCGGCCGCCCGGCGCCGGGTGCGTCCGGGAGGGGACGCCGACCAGCACCTGGTCCACCACCTCGGCCCGGGCACCGCGGCCCAGGGCGGGCAGCGGGCCGAGCGGACGGGCGTATCGACAGGCGTTGCTCAACAGTTCGGAAAGGATCAGAACAGCATCATCGATGACCGGTTCCGGTATCTGCCGGTCACCCAGATCTCGACGCAGTCGGCGCCGTGCGACCCCGACACTCGCTGGGCCGTGCGGCACTGCCATGGTCGATGAAGTCGGCACTTCACGCGCCACCATCAACGCCACCCCCGGACCTCCTTCAGCGTATGCCGAGGGAGAGATGCCCCTTGGTAATGCGTCGGAAACGACCGTCGGAGGATCCTGCGAGCCCATTTCGAGCGATGCGACTCAGGGTCGACAAGAGGTCATTCCGTGCTCACCCTCCGTCGCCCGAACGCAAGAATTCCGGCAATAACGTGCGCGGAAGGTTTGACTGCCGACGACGGTGATCAGGTTCCCCGGGTACGGCCGGACCGCCGGCCCCGGCTCAGCGGCCGAGCTGGGCCAGGACCTCGGCGGGCTTGTTGGTGATGATCGCGGAGACCCCGAGCTCCAGGCAGAGCTCGACGTCGGCCGGCTCGTCCACCGTCCACACGTGCACCTCGTGGCCCAGCTCGCGCAGCCGGGGGACCAGCTGCGGCTTGGCCTTGATCAGCTCGATGCCCGGACCGGCGATCCGCGCCCCGCCCGGCAGCGGCTGCCCGGGGCGGAGCCGGCCGAGCAGCGGCAGCATCCGTTCGATCAGGAACACCCGCCCGTACTCGGGCGCGGCGGCGGTCACCCGGTTCAGCGCGATCGAGGAGAAGCTCATGATCCGGGCGGACGGGCGGTCGCCCTCCCGGGTGGCGCCGATCTTGTACCGCTCCAGGGTGCGCAGCAGCTCGGCCTCGACCCGGCCGCGGAAGCGCACCGGGTGCTTGGTCTCGATCGCCAGGTCCACCGGGCGGCCGCAGTCCACCACCAGCTCCAGCAGCCGGTCCAGCCGCAGCACGCCGCGCAGCTCGGGGTCGGTGCTGGGCCGGCCGGTCTTCCAGGCGCCAAAGTCGTACGCCTCCAGCTCGGCCAGGGTCATCGCGGAGACGGTGCCCCGGCCGTTCGAGACCCGGCCGATCCGGCGGTCGTGCACGCAGACCAGGTGGCCGTCGGCCGTCACCCGGACGTCGCACTCGACGGCGTCCGCGCCCTCGTCGAGCGCGCGCCGGTACGCCGCGAGGGTGTGCTCGGGCAGGGCGTGGGAGGAACCGCGGTGGGCGATCACCTGGACGGAGGGCGCGGTGCGCGCCGCCGCCGAGGGCAGGTCTGGGCTGGTCACGGCCCCAACGATAGGGGGCGGGGGTGAACCGGGGGCGAAGCCGGTGCCAACCTGCGGGGCCGGCTCCGCCTCCGGTCGCTCAGGCCCGGGCGGTGCGGCGGGTCAGCGGGGTGAGGGCCCAGGTGACCAGCGCCGGCACCAGGAAGGCGAACAGCGAGGCCGAGGTCCACTCCTGCGGGGTGAAGTGCAGGGCTTCCTGCGCCGAGGTCCAGAAGTTGACCCACCAGTCGGCCACCGCGGTCGGCGCGATGAACTGGTAGACGGCGAAGCCCAGCACCCACGGCAGCAGCATCAGCCAGCGGGACGGCGCCCGCTCGGAGAGGTCCCAGCCGTGCCGGCCGGCGCCGAAGAAGTAGTCCACCGCCAGCACCGCCAGCAGCGGCACGAAGACCGAGCCGATCAGGCCGAGGAAGTTGCTGTAGGTGTCGGTGAAGCGGTCGATCCGCAGCGCCAGCACGGTGGTCAGCACGCCGATCCCGCCGCTCAGCACCCGGCGGTCCACCCGCGGCAGCAGGTTCTGCAGCGACATCGCGGTCGAGTAGACGTTGGCGAAGGACTGGTCGGTCTCGCGCAGCACCAGCACCAGCAGGAACAGCCAGCCGGCCCAGACGCCGAGGAAGGAGTCGAAGATCCGGCTCGGGTCGCCGTCGGACTGCAGCAGCGCCATCAGGCCGAGCACGTAGCACCAGACCTGGGCGACGGTGTAGCCGGAGAAGCTGCCCCAGAAGGAGGAGCGCGGGGTGCGCGAGTGCCGGGTGTAGTCGGCGGCCATCGGGACGAAGGAGATCGACACCGCGATCATCGCGTCGGTGGCGCCCAGGAAGCCGTGCCAGTTGCCTGCGCCCGGGTCCGGCACGCCCTGCCGGCCCAGCTGGACGGTGAAGTACACCATCGCGACCCCGACCGCCGCGGCGACGAAGCGGCGCAGCACGGCGATCGAGCCCAGCGGCCAGATCGTCAGGACGGTGGTCAGCGCGCCCGCGAGCAGCACGAACAGCCAGCGGTAGCCGCCGGTGTGGGCGACGGTCTGCGCGCCCGCCGCGATGGTCAGCAGCTCGAACACGCCCCAGCCGACGCACTGGACGATGTTCAGCACGGTCGGCAGGTAGGACAGCCGGGTGCCGAACAGGCCGCGCAGGTTGGCCATCGCCGGGGCGCCGGTGCGGGCGCCGATCAGCGCGGCCACGCCGAGCATCGCGGTGCCGACCGCGGTGCCGGCCACGATCGCCGTCACCGCGGCGGCCAGCGACAGCTCGCTGCCCTTGGCGCCGAGCACGGTCGCGGCGGTGGAGAAGCCGATCAGGCTGACGCCGAGGTTCATCCAGAGCGCGAAGTGGTCCCGGAAGCGCAGGGTGCGCGGCGGCTCGGTGTCGAGGACCAGCGGCGCCTCGACGCGGTGGTCGACCAGCGCGGTGGCCGCGGCCGAACCGGCGGGGTGGTCGGGGAAATCCTTGGACGCGGGCGCGCCCGAAGAAGAGGATGGCGAAGCAGGCGGCATGGCCGATACTCCCTACGCCGGCATTACCCGGACAGGTTCCGGCGGTCAGCGCCCCCTCGACGGTCCGCCGGTCACTGGCCTGGCGTACGGTCGACATGCGCACTCTCAGCCTGGTCGGTCCAAGCTCCCGCGTGTCAGTTTGGAGCGACAGGCTAACCGGCACGGGTACGAACGCCAAAGGCCACGGGGTGCGCGGTCCGCATCGCGGGACGCCGGGCGGGGGTGGGGAGCCCCGGTCGTCGGCGGCGGCTAAGGATTCTTATGAGTTATTCAGAGGGGTCCTTACGGCAATCGAATCGCCGGTGCGAAAAACTATGGTCCTTGGTTCTGTCAGCTATGGAGGTCGTCCGTGAGCACCGAGCGCGAGGTTGGGCCCACCGGGCCGCAGGGGGAGCAGCCCGCGGGGGCTCCGGAGGCGGCGGGTGCCGCGTCCGACGGCACCGCTCAGGGCGGCCACAAGCCGACCATGGCCTTCAGCCGGGTGCCCGAGCCCAAGGCTGAGCCCGTGGCTGAGCCCGCCGACGGGTCCGCGGCTCCGGCCGCCGCCCCGGTCGACGGCGCTCCGGCCGACAGCGGGCACCAGCCGACCATGGCGTTCAGCCGGGTCCCGGAGCCGGCCGTCGAGCCCGCCGTGGCCGAGCCCGCCGCCGTCGAGCCCGCTGTCGTCGAGCCCGCCGTGGCCGAGGCCGCCCCGGTCGAGGGCGGGCACAAGCCCACCGTCGCCTTCACCAAGGTCCCCGCGCCGGAGGCCCCGGCCGCCCCCGCCGTCGAGGAGCCGGCCGTCGACCCGGTCACCGGCTACATCGACGCCCCGCCGCCGGTGCTGCCGCCCGCGCCGCCCGCCGCGCCCGCGCCGGCTCCGGTCGAGGCTCCGGCCCCGGCCGCCGCGCACGCCCCCGCCCCGGCCGCGCCCGCGCTGCCGCCGGGCACCCCGGGCACCAACCCGTACGCGACCCCGACCCACGGCGTGCCCGCCGCCGGCGCCCACGAGGGCTACGGCGTCCCGGCCGCCAACGCGCAGGAGCCGTACGGCGCTCCGGCCGCAGAGCCGTACGGCGCGCCCGCCGCGCACGCCCACCACCCCTTCGGCGCCGGTCAGCCGCTCGGCGGCTGGGGCGCCGGCCACGACGCCGCCTCCGGCGGCGCGGGCTACCCCGGCGGCCCGGGCGGTCCGCTCGGCTACCCGGGCGAGTACCCCGGTGGTCCGGGCGGCCCCGGCGGCCCGCGCAAGAAGCGCGGCGGCCTGGTCGCCCTGCTCGCGGCCGTCGCGCTGGTCGCCGGCATCGCGGGCGGTGCGGTCGGCGTGGTCGCCACCGACCACAACAACAGCAGCAACTCGGCGGACGACCACCGCAGCACCACCGTCCAGGCCAGCAACACCCAGAAGAACGAGCCGATCCCCGGGTCGATCGCCGCCATCGCCAAGACCGCGCTGCCCAGCGTCGTCACCATCAAGGCGCAGAACAGCAGCGAGTCGGGCACCGGTACCGGCTTCGTCTTCGACACCGAGGGCCACATCCTCACCAACAACCACGTGGTCGCGCCGGCCCTCAACGGCGGCAAACTGACCGTCAAGTTCGCCGACGGCACGTCCTACGGCGCCTCCGTGCTGGGCAACGCCGCGGGCTACGACGTGGCCGTGGTCAAGATCGACAACCCGCCGAAGAGCAAGCTGGCACCGCTGCCGCTGGCCGACTCCGACAAGGTCAACGTCGGCGACACCACCATCGCGATCGGTGCGCCGTACGGCCTGGAGTCCACCGTCACCAGCGGCATCGTCAGCGCCAAGGACCGTCCGGTCGCCTCCGGCGACGAGACCGGCTCGCAGGCCTCGTACATGAACGCCCTGCAGACCGACGCCTCGATCAACCCCGGCAACTCCGGCGGCCCGCTGCTCGACTCCAGCGGCGCGGTGATGGGCATCAACTCGGCGATCCAGTCCAACGCCTCCGCCAACGGCCGGGCCGGCAGCATCGGCCTGGGCTTCGCCATCCCGATCAACCAGGCCCGGTGGGTCGCGGACACCCTGATCAAGACCGGCAAGCCGGTCTACGCCAAGCTCGACGTGCTGCGCAACGACGACTACAAGGGCGACGGCGCGCAGATCCAGACCCGCGACGTCCAGGGCCAGCCCGCCGTCACCCCCGGCGGCGCCGCCGACAAGGCCGGCCTCAAGCCGGGCGACGTGATCACCAAGCTCGGCGGCGCGCCGATCGAGAACGGCCCCGCCCTGGTCAGCCGGATCTGGACGCACAAGCCGGGCGAGACCGTCGACGTCGAATACACCCGCAACGGCCAGACCATGACCACCAAGGTCACGCTCGGCCAGCGGGACGGCGATCAGTGACCTCCGGGCGCGCGTAATCGTGTGCACCGAACCCCGCCGGACCCGTTAGGCTGACCTCCGCCTGGAGAGCTGCCCGAGCGGCCTAAGGGAACAGTCTTGAAAACTGTCGTGGCGTGACCCGTCACCGTGGGTTCGAATCCCACGCTCTCCGCTGGTAGGAGAAACCACCTGCTCAGGGCGGGTGCCGACATCGTTCGGCACCCGCCCTCGGTGTTTTCCGGGGCGGACCGGCGGGCGGGGGTTGACCCTGACACCGTGGGAGGCGGTGGAGTGGGGGCACCATGTTGAACATCGGAGACTTCGCCGGCCACGGCCGGGTGTCGGTGCGGATGCTGCGCCACTACGACGCCATCGGCCTGCTCAGGCCCGCCCGGGTGGACCCGGTCACCGGGTACCGCTCGTACGAGGCGGGCCAACTCGCCCGGCTGAACCGGGTGATCGCGCTCAAGGAGCTCGGCTTCACGCTGCAACAGGTCCGGGCCGTTCTGGACGAGCAGCCGGACCCGGCCGAGCTGCGCGGGATGCTGCGGCTGCGGCGGGCCCAGCTCGCCGAGGCGATCGCGGCGGACGAGCGGCGGCTGGCCCGGGTCGAGGCGAGGCTCCGGACGATCGAGAGTGAGGGGACCATGTCCGAGCACGACGTCGTGGTCAAGCCCGTGCCGTCCGTCCGGGCGGCCCAACTGAGCGGTGTGGCCGCGAGTTACGCGCCGGAGGACATCACCCCGGTGATCGGCCCGCTGTTCGAGGAGCTGTGCCGGCGGGTGGCGGAGGCAGGGATCGAGGTGGTCGGCCCGTCCGTCGCCCGGTACGAGGACGCGCCGGAGGGCGACGGCTCGGTGGTCATCCGGGCGGCCCTCCAGATCGCGCCCGCCGTGCGGGACGACCGGGAGGACTTCGAGGTGGTCGACCTGCCGCCGATCGAGGAGGCGGCGACCGTCGTCCACCGCGGCCCGTTGGACGGGGCGGTGGGCAGCTTCCAGGCGCTGGCCCGCTTCATCGAGGAGAACGGCTACCGCTCGACCGGCTACGCCCGCGAGCGCTACCTGGAGACCCCGGACGACGTGTCCGGCTGGGTCGTCGAGCTCCAGGAGCCGGTGGTCCGCAGGTAGCCGACGCTTGCCCTCGACCTGGTCGAGGGTCCTAGCGTCGCCGGCATGACCACTGCCGTTCCCGCCGGCGCGGCCCGGCGCACCGCGCTGCCCCGGCCGTACCTGCTCTGGCTGGCCGGGGCCCAGGCCGGGCTGCTGGGTGACGCCGCGTTGTCCTTCGCCCTCGGCTGGGCCGCCTCCGGGTACGGCGGCGGGGCGGCCGGGCTGGTGCTGACGGCGGTCACCGTGCCCCGTACGGTGCTGGTCCTGCTGGGCGGGGCGGTGGCCGACCGGTTCGGCGCCCGCCGGGTGATGCTCGTCGGGGACGCGCTGATGCTGGTGGTGACCGCCGGGCTGGCGCTCGCGGTGGCCGGCGACCGGGGCGTGCCGCTGTGGCTGCTGGTCGGGGCGGCCGGGGTGACCGGGACGGTCGACGCGTTCTACCTCCCGGCGAGCGGCTCGATGCCGTGCCGGCTGGTGCCCGCGGACCGGCTGCCCCGGGCCCTCGCGCTGCGACAGGCCGGCGGGCAGTGCGCGGTGCTGCTCGGGGCGCCGCTGGGCGGCCTGCTGGTCGCCGGGGGCGGGCTCGCGGGTGCGGCGGCGGTGGACGCGGCGAGCTTCGGGGCCGTGCTGCTGGTGCTGCTGCGGGTCCGGCCGGGGGAGCGGCCCGTCCCCGCTCCTGCTGTCGCCCGGCAGGCGGGCCTGGTGCGGGAGGCGTGGTCGGGCGTCCGGCTGGCCCTGGGCGATCCGCTGCTGCGGGCCGCGCTGCTGCTCACCGGGGCCGCCGCCGGGGCGCTGCTGCCGGTGGTGTCGCTGCTGGGCCCGCTGCTCGCCCGGGCGCACGGCTGGGCGGCGGGCACGGCCGGGCTGGTGACCGCCGGTCAGGCGGCGGGGGTGCTCGCGGTGGCGGCCACGGTCGCCTGGCGCGGCGGGCTGCCCCGGCCGGGGATCGGCGCCGCCGCCGGGCTCTGTACGGCCTCGGCGGGCATCGTGCTGCTGGCGCTGTCCGCCGGCCCGGCGGTGGCGGTGGCCGGCGGCACGGTGGTGGGCGTCGGCTCGGGGCTGTTCGCCTGCCACCTCGGTCCGCTGGTGCTCGGTGGGGCCCCGGCCTCCCACCTCTCCCGGGTGCAGGCACTGCTGACGCTGGTGCAGAGCCTCGCGCTGGTGCTGTCGACGGGGTTGCTCGGGCTGCTGGCGGACGCGACGGGCGCCGCCCCGCCCGCGCTCCTCTGCGCCCTCGCCACCGGGGCGGCCGGAGTGGCGGCCCTGGCCACGCCGGCGTTGCGCCGGGCCTGACCTGGTGGCCCTCGTTGAGCCGCCGCGCCCGTCCGGGCCCGAGGCCCACTTGCCCGCCTCCGGCCTGCCGGGCAGAGTGCGGAGGTGGCGGGGGTGCGGCGGCGAGTGGAGGCGGCGATGAGTGATCTGACGGACCGACTGGCGCGGGGCCTCCCGGCGGCGGCGGTGGTGGTGGATCCGGACGTGGCCGCCGCCTACAGCCATGACATGGCGGGCTTCTGCGCCGCCGGCACGCCCGCCGTGGTGGTCTTCCCGGAGACGGTCGAGCAGGTGCAGCACGTGCTGCGCACCGCGACCGAGCTGCGGGTGCCGGTGGTGCCGCAGGGGGCCAGGACGGGGCTGTCGGGGGCGGCGAACGCCGTCGACGGGTGCATCGTGCTGTCGCTGGTGAAGCTGAACCGGATCCTGGAGATCGACCCGGTGAACCGGGTCGCGGTCGTCGAGCCCGGCGTGGTGAACGCCGAACTCTCCCGTGCGGTCGAGGAGTTGGGGCTCTGCTACCCGCCGGACCCGTCCAGCTGGGAGTCCTGCACGATCGGCGGCAACATCGGCACCGGCGCGGGCGGGCTGTGCTGCGTGAAGTACGGGGTCACCAGTGAGTACGTGCTCGGGCTGGACGTGGTGCTGGCGGACGGGCGGCTGCTGTCCACCGGCCGCCGCACGGCCAAGGGGGTGGCCGGGTACGACCTGACCCGGCTGTTGGTCGGCTCGGAGGGCACCCTCGGGGTGGTGGTCCGGGCGGTGCTGGCGCTGCGGCCCGCGCCCGTGCCGCAGTTGGCGCTGGCGGCGGAGTTCCCCAGTGCGGACACGGCCGGGGCGGCGGTCTGCGCGGTGATGGAGTGCGGGCTGACGCCGTCGCTGATGGAGCTGATGGACGAGGTCTCCGTCCGGGCCGTCAACGAGCTGGGGCAGATGGGGCTGCCGGAGTCGACCCGGGCGCTGCTGCTGGTGGCCTTCGACGGGCCGGACCGGGAGGCCGGGCTGGCCCGGGTCGCGGAGCTGTGCCGGGCGGCCGGGGCGACCGAGGTGGTCCCGGCCGAGGACCAGGCGGAGTCGGACCTGCTGCTGGCGGCCCGGCGGCTGGCGCTGCCCGCGCTGGACCGGCTGGGCACCACGATGATCGACGACGTGGCGGTGCCGCGCTCCCGGCTGGCCGAGATGCTCAACGGCGTCGCGGAGATCGCCGAGCGGCACGCGCTGACCATCGGGGTGGTCAGCCACGCCGGGGACGGCAACACCCACCCGATCGTGATCTTCGACGCCGCGGACCCGGAGCAGACGGCGCGCGCCCAGCGCTCCTTCGACGAGATCATGGCGCTCGGGCTGGAGCTGGGCGGCACGATCACCGGGGAGCACGGGGTGGGGCTGCTCAAGCGGGACTGGCTGGCCCGTGAGCTGGGGCCGGTCGGGTTGGAGCTGCAGCGGCAGGTGAAGGCGGTCTTCGACCCGCTGGGCATCCTCAATCCGGGCAAGATGGTCTGACCGGGCAAGACGGTCTGATTTTCAGGGCGGATATCTCTTCCTCATCCGCACCCCTGGTCGGCCCGCATTTTCAGTACGACTTTCCGATGGTCTGTGAATGGCTCGAAAGTCGACATGGAAGGGTGGTCGAACTTTTCGGGGGCGCGTTCCGCTGTGCCCTGCGCCGGGGCGGTGCGCCCGGAGGTTCGTGCGGCACCGATGCGCCGTCGTCCGGCGCCCGCCGAAAGGCCGCCGATCGGGCGAAGTGCCAGCTCAGTAGCGGTGTGTCGGCGCACTGTCCGATCCGGGGCCCGTTATGCGCGGCCTCGGTGGATATCACGCGAACGGGCGAAAACTGCCCCGTCGACTAGTGCTTTGTCGATTTGTTGCGGAAGTCTTTCTCCCGGCGTCGCAGCCCGCAGGTGTTCGTCTGGCCGGCGAACCCCCGCAACCCTGCTCGACCGATGCACGATTAACAGCTTCTTGGAGGCTTACATGGCTCGCTTCAACACCCGCCGGGTGTCCGGGATCCTGCTTGCCGCCCCGCTGGCGGCGGGTCTGCTGCTGGCCGGTGCCGGAGTCGCCGCCGCCGACAACGGCGCGGGTGCCGCGGCCGGTTCCAACGCCGGCGTGGTGTCCAACACCGGTACCGGCAACGTGTTCGGCGGAGTCGACGGCAACTACGTGTCCAACCAGCAGACGGCCACCGGTTCCGGGGCCTCGAACCAGAACAACACCGTTGCGGTGAAGGACAACGCGGGCAACGTCCTGGCCGGTCAGGGCAACAAGAACGTCAACGTCATCTTCGCCCCGATCTTCAGCTGACGCCCCGGGCACCACCGCCGGCGGGGGCGCCGGAGGTGGACGGCCGCGGGAGAGCTGAGCATCCGCGGCGGGGTTCGGAACGGTCACCGGGCGGGCTTCCGTCCCGGGTGGACCGGGGAGATCGGACGAACGCATGGACCGGCCAGCGGAAAGGGTCGCCGCGAAACCGGCCTCGTGGGCGGTGCCGCCATCGGCACCGCCCATGAGTGCGTCCGGGCCCGGGGATCCTGCGGACCCGCCCGCGCGCCCGGCCCGTGCGCGTCCCGCCCAGCGCGCGCCCCGCCCCTGCGAGCGGCCGGGACCCTTCCAGCGAGGGCCCGCGCCCTGAGCCGTCGGTCCACGGCGGTACGGTTGCGCTCCGACAGCGCTCCACGTGGCCGGGCCCGGAACGGACGGCCCGGTCGGGGCGACGACCGCGGCAATCGGAAGGAAGGGCGCGCGATGGCGGCGGAGGACGAGGGCCTGACCGGCCCGGACGGAGCCAGGCCCGCACCGGAGCCGCAGCCGTGCCCGGTACCGCCGGACGAGCGCCGGCCCGAACCGAGGTCCGTCCCCGAACTGCTGCTCGGCCGCCCGCCGATGGCCCGCCCGCTGCCCTCCTTCGACCCCGAGGCCGCCCCCGCCGAGCCCGGCCCGCTGTTCGTGGACTGGCTCGCCACCGCCCTGGACGCCGGGGTGCTGGACCCGCAGGCCTTCACCCTCTCCACGGTCGACGCCGACGGCATGCCGGACGCCCGGGTGCTGGTGCTGCGCGACGTGGACGCGGCCGGCACCGGCTGGAACTTCTCCGCGGCCGCCGACAGCCCCAAGGGCCGTCAGCTCGGCCACCACCCGGCCGCCGCGCTGAGCGTCTACTGGCCGCAGCTGGGCCGTCAGGTGCGGGTCCGCGGCACCGTCGAGCGGGCCGCCGACCTGGTCGCCGCCGCCGAGTTCGCCACCCGCTCGCCCGCCGCCCGGGTCGGCGCGCTGGTCGGCCGGCAGAGCGAGCCGCTGGGCGGGCTGACCGAGTACGACGAGGCGGTGGCGGTCGCCCGGCGCCGGCTGGAGGCCACCCCGGACGCCGTCGCACCCGGCCACGCGGTCTACACCCTGTGGGCGCACGAGGTGGAGTTCTGGCAGGGCGACGCCCAGCGCCGGCACGTCCGGCTGCGCTACACCCGCACCGGCCCGGTCCGCACCCCGGAGTGGTCCCGCACCCTGCTCTGGCCGTAGCGACCGCTCAGCGCCCGGGCGGCACCGGCCGCCCGGTCAGCGCCGTCCGGTCAGCGTGGCCCCCACGCTGGCCGCGACCACACAGCCGATCCCGGCCAGCTGCGCCGCGCCCAACAGCTGGCCGAGCACCACCAGCCCGACCAGCGCGCTGACCGCCGGCTCCAGGCTGACCAGCACGCTGAACACCCGCTGGGGCATCCGCCGCAGCGCCGTCATCTCCAGCGCGTACGGGAGCACCGGCAGTAGCAGCGCCACCCCGGCCGCCGCGGCGAGCAGTGCGAGCGGGGAGGCGCCGGGAGCGGTCAGCCCGTCCCAGGCCTCGCCGAGCCCGAACGGCGCGAGGAACAGGGCGCCGACCGTCATCGACACCGCCAGGCCCTGGAAGCCCTGGAAGGCGGCGCCGACCTTGTCGGTGAACAGGATGTACAGCGCGTAGCAGCCGGCCGCGCCGAAGGCGTAGAGCAGCCCGACCGGGTCGAGCGAGCCGCCGCCGTCCCCTTCGCCGAGCAGGGTCAGCAGGACGACCCCGGCCGCCGCGAGCAGCGCCCAGAGCAGGTGGCTGGCGCGCCGGGCGAAGACCAGGGCGACCGCGAGCGGGCCGAGGAACTCGATGGTCGCGGCGGTGCCCATCGGCAGCCGGTCGATCGCCCCGGCGAACAGGAAGGTCATCCCGGCGGAGGCCATGCCGAGCAGCGCGGCCGCGGCGAGGTCGCGCGGGCGCTTGTCGCGCAGCCGGGGCCGGGTGACGGCGAGCAGGATCACCGCGGCGAAGCCCAGCCGCAGGAAGGTGGTGCCGCTGACCCCGAGCGGGCCGAACAGCGGCTTGGACAGGGCGATGCCGGTCTGCACCAGGAACATCGCGACCAGACAGAGAAGCGGCGCCGGGATCCGCTCCGGGCGCCGCAGGGCCTTGCCGATCCGGCCGGTGGACCGGCCGGGGCGGGCCCCCGGGGGCGCCGTGGATCCGGGCTCCCCGCCTCGTCGCCAGCTGCCCCGTTCGCCGGCGGGCTCGCCCTTGGGGGCGGGCGGCATGGCAAGGGCCTCGGCGACGGCGGCGGCCGAGGTGGGGGCAGTGGTTTCGCCGGTGTGGGAGCTGGGCATGCTGACGAGTTTGCCGTAAGGAGTGACCAACCGGCAAGCTCGTTACATCCCGTTCACGGAAACCAGGACGGATGCGGACGGGTGCGCCCGAAAGGGTGGACTCGAACGGGCCCCGCGGCGTGGTTGGCGCGTTCGTCCGATGGTCCGTCAGTATCAAGGCGGGGTGCGCTATCTCCGCCCCGCGGCCCTCCTCGCCGCCTCCCTCGTGCTCCTGCTGGCCACCGACGGGACGGGCGTGAGCGCCGAGGCCTCCGCCGCGGCAGCCGTCGGCGTCCCGCGCATCCGGGCCCTCCGGCTCCCCGACCGGATCGGCCCGCCCCGGATCCGCGACAACTGGAGCGGCGCCGCCTTCGACGTCTGCACCGCCCCCTCGACCGACACCCTGCGGGCCTGGCGGGCCGCCTCCCCGTACGGGGCGGTCGGCATCTACGTCAGCGGGTCCCAGCGCGGCTGCGCCCAGCCCCGGCTCACCGCGGACTGGATCCACCGGGCGCGGGCGATGGGCTGGCGGTTCCTGCCGGTGCACGTCGGCCTCCAGGCGCCGTGCGCCGACCCGAGCCGCAAACCCAGGCGGATCGACCCGGCCGAGGCCGCCCGGCAGGGCCGGGACGAGGCCGCCGAGGCCGTGCACGCGATGCGTGCGCTCGGCCTCGGCAAGGGCAGCCCGGTCTACCTGGACATCGAGGCCTACCCGAGGCAGGACGCCGCCTGCGGCCAGGCCGTCGTCGACTTCGCCCTCGGCTGGACCCAGGGCCTGCACGCGGCGGGCTACCGCTCCGGCTTCTACTCCAGCCTCGACTCCGGCGTCGCCGACCTGGCCGCCGCCGCCCGGGCCGGCAGCTCCCCGCTGCCCGACGCGCTCTGGTACGCCCGCTGGGACGACCACCCGGACACCGCCGACTCCGGCCCGCTCGGCCCGGACCTCTGGTCCGCCCACCAGCGCGTCCACCAGTACCGCGGCAACGTCCAGGAGACCTACGCCGGCGAGACCCTCACCGTCGACCGCGACCGGGTCGACGGCCCGACCGCCGGCTGAGCGGCCCCGGGGAGCAGCGAAACCGGATCCGGGCCGGACCCGGGCCGGACCCGTGATCCGTGCAACGGGGTCGGGATACTGACAGCGGGCGGACGGAACGGCACAATCGGGCACGTCCGCGCGCATTACCGCCCGGTAGGTGGAGCCGCGGAGCAGCCAGTGCCGCCAGGTCGAGGAGGACCCGTGTTCAGCACGATGCAGGACGTACCGCTCACCGTCGCCCGGATCCTCGAGCACGGGTCCACGATCCACGCCCGATCCACCGTCACCACCTGGGACGCGGCCGGTCCGGTCGTCCGGACCTACGCCGAGGTGGGCGAGCGCGCCGCGCGGCTCGCCCACGCACTGCGCGACGAGCTCGGGGTGACCGGGGACGACCGGGTCGCGACGCTGATGTGGAACAACGACTTCCACTTGGAGGCGTACCTCGCCGTCCCGGCGATGGGCGCGGTGCTGCACACCCTGAACCTGCGGCTGCCCGCCCAGCAGCTGTCCTTCATCATCGACCACGCCGCCGACCGCGTGATCATCGTCAACGGCAGCGTGCTGCCGCTGCTCGCCGCCGTGCTGCCGGAGCTCGCGCCCACCCTGAAGCACATCGTGGTGGCCGGCCCGGGCGACCGTTCGCTGCTGGCCGGCTTCGCGGGCGGCGTGCACGACTACGAGGAGCTGATCGCCGGCCGGCCCGCCGACTACCCGTGGCAGCACGACATCGACGAGCGGCAGGCCGCGGTGCTCTGCTACACCTCCGGCACCACCGGCGACCCGAAGGGCGTGCTCTACAGCCACCGGTCGATCTACCTGCACTGCATGCAGGTCAACACCGGGGACAACTTCGCCTTCACCCCGCGCGACACCGCCCTGCCGGTGGTCCCGATGTTCCACGTGAACGCCTGGGGCATCCCGCACGCCGCCTTCATGTCCGGCGCCAACCTGCTCATGCCGGATCGTTTCCTCCAGCCCAAGCCGATGGCCGAGATGATCGCCGCCGTCCGTCCCACCGTCAGCGCCGCCGTCCCGACCATCTGGAGCGGCCTGCTGGACGAGCTGGACGCGGGCGACTACGACACCTCCAGCCTGCGGATGGTCGTCATCGGCGGCAGCGCCTGCCCGCCCTCGCTGATGAAGGCCTTCGACGAGCGCCACGGCATCCGGGTGCTGCACGCCTGGGGCATGACCGAGACCTCCCCGCTCGGCTCCTTCGCCCAGCCGCCCGGCGGCCTCACCCCCGAGGAGGAGTGGCCGTACCGGATCACCCAGGGCCTCTTCCCGGCCTCGGTCGAGGCCCGGCTGATCGGCCCGGGCGGCGAGCGGATGCCGCACGACGGCGTCGCGGCCGGCGAGCTGGAGGTCCGCGGCCCGTGGATCGCCGCCGCCTACTACGGCGGCGCCGGGCAGGACCCGGTCCGCCCGGAGGACAAGTTCTCCGAGGACGGCTGGCTGCGCACCGGCGACGTCGGCACCATCACCGCCGACGGCTACCTGACCCTCACCGACCGGGCCAAGGACGTCATCAAGTCGGGCGGCGAGTGGATCTCCTCCGTCGAGCTGGAGAACGCCCTGATGGGCCACCCCGAGGTGGCCGAGGCCGCCGTGGTCGCGGTGCCGGACGAGAAGTGGGGCGAGCGCCCGCTGGCCACCGTGGTGCTGCGCCCGGGCGCGGCCGTCGGGCTGAAGGAGCTGCGGGCCTTCCTGGCCGAGCGGATCGCCTCCTGGCAGCTGCCGGAGCGCTGGGCGATCGTCGAGTCCGTCCCGAAGACCTCGGTCGGCAAGTTCGACAAGAAGGTGATCCGGGCCGACTACGCGGCCGGCGGGCTGGACGTCACCACGCTGGGCAAGGAGTAGCCGGGCAAGGAGTAGCGGACGGCGCGGAGGGCCGGCCCCGTACGGACGGGGCCGGCCCTCCGGCGTGTCCGGCCTCAGCCCGCGGCGGCGACGCCCGCCTCGCCCATCGCGCCGATCCGCCCGAGCAGGTCGACGATCCGGGACTGGACGTCCTCGGTGGTCGAGCGCTCGGCGAGGAAGAGCACCGTCTCGCCGGTGCGCAGCCGGGGCAGCTCGCGCGGGTCCAGGTCCACCGAGGTGTAGACCACGAGCGGGGTGCGGTGCAGCCGGTCGTTGGCGCGCAGCCAGTCCAGCAGGCCGATCCGGCGGCGGCGGATCTGGAACAGGTCCATCACCACCAGGTTGGGCTGCACGCTGCTGGCCCGGGCGACGGCGTCGTTCTCGTCCACCGCGTGCTCGACGTGCATGCCGCGCCGCTCCAGGCTGCTGATCATGGCGGCGGCGATGTCCGGGTCGCCTTCGACCAGCAGCACCCGCGGGGCGTGGTGCTCGCCGTCGCGCGGGGCCAGGGCGCGCAGCAGCACGGCCGGGTCGGCGCCGTACGCGGCGTCCCGGGTGGCCTGGCCGAGGCCGGCGGTGACCAGCACCGGGACCCTGCTGTTGAGCGCCGCGGTGCGCAGCGACTGCAGCGCGGTGCGGGTGATCGGGCCGGTCAGCGGGTCGACGAAGAGCGCCGCCGGGAAGGCGTTCGCCTGGGCGTCCAGCTCCTCGCGGGAGCGGACGATCACCGGGAGGTAGCCGCGCGACTGGAGTGCCTGGCCGGTGGCCGGGTCGGGCTCGGGCCAGACCAGCAGCCGACGGGTGTTGGCCAGTTCGCCGGACGCGGCCTGCGGCTGCTCGGCGTCGGGGCGGTCGCTCCGGGCGGCGGGCAGTTCGGCCAGCGCGCGCGGCGCGGCCGGGGCGGGCGGCTGCGGCGCGGCGGCGGGCACCGCGCCGACCGGGGCGACGATCGGCCGCGGCGGCGCGAGCTCGGCCAGGCCGCTGCCGACCGGGCGCGGGGCGCTCGGCTCCTCGGCGGCGGGCAGCGCGGGCCGGGCGGGCTCCAGCGCGGTGCCGGGCTGCGGGGCGGGCGCTCCGGCCGGGGCGTCCGAGCCGGGACCGGGCGGTACCGAGAGCCGACGGCGGCGGCCGGTCGGTGCGGTGGCGGGCTCGGCCGGGGCGGGCGTCGGACCGGCGGGCAGGGCGTGTTCCAGGCCGGGGTAGACCGGGGTGTCGCCCACACCGGGCAGCGCGAAGCCGCCCGAGGAGTCCTCGGCGGAGGGCAGGGCGCGGCGTCTGCGCGGCTTGGCCTCGCCGCCGTCCTCGGCGGGGGCGCCGTTCGGCTGCGGGTCGGCGGCGTCGGCGGGTGCGGGGCCGAGCGCCAGCGGCTCACGGCCGCCGGGCCGGTTCTGCTGGGGGCGGGCACCCTCGACGGGTACCGCGTAGGCGGGGCCGGAGCGGCCGTCGTCCTTGCCCCACGGGTCGCTCTGCGCCGCCTCCGGGGCGGCCGGGCCCCGGCGCCCGTACGCGGGGTCGTTGCCGGTGCCGTTCCACTGTTCGGGGACGGCCCGTTCGACCCGGGCGGGGGCGTTCGGCCACTGGTCGGCGGGGGTGGCGGGGTCGGTGGGCTCGGGCACGGGGGCCTCGGCGGCGGGCCGGCCCCGGCGGCCGCGGCGCTCGGCCGGGGCCTCCTCGGCGGGCGCCTGCTCCGGTTCGGCGGTCTCCCGGCCCTCCGGCGCGTCGCCCGGCCGGCCGGAGCTGGTCGGGGCGCCGGAGGCCGCGGGTCGGGTGGACTCGGCGGCATCGCCGCTGCTGGGCAGCTGCGGGATGCCCGGCAGCTCGGGCAGGACGGCGCTGTCGCCCTCCTTGGGCCGGTCCGAGCGGCCCTCGGCGGAGGCGCGTTCGGCGGCGGCCTTCGCGGCGGCCGGGTCCAGCGGAAGCTCCACCACGTACGTGGTCCCGGCCTTGCCGGGCAGCTCGTGCGGCTGGAGCACGCCACCGTGGCGCTCGACCACCGCGCGGGCTATCGGCAGGTGGACGGGGCTGCCGCCGACGCCGGGGCCGCGGATCTCGACCCGGGCGACCTCGCCGCGCTGGGCGGCGGCCAGGACGACGGTCGGCGGCTCGGCGGGCGCCGGCGGGGCGGGCGGGCCGCCCAGCCCGGGCACGGACAGTCCGGGGACGGCCAGGCCGGGGGAGGGGGCGGTGGGGGCGTCCAGCGCGAGGCCGGTGCCGCTGACGTCGGCGACCAGGTGGGCCAGCGCCTGGGCGAGTCGCCGCTCGTCGGCGATCACCTCGACCGCGGCGGCGTGCACCGAGAAGCGCACCCGGCCCGGGCCGACCAGCTCGCCGGCCTCCTCGACGGCCCGGCGGACCACCTTGTCCAGGCCGACCGGGACCTGCTGCGCGGCCTTGCGCCCGCTCTTGCCGTCCTTGCCGTCCTTGCCGTCCTTGCTCTCCTTGCCGTCCCGGCCCTCGGCCGGTCCGCCCTCACCGGCCTCGGAGCGCTGGTGCTCCAGCACGCCGTCGATCAGCTTGCCGAACCGGCGGCACTCGTCGGCGAGCCGGCGCAGGGTCCAGTTGGCCTCGGGCCAGAGCTGCCCGGCCGGGTCGGCGGCGAGGCGGTCCAGCCGCTGGTTCAGCGCGCTCAGCGCGCCGCCGAGCTCGGTCTCCAGGACGGCGGTGAGGTGCTCGTTGCGGGCGATCAGGGCGAGTTCGCGGCTGCGGTCGGTGAAGGTCATCACGGCGCCGACCAGCTCGTCGCCGTCCCGGACCGGGGCGGTGGTGAGGTCGACGGTGACCGGGCGGCCGTCCTTGCGCCACAGCACGGTGCCGCGCACCCGGTGCTTGCGCCCGGAGGTCAGGGTGTCCAGCAGGGCGGACTCCTCCAGCGCCAGCGGAGTGCCGTCGGCCCGGGAGTGCTGGATCAGCGGGTGCAGCTCGCGCCCGCCCAGCTCGCTCGCCCGGTACTCCAGGATGTGCGCGGCGGCGGGGTTGACCAGCACGCAGCGGCCGTCGAGGTCCACCCCGAGCACGCCCTCGGCGGCGGCCCGCAGGATCATCTCGGTCTGCTTGTGCTGGCGGCGCAGCTCGGCCTCGACGCCGAGCCGCCCGGAGAGGTCGCGGACCAGCAGCAGGAGCAGGTCGGAGGACGAGGAGGCGCGGGGGCCGTCGCGGTACGGCTCGTACGGGGAGCGCCCGTAGCCGTCGCCGCCGTCGGTGGCGAAGTCGTTGCCGGAGACCTCGACCGGGAAGGTCGAGCCGTCGGTGCGGTGGGCGGTCATCCGGACCGGGCGGTCGAGGGCGTCGCCGTCGCGGGTGGCCGGGCGCATCGAGCCGGGGATCCGACTGGGGTCGAACTCGGGTAGCAGGCCGAGCACGCCCATGCCGACCAGCGAGGTGCCGGGCGCCTGTAGCGCCTGGACCGCTGCGCTGTTGGCGTCCACCACGGTGCCGTTGCTGTTCACCAGCAACAACGCGTCGGGCAGGGCGTCGAGTATGGCGTCGAGGCGAGCAGCGCCTCGGATCGGCCTGCTGCTCACGTCGACAGGTCTCCTCGGCTCAGGGCAGCTCCTCCGGAGTCGGCAGTATCTCATTCTTCTTTGCGGCGGGGACGACCCGCCTAGTAACGTTGGCGGTGGTTGGTGCCGAGCCCCACGGTTGTGGCATCATCACTGACACACGGAACGGGTCCGCAACGCGCGGGCGTGCTCCATGTGGGGAGGCTTCGCCTAGTCCGGTCTATGGCGCCGCACTGCTAATGCGGTTTCGGGGTTATTCCTGATCGAGGGTTCAAATCCCTCAGCCTCCGCCAGCCGGAGAGCCCCGTCGACGATCACGTCGGCGGGGCTCTTCGCATGTCCGGGGGCATGTCGGGGGCATGTCGGGGGCATCGTCGCCGGGCGGCCCGGAGCGGGCGGACCGGGGCCGGATCAATCGATTTCGCCCTACGTGGCAGGTCATGTAATGTTGTCCACGCAACGCCCCGGAGGCACTGTTCACCAGGGCGAGCGCTCATAGCTCAACGGATAGAGCACTTGACTACGGATCAAGAGGTTGCAGGTTCGAATCCTGCTGAGCGCACCAAACTCCGCAAGATCGGGTTCGCCCGTTCCTTGCGCTCATAGCTCAACGGATAGAGCACTTGACTACGGATCAAGAGGTTGCAGGTTCGAATCCTGCTGAGCGCACCAGCGAGAAGCCCCCGGCCACCGGCCGGGGGCTTCTCCGTTTTCCGGACTGGACCGGGCCGGGCCGGGCAGTCGGCCGTGCCGTCGCTCGTGCGTGACGCCCGTCACCCCAGGTCGGTCCGGTTGATCCAGGGCACGTCCCGCCGGTCCAGGAACCACTCCGAGCTGGTGAGCGGCCGGGCCCGGTTGAAGGTCACCGGCGCCGGGTCGTGACGGACCAGCTCCGGGGCGGCCCCCAGGGTCAGCAGCAGCTCGGCGAGCTCGTCGACCAGCTCCGGCGGTCCGGAGAGGTGGACCTCCCAGCCGGTGAAGTCGCCGTGCCCGAGCAGCGTCCGCCGCAGCAGCGCGGTGGTCCCGCCGGTGCCGGCGGACCGGTCGGGGGCGGCGGTCAGCACCTGCAGCCGGGGATTGCGGGTGAGCATCCGCCGCACCGCGTCCAGGTCGTACTGCCCGGCCGTCGTGCGAGCCGCGAGCAGCACGGTGGCCTCCCGTTCCGGCTGCGCGGCGGTGAGCTGCTCCAGCAGTGCCTTGGTCTGCCCCCAGCCGCTGCCCGCGGCGACCAGCAGCAGCGGCCGGTCCGAGCCGGGGGTGAGCACGGCCTCGCCCAGCGGCGGTCCGAGCCGCAGCAGCTCGCCGGGCATCACGTCCTCCACCAGGACGGGGCTCAGCAGCCCGCCGGGCACCCGCCGCACGTGCAGCTCCAGGCTGCCGTCCGGGCGCGGGGCGTTGGCGAGCGAGTACGGCCGCCAGACCCGGGGCGTCCGGGGGCTGCTGAGGGTGAGGTACTGGCCGGCCGTGAAGGGGTACGGGCGCATCGGGGCCAGGGTGAGCACGACCAGGTCGGCCGCGGCCCGGCGGCGGCCGGCGACCTCGGCCTCCCACCAGGCGGGGTGGTGCTCCCGGAGCTCCTCGGCGGCCCCGGACATGATCCGGGCGATCACGGTGTAGGCCTCGGTCCAGGCCTGCTCGGCCTCCGGCGTCCAGGAGTGGCCGGAGCACTGCCGCAGCGCGGCGATCAGGCTGGCCCCGACGGCCGGGTAGTGCTCGGGCGCGGCCTGGAACTTCCGGTGGTCGCGCCCGAGCGCCCGCAGGTACTCGGTGAGCCGCTCAGGCTCGTCCAGCCGCAGCACGATTCGGGTGAGCGCGGCGAACAGCCGGTCCCGCTGCTCGTGCAGCTGGGCGGGGAAGAGCGGGCGCAGGGCCGGGTGGTGGTTGAACAGGTGGGCGTAGAAGAAGGTGGTCAGGTGATCGGCCCGGCGTTCGACGACGGCGAAGCTGGCCCGGATGACCGCGGGGTCGAAGGCCACCCCAGCACTCCCGGTTAGGTCCTCTCTTTTGGATCTTGTCGGATCAGGCCGCGGCGTTGGGGTGCGTGCATCGCAAGGCGGAGGAGGGAGTCCATGCGGAGCATCGGCGACCGACGACAACGCGGCGAGGTGCGTGCCCCAACGCCGCGGACCCGGCAAAGATCCGAAAGAGAGGGCCTAGGCCGACCGGGCTTCGGTGAGGGCCGCGCCCATGGTGTCGCTGACCACCCCGTAGACGGCGGTCCAGGCGGCCTCGGCCTCCGGGGTCCACTCGTCGCCGGCGTAGTGGGCCAGGGTGGCGAGCAGGCTCGCGCCGACCGCCGGGAAGTGCTCCACCAGCGCGCCGTACCCGGCGTGCCGCGCGCCGAGGTCGCGGAGCAGGCCGACCACGGTGTCGGTGTCCTCCAGGTGGGTGACGAGCGCGCCGAGGGCGGCGAACAGCCGGTCCTGCTGCTCGTCCAGGTGCTCGGTGAAGAGGCCGCGGACGCCGGGATCGTGCTCGAACAGGTGCCGGTAGAAGTATTCGGCGACGACCGGGCCGTGGGGCTCCACCGCCGCGAAACTACGCTTGACGAGTACGGGGTCCATAGTCACGGTGCCCGACTCTACTGAGCGGGTGGGTAATTCGAACAGAGTTCCCCGATGAATGGTCAGGTACCGGACGCTGGTGTCCGTCTGCTCAACGGGAATTCCCCTCTCTCCGCCATTCGGGTGGGTTCGGCCGTTCGGGCCGGGATCCATTACCGCCTAATGGATGAAATGCGGCCGATTCGGGTACAACCCGTCCTGCCGCCCGGATGGCCGCCAAACGGGTGGGACGCGGTCAAAAGCGAAGGTGTCGCAGTATGACCGGTCAGGGATCGTGATTCCGTTTTGTCGGATCTTGTGCCCAGACTGCCCGCCACCCCGGCAGCCGACCGTGAAGGAGAGCCGGATGAGCCGACAGTTTCCCCGCACAGCTGCCGTCCTGGCCGTTCTCACGGTCGGGGCGCTGACCAGCTGGAACGCCCCGCTCTCGGTGGCCCGACAGGCACCTGACGCGTGGTCGGGCGAGCGCCGGGCGGTGCTGCCCTCCGGGCTCTCCGTCCAGTTCGACCTCACGGCCGCACCGGGCACGGCGGTCGGCGCCGAGGCGGGCCGATTGGCCGACCGCTCCGGAGGGGGGCGTTCCACCGTCTACGCGGACGGAATGCGCCCCGGAGACGCCGCCCAGACCTTCCTCCTCACCCCCGACCGTCCGCAGACGGACGGTTCCTGGCGGACCGTCGGAACTCTCCGGCTGGGATTCTCCCGGCCGGTCCGCAATCCCCGACTGCACCTCAGCGGACTCGCCGCGGCGGCCACCGGGAATTCCGGCACCACCAGCACCGCGGCCCGGCTGACCCTCACCGGCGGCTCGCCCGCCGCCCCCACCCTGGTCGGGCGCACCGACTGGTCCGGCTGGACGGTCGACGGCAACTCCCTGGCCCCCGCCGGGAACGACGGCTCCTCCGACGCCGCCGCCGGCTCCGCCGCCGAAGGCACCCTGGAACTCGCCGGGACGGTCCGCACCGCGGTCTTCCGGATCGAACAGCGCTCCACCTCCCGGGCCGGGAGCACCACCGCCGCGCCCGCCCTGCGCCAGGCCTACACCGTCACCGTGGACGAGGACCTCGGCACCGCGCCGCAGGCCTACGGCAACGCCTCGCACGTGGTCTCCGACCTCTTCCTGGGCGCCGACGCCCTCACCCCGGGCCGCCGCGACGCAGGCCGCCCCGTCGCGAGCCCGTCCGCCGGGCCGCTCGTCGAGCTCGACCACGACGCCGTCCGGCGCGGCAACCCCTTCGCGAGCCTGCCCGCCGGAACCCCCGGCAGCCCGCCGCCGCCCAAACTCCAGCCCGGCCGCGGCGAGTACCAGGGCGCCGACCCCTCGCTCGGCTTCCCCGACGGGGCCGCCATCGGCCGCTACTACCGGGTCACCGTCCCGGTCGCGGTGGGCGACCAACCCGCCACCCTGGCCGGCTGGATCGACTTCGACCACAGCGGCCGGTTCGACCCCGCCGACCGGGTGCAGGCCGAGATCCCGGCCGGCGCCGGCACCGCGACCCTGGAGTGGACCGTGCCGCCCGGCGCCGCCTCCGGCGAGACCTGGGCCCGGCTGCGGATCGGCCGCGACAACAGCCAACTCGTCCCCTCCGGCGGCTTCGCCGACTCCGGGCAGGTCTCCGACCAGCGGATCAAGCTGACCGTCGGCGCCGCCCGGCCCGAGATCGCCGAACCGGTCGACGGCACCGTCCTGGCCGACGCCCGCCCCCGGATCAGCGGCGAAGGCGCCGTCGCCGGCGCCTCGGTGGAGATCCGGGACGGCGACAACACGCTCTGCAAGGCCAAGGTCGAGCGCGGCGGGGGCTGGTCCTGCCGCCCCGGCAGCGCGCTCGCCGCCGGAGGGCACGCCCTCACCCCGGTGGAGACCACCACCGGCGGCCTGGTGCTGCGCGGCGAGCCCGTCAAGGTCACCGTGAAGACCACCCCGCCGGCCGCGCCCGTGCTCACCCTCCCCGCCTACACCAATGACCCGGGGCTGCAGCTCACCGGCACCGGCGAGGCCGGCAGCACCGTCTCCGTCGCCGACCGGTCCACCTCCGCCGACCTGTGCAGCAGCGCGGTCCGGGCGGAGGGCGAGTGGTCCTGCCTGCCGGTCGAGAACCTGGCCGACGGCAGCCACCAGCTCACCCCCGTCGCCGTGGACGCGGCCGGGAACCGGACGGCCGGGCAGCCGGTCGTGCTGGTCGTGGACACCGTGCCGCCGGCCAAGCCGGTGCTCACCGCGCCCGCCCCCGGCGAAGTCCTGCGGGTCAGCCGCCCGAAGCTCACCGGACGGGCCGAAGCGGGCACCAACGTGCTGGTCACGGCCGCGCCGGCGGCGGGCACCGGCGACCGCACGGTGCTCTGCGGGGCCACCGCGGCACTGGACGGGAGCTGGAGCTGCACCGCCAACCGGGACTTGGCGGACGGGGAGCAGTGGCTGACCGTCACGGCGACCGACCGGGCGGGAAACGGGACTTCGGGGGACCCGGTACGGGTGCGGGTGGCGGCGAGTCCTTCGGTGCCCAGTGCTTCGGCGTCGGCGAGTCCTTCGGTGGTGAGTCCTTCGGCGCCCAGTGCTTCGGTGGCGGCGAGTCCTTCGGCGGCGACTCCGGTGGCCGGTGGGGCGAGTGCTTCGGCTTCGGCATCAGCGTCGCCCACGGTGTCGCCCTCGGCTTCGGCTGCGCCTTCGCTCGCGGTGTCGCCGTCGGCTGCGCCTACGGTGTCGGCCCCGCTCTCGGTGTCGCCCTCGGCTGCGCCCACGGTGTCGCCCTCGGCGGTCGGGTCGCCGAGCCCGACCGAGGTGCCGGTGCTCCGGCCGGTCCCGCCGGGGCTGCTGCCGATCGTCGTACCCCCGGTCGTGCCGCCGGTGGTCCCGACCTCGGCGGCGCCCTCGGTGGCGGTGCCACCGGTTCCGTCCGTCCCGGCGTCCCCTGCCGTCTCCACCACACCCACCGCCGCCACCGCCCCCACGGCCTATGCGGGCTCGGCCCGTCCGACGGTGCCGTTCGTTCCCGCCGTCTCCACCCTCTCCGCCCCGCCGTCCGGCAGCGCCGCCCCGTCCCCGGGCGTCGCGTCGACCGCCGGTGCCTCCGCGACCCCCGCGGGGTCGCCCGGAACCGTCGCTGAGCCCCGGTCGGCCGCTGAGCAGGACGGATCCCGGGCGGGCCGTGCCGCTGCCCGGCCGCTGCCCGCACCCCCGGCGGAGGAGGCGGCGGCCAGTCGGCCCCGCGAGCCCTGCTGGCACGGCGTGCTGGCCGGGGTCCTGCTGGTGCTCGCCGGAATCGGGCTGATCACCCGTCGGGTGTTCGCCCGTGGATCCGGTGCCCGACGGCGCTGACCTGCGCCGAACCGTCCCGACCATCCGCCCATGTGCCTGCGCGTCAGGTCAGCTTCGGACGATTCGTCAGTAAATGTCGACACACCTCAGCTCAAATGTCGCATTTGATGACGTATGAACTTAGCCTGACTCTGGCACTGCCCGTCAGATCCGGGCCGCCCGTTGCGCGACACACCAGACCCAGAGGATCCGTGCATGGACGTCACCCGCGATTCTTCGCAGCGACCCGACAACCTGCCCAAGTCGTTCCCCCCGGCCTTGCCGGAACGTTCCGCCACCGGCGCCAGCCCGCTCGCCAAGGTCTCGACCGTCAAGGCCGCCGGTCCGGTCGGTCCGGCCGGTCCGGTGGACAGCGGTCCGACGACCGCCCCGCTGGTCGTCGTCCCCGGCCCGTCCCCCGCCGACCCCGCCGACCTGCGGGACCCGCTGGAGACGGCCGCCCCGGAGACCGTCGAACTCCCCGAGCTCGGCCGGGCCGGTGCCCCCGCCGCCACCTCGCGCCGCCCCCCGCGGGCGGACCAGGCGCTGCGCGAGCACACCGCCACCTCCCTGCCCGGCTGGGTCGCGCTGCTGGTGGTGCTGCTCGGCCTGGCCGGCGTGGGCTACGTGCTGCTGCGCACCGGCGTCATCCCCCACCTGGACGCGCTGCCCGAGCTGCGCAGCCCCGCCGTGCAGGCCGGCGGCCGGTCCGGGATCGACGCCCAGGCCGTCGCCCTGGTCGGTGCGGCCGGGCTGCTGGTGGTGTTCGCGCTGGCCGGCCTGCTGGCCAACGCGGGCGGCGAGACCCGGGTGCTGAGCCGCTGGGGCCGCTACCGGGGCACGGTGCGCAGAACCGGGCTGGTCTGGGTGAACCCGCTGCTGCGCCGCCGCCGGGTCGACGTGCGGCTGCGGCACTGGCGCAGCGAGCCGGTCAAGGTCGTCGACCGCACCGGCACCCCGATCGTCGTCCGGCTGCTGATCGTCTGGCGGGTCAAGGACACCGCGCGGGCGCTGCTGGCGATCGAGGACCACGAGAGCTACCTGCGCGAGCAGGTCCAGGCCGTGCTCACCCGCACCGCCTCCACCCTGCCGTGCGACAGCAACGCGGCGCCCGGTCCGGCACTGCGCGACGGGCAGTGGTTCGCCGACGAGATGACCCGCGCCCTGGCCGCCGAGGCCGCCCCGGCCGGCCTGGAGGTCTACTCGGTGCAGCCGCTGGCGCTGGACTACGCGCCCGAGGTGGCCGAGTCGATGCGCCGCCGCCGGCTGGCCGACCTGGACGCGGGCCTGCGGACCGTGCTGGTCGACGATGCGGTGGAGGCGGCGGCGCTGGCCGTCCGCCGACTCGAGCGCGCGACCGCGCACGAACTGGACGAGGCCGCCCGCAGCGCGCTGATGGAACAGCTGCTGGTCGCCTTCGTCGCCCCGGCCGGAGTGGCCGCCTCGGTACCGCCCCCGGCCGCCCGGGCCGGGCGGAAGGAAGGACGACCCGCATGAGGATAGCCACCGGCGCGTACGCCGAACCCGGTACCGGCCTCGACGCCGACCCCGGTCTGATCGGCTTCGAGGAGCGCCTGGGCAGCATCCCCGCGATCACCGGCTGCGGCTGCCCGAACTGCGCCGCCCGGCCGCGCACCGCCCGCGCCGCGGCGGCCGGCGGTGGCAGCCGAATACACCGGGCCGTGCGAAGTACCTGCCTGGCCACCACCGTGCTGGCGGGCGCCGGCGTGGTCGGCCTGACGGCGGGTGCCGGCTCCGCGCACGCCGCGGCGGGCAAGCAGGGCTGGGACGGGTCGAAGTACTGGTTCAAGAACGGCAGCGGTGAGTGGCGCTGGACCAGCCACTACGACGTGTACGCCAGTCGTACCGGCCGGTCCGGCTCCGGCTCCGGCTCTTCCGGGTCCTCCGGGTCCTCCGGGTCCTCCGGGTCCTCCGGGTCCAACGCCGTCTCGAACGGCTCGGCCTCCTCCTGGGGGCTGCGCCAGGGCTGGGACGGCTCGAAGTACTGGTTCAAGAACGGCAGCGGTGAGTGGCGCTGGACCAGCCACTACGACGTCTACCTCAGCCGCACCGGCCAGTCCGGCGGCGGTTCGGACCAGGGCTCCGGTGGGTCGGGCAGCCGCCCGTCCGCGGACTCCACCCCGACCCCCGGGAGCACCGAGGCGGCCATCGACTACGCGCTCGCCCAACTGGGCAAGCCGTACGTCTGGGGCGGCAACGGCCCGTCCGGCTACGACTGCTCCGGGCTGGTCCAGCAGGCCTACCGGCGAAGCGGGATAGGCCTGCCCCGGGTGGCCGACGACCAGTACGCGGCGACCACGCCGATCAGCGCGGGGCAACTGCGCCGCGGCGACCTGGTGTTCTGGTCGGACAGCGGCCGTGCCTCGGGGATCCACCACGTGGGCATCTACCTGGGCGGCGGCAAGTTCGTCGAGGCACCCCGCCCGGGCAAGACCGTCCGGATATCCACCCTCAACCCGGGCTACTACCCGACCCACTTCGGTCGGCCGTAGCGCTCCGGCCGGTCCTCCGGCCGACGGTCCGGCCCCGGCGGGAGCACTCCCGCCGGGGCCGGGGCGCGTTCAGGGCAGCTGCGGTGCGGAGCAGCCGTGGCTGCGCGCCGACCGGGTGGCGAAGGTGCGCAGGGCGTCCTGCTCGAGGGCCGGGGCGGGGGCGGCGATCCGGTGGCCGTCGTCGACGGTGTCCACGGTGTAGAGGGCGGTGGCGCCGCCCGGACAGGCGGCGGTGGCCCAGGCCAGGCCGTCCCGGCTGCCGGCCGGACCGGTGACGCGGTAGCCCGCGACCCCGGGGAGGACGGCGGCGAACGGCGGGTAGTACGCCCCCAGGCGGAAGCGCGGGGTGTCATCGCCGGCGAACAGGAAGCAGTCCTCGACCGGGGCGGCCGGATCCGCGGGCGATTCGCCGGTGGTGCCCGACAGCCCGGCGCAGGTGCCGCCGGCCCGGCCGTCCGGGACCTTGACGTACCGGGAGTCCGCCGGGACGTCGGTGACCTCCGGCCCGGAGCCGGGGGAGCAGCCCCAGACCCGGGCGGCGCCGTCCGCGGCGCGCGCGGCGATCCGGGCGAACCGGGCCCGCTGGACCGGGTCCTCGACGCCGGCCTTGACCGGGACGCCCGTCACCGTGACGACCAGGTCCCCGCTCCCGCCGACGCAGTCCGGTGCGAGCACGGCGAGCACGCCGCCCCGGCCCTGCAGGTCCAGGACACCCCGACGACCGTGGCCGAAGGGCATGGCCATGCTGGTGGCGATGTCCGGCCGCTCCCGCTGCAACGCGTGCAGCGCCCGGCCGACGGCCTCCGGGCCGCGGCCGACGCGGACCTCCAGGAAGCCGGCACCGGCCCGGTCCGCGTTGACCGCGGAGCAGGCCGCCAGACCCTCCGGCGCGTCGGCGTCCCTGCCGCGCAGCCGGTCCACCCCGAGGAAGGCGTCGACTTCGGCGGTGTCCAGGCTGCCGTGGCACAGGCCGGCCAGGCTGCGGCCGTCCTGCCAGCGGTCGTACCCGCCACCGAGGTAGAACACGGCGGAGGCGGCGAGGAGCACCACGCCCCCGACGGCGACCGGAACCCGCCACCGCCGACGCGTTCCGCCCGACCCCGTAGTCCCGGGCGTCACTTGTTCTCGCCCCCACGGCCGAGCGCGGTGGCTGCGTCGGAGCGACCGGTGTTGTAGATCGTCCGCATCTGCTGCTCGTCCCAGTCGACGGAGAGGGAGTCGGGGTTCAGGTGGTTGCGCTCCTGCTGCCACTTCTCGACCATGGCGCTGATGCCCTCGTGGCCGCTGCGGCCGTTGGCGCCGGTGAGGGTGTTCTGCTCGATCCGGCCGGCCGCGGCCGCGTTGATCTCCTCGCTTGCGTGCATCTGCCACCCCATGATCCCGGAGCCGACCAGGGTCTGTGCCAGGTCGCCCACTCCGGGGACCGGCACCAGCTTCATCGGGGTGCCGATGCCCTGGTACAGGCCCTTGGCCTTCCAGGCCGCGACCTTGGTGTCGTCGTCGCGTTGGTCGAGGATCGCGTCGGCCTGGACGGCGTCGAAGGTGCCGAGGGCGACCGCGGAGTTGGCCATGAGGCCCTTCCACTCCTTCTCGCCCACGTTCGGGGGGAGCTCGGCGAGCTGCTGCGCGACGTGCACCATCTCGGCCTGCTGGACGATGTGGTGGGACTCGGGGTCGTCGGCGATGCCGCGAAGGACCCGGATCAACGCGCCCTTGTCGGTGGCCATCCTGGTCTCCCCGGTCGCCGGGTCGGTCCAGACACCGCTGGCGTCCTTGCCCGCGTGGTCCTTGGAGGCCCGGTTGGTGCCGGAGAGGATGTCGTGGGTGTCCGAGGCGTAGTCGGCCAGGGCACCGGCGATCGGGCGCTGCATGCCGGCCGGGAGCTTCTCGTGGCCGATGCCGCCGTCCAACATGTTGACGGTGTCGCGCATGACCCGGGCCTGGCCATCGGTGTGGTGCTTCACGGCGTCCTCCTGCCCGGCACGGTCGCCGGTGGCGGCGGCCTCGATGGCCAGGCCGAGCGAGTGGTGGCCCTGGGCGGTCCGGCCGTCGGGGCCTCGTTCACCGGGCCAGCCCCGCTCGTCCAGCAGGTACTTGAGGTGGTCGTTGAGCCGGGGATCCCCTGGGTCCAGGAAGCGCGTGGAGGCCTGCGGGTTGTGGCTCAGCGACTCCAGGAAGCCGGCCACCGCGTCGCCGCCGCGGCCCTCGCCGAGGTGGTCCCAGCTCGGCTGGGTCGAGTCGGGCGCCCAGATGACCTGGGGGTCCGTCTTGGCATCGCGCTCGTACTTGAGGAGCTTCTCGCCGTAGGCGTTGAGGAAGTCGCTGTCGTACTCGCCCGAGCGCATCAGGCTGCTCATCAGCTGGTAGCCCAGTGGCATCGGGCCGCCGCCCGGACGGTTCAGAACCCGGGGGCCGAGTTCGAGCATCCCGTTCTCCCAGTCCTGCATGGCCTTGCTGTGGCTCTGGGTGGCGGTGCCGACGGTCGCGCCCAGCGAGGCCTGGAGCTTCTTCACGGCCTCGTTGCGTTCCTTGCTGTACGCGCCGAATCTCGCGGGGTCGTTGACGTCCCGCCAGAACTCCAGGGTCCCGCGCGGGCCGAGCGTGGTGGCGAACTGCTCGGCGAAGGCCGGGTCGTTCCTGCGCTTCTCCAGCAGGGCGTTGAGCTTCGTCAGTTCGTCGACCGAGAGGTCGCCGCCCTTGCCGGCCAGGGCGAGCGCCTCGGACAGGTCCTTGCGGGCCTCGGCGGCGGCGCTGAGGGTTTGGTAGCCGTTGGGGTTGAACGAGTTGTCGTTCGCGCCGTTCGGGTCCGAGCGCAGTGCCCAGGAGGCGGCCTCGTCCGCCTCGGCGGCCTGCTTGAGGACGGCCTCGATGGCGTGGACCATGTCCTCCACCGCCCGCTTCCGCTGTGGCAGGAAGACCGTCTGGTAGTCCGGGTCGGCCTGCGCGGCCTTGTCATGGAGCAACGGGTGGATGTCGGTGACCACTCCGGTGGCGTCGACCTTGAGGTGGGCTGCGGGGGCCTCCTCGTCAGCGAGCTTCCTGAGTTGGTTCTGTGCCGCGGCGAACTGCTTGGCGGCGTCTTCGAGCAGCCCGCCGAGATCGGTGGACTCCTTGCCGGCGGCGTCGATCTGTTCGGCGGCCTTCTTGATCAGCGAGCGGGCCTCGGCGGCGGCCTCACCCTCCCAGCCGGTGGCCAGCTTGTTGACGACCTCAGTGGTCAGCCGGTCCTTCAGGCCTTGGTAGCGGGCCTGCAGGGTCTTCCAGTCCTCGGCGGCCGCGTGGAGCGGCTCGATCTTGGCGGTCCGGACGGTTTCGTAGGTCAGCATGGTCCGGGCTCCCTCATTTCCCGCCGGGCAGGTTCTGCTTGTTGGCGTTCTCGGTCGCCGTGTAGCGGTCTGCGGTCGTGCGCAGCCGCTTGGCGATGTCGAAGAGGGTGTTTCCGAGAGTGGCCACCTGGTTGTCCCAGCGTATGGAGCGGGCGCGGAGCTCCGGGCCGGTCTGCCAGCTGGTCAGTGAGCCGTATGCGGTGGTGGTCTTCTCCTGTGCGGAGTGGTCGACGCCGCGGAAGGTGCCCTGGATCTCGTCGACGGTGCCGGCTCGTGCGCGCAGGTCGGCCGGGCTGACGGTCACCGTCCCGCCGGTGCCGGTGCCGGTGCCGCCGGCGGAGTTCAGCTGGAGGCTCGCGTACTTCTTCCGGTCGTCATCGTTGAAGAGACCGTCCCAGGCAGGATTGCCGGCCAAATCGTCCCCCGTGGTGGAGTCGTGAGCGGTGAAGTCTTGGTCAGTTCTTGGTGATTCATTGACCATGACTGCCCGGGGCGGCCGATAGTTCCCGGTCCGGTGGGGGCGGGGGAATGCCGCAGGCCGCCAACGAGGGCCCGGTGGGGGCGGGTTGGCGGCCTGCGGGGTGCGTGGGTCAGGCGGAGGCGGTGGTGAGGAGGGTGGTTTGGGCGGGGGTGAGGGTGAGGGTGGAGGCGGCGAGGAGCGGGGGGAGCTGGTCGACGGTGCGGGCGCTGGCGATGGGGGCGGCGACCGTGGGGCGGGCGGCGAGCCAGGCGAGGGCGACGGTGGCGGGTTCGACGCCGTGGTCGGCGGCGACCGCGTCGAGGGCCTCCAGGACCTTGGGGCCGCGCGGTTCGGCTAGGTAGCGGGCGGCGCCCTCGGCGCGGGCGCTGTCGACGCCCGGGCCGTCCGGGCGGTACTTGCCGGTGAGGAAGCCGGAGGCGAGCGCGTAGTAGGGCACGGTGGCGAGGCCGTGCTCGGCGACCACGTCGGCCAGCGGGCCCTCGAAGGTGTCCCGGGACACCAGGTTGTAGTGCGGCTGGACCGCGACGTACTTGGCCAGGCCCTCGCGCTCGGCGAAGGCCAGCGCCTCGGCGAGCCGCTCGGCGGAGATGTTGGAGGCGGCGACCGCCCGGACCTTGCCCGCGCGGACCAGATCGTCCAGCGCCGTCACGAACTCCTCGACCGGGGTGTCGTCGTCCCGGTGGGTGTAGTAGAGGTCGATGTGGTCCACGCCCAGGCGGCGCAGCGAGCCCTCGACGGAGGCCTTGATGTTGGCCGCGCCCAGGCCGCCCGCCTCGGGGTGCATGCCGACCTTGGTGGCGATCACGACGGAGTCGCGGTTGCCCCGGCTGCGCAGCCAGTTGCCGATGACCGTCTCGGACTCGCCGCCGGCGTTGCCGGGGGCCCAGGCGGAGTAGACGTCGGCGGTGTCGACGAAGTTGCCGCCGGCGGCGGTGTAGGCGTCCAGCACGGCGAAGGACTGCTGCTCGTCGGCCGTCCAGCCGAAGACGTTGCCGCCGAGGGAGAGCGGGTGGACGAACAGGTCGGAGGTGCCGAGGCGGACCCGGCTCTGGTTTCCGGTCATGCCCGCAGTCAACCCGCTTGCGCGGCAGCACATTCCGTCGGTCACACGGAATTCACGATCCGGTCGTACCACCGTCGCACGCGCGGGTGGTACCCGCGCCCGGGGTGGGTCCGGGGTGTGCCTGAGGTGGGCGGATTCGTTAGAGTCCGTGCCATGGCTGACAACGACTACGACCCCGCCGGTAGCACCCAGATGTTCCGGGCGTTCGTCGACGAGACCCCGGCGCCCCAGGCACCGGGCTCCGTCTCCACCTACGGCAGCAGCAAAAGCGGCAGTCGCACCGGCGTGATCGCGCTGGTCGCCGTCGTCGCCCTGGTCGTCCTGGGCGCCGTCGTCTGGCTGGCGGTCAAGTGACCCTCGCGCGGGTGGCCCCGGTGAGGGTCACCCGCGCGACGGGAAGCACCGGCTTCAGCAGGGCTTGCGCCAGGCGTTGAGGTCGAGCTTCTTCTGCATCGAACTGAAGCCCAGGGCCTTGGTCTTGGCGCAGAACTGGTCCGTGTCGAGCTTGTACTCGACGTGGAAGACCGCCTTGCCCGCCTTGATGAAGGGCGAGACCCGGTCGCACTCGTCGAACTGCGAGCACTCCTCGTTGACCGCGAAGTCGAAGTCCGGCAGCAGCGCGGGGATCTGGTCCAGGTCGTTCTTGAGGCCGATGGCCAGGCCGCGTTCGTGCGCGAGCTGGGCCAGCATCCGGTTGTAGGCGAGCTGGTCGGCCGGGGTCAGCGGGAAGCCGCTGTTCTGGTTGTAGGCCTCGATGGTGTCCGGCTCGATGGCGTCGAAGCCCTTGCTCCTGCACATGTCGAAGCGGGCGGCCATCAGCGGCTTCAGCTGGTCGAGTTTGCGGATGTCGAACCACTTCTCGCCCTTCCAGCCGGTGTCCGAGCCCTGCAGGGTCTTGGCGAAGGTGGCGGAATCGGGGCGGAAGTCCTCCCAGGAGCCGGCGTTGATGTAGCAGATCACCTTGCGGCCCTTGGCGTGCAGAGCAGCGACCACTGAGGCGTCGTTCTCGAAGCCGTCGATGTCGTAGACCGGCACGTCCACCGACTGGTCCACGGGGCCGCCGCCGAGCTGCCACTGCCAGGTCAGGCCGGGGGTGGGCTGCCAGCGGGCGCCGGCCTGCGGCGGGGTGGTGCCGGGCGGGGTGGTGCCCGGCGGGGTGCCCGGGGCGGTGGTGGCGCCCGGGGTGCCCGGGGCCGAGGTGGTGCCGGGGGCGCTGGGCGTGCCGGGGGTGCTGGGCGTGGCGGTGCCGGGGGTGCTCGGCGCGGTGGCCGTGGGCGAGTCGCTCTGGGTGCCGTCGGCCGAGTCGTGGTCGTCGTCCGAGCTCGAACTGCTGCAGGAGCTGACCAGCAGGGCGGTGACGGTGGCGAAGGCTATGGCGGCCGGCAGCAGCCGGGTGCGGCGGTTCACGGTAGTCGAACTCCGGATCGGGTCAGGTCAGTTCAGCGGCGGTCAGGCCGTGGGGCAGGGTGCGCCAGGGGTTCTCCCCGGCGCCCGGTACGGCGCAGCCGACGCCGGCTCGCCGGGCGGCGATCAGTGCGGAGGCGTCCTCGGCGGCCTCGGCGGGGACGTCGTAGACCAGGTGGCAGAAGCGGGACGCCGCGTGGCGGGCGGTCCACAGGGGCAGGGTCATGGCCCGGTACGCGTCCCAGTCGCCCTCGAAGGTGACCAGCAGGTCGGCCAGGCCGACCTCGGCGTAGGCCGGGTCCGGGTGCTCGCCGTGGCCGAACACCACGGTGCCGCAGCCGGCCGCCCGGGCCGCCGTCGCGAGGCGCCGGTAGTGCGCCAGCGCGCCCGGGTGGGTGGTGACCTGGTCGAGGTAGACGCCGGTGACGGCATGCCGCTGACGGTACGTCAGGATGTCGGCGACCACGGCCGCGTGGGGCCGACGGCCGTAGTCGGTGTCGGCGTAGCCGAGCAACGGCAGGCCGGCCGCGCGGAGTTCGTCGGCGGCCTCGGCGAAGACGTTGTCCGGGACCTCGCCGGGACCGTCCGCGAGGTTGAGCACCACGGCGGCGATCCGGGCGGGGCCGGCGGCGGCGACCGCCCGCCAGGCCGCCGGGTCCACCGCGGGGTGGACGTACAGCGGCACCAGCAGGCGGCCGTCGGGGGTGGTCCCGGCGGTCATGCGACCACCGGGGTCGGCGCGGGCTCGGCGGTGCTGAGCCACAGGTCGCGCAGGGTGTCGGAGAGGTCGGTCTCCGGCTGCCAGCCGAGCTCCCGGGCGGCGGCCGACACGTCGGCCTGCTGCCAGGAGACCGCGGCCGAGCGCTCGGAGCCCGCCCCGCTCTCGTCGATCCGGCCGGTGAAGCCGGACGCCGCGACCAGGCCGTCGGCGATCGCCCGGACCCGCTGGGCCCGGCCGGAGGCGAGGTTGAGCACCCGGGGGAGCGGGCCCTCGGCGGTGACGGCCAGGCCGACCGCCCCGGCGATGTCCCGGGCGTCCACGAAGTCCCGGTAGGCGGAGAGGTCCCCGACCGTGACCACGGCGTCGGCGCCCTCGGGCGCCGCCCGGCGCAGTTCGGCCGCCAGCCGGCCGGGCAGCGAGCCCGCCGGGGCGCCCGGTCCGACCGGGTTGAACACCCGCAGCACCACCGCGTCCAGCGGCGAGCCGGCCACCGCGAGGGAGCCGGCCAGCTTGGTCGCGCCGTACACGCCGACCGGACGGGCGTCGGCCTGCTCGGAGAGCGACTCGCCCTCCGCGCAGACGCCGTACTCGCCGGCCGAACCGATGTGCACCAGGCGGGTCTTCGGGGCGCCCAGGGCGAGCGCCTCGCAGAGCACCGCCGGTCCGCGGGCGTTCACCTCGGCGAGCTTGACCGCGCTGCCGGCCACCGCGCCGGCGAAGTTGACCACCACGTCGGGGGCCAGCGCGGCCAGTTCCTCGCCGAGCGGGCCGGCCTGGGCGGTGCCCAGGTCCAGCCGGAGGTCGTGGGCGGGCCGCCGGCCCGCGGTCAGCACGGTGGCCCCGGGCAGTGACCGCAGGACGGCGGTGGCGTGACGGCCCAGGAAGCCGTCGCCGCCGAGCAGCAGGATTCTCACGCGGCCCGTCCGTCGGTCTCGACGCCCGCGGTGACGGGCTCCTCGGCCGCTTCGTCCGGGGCGGTGCGGGCGGCCGGGAGCGGCAGCTCGGCGACGCCCGGCACGGTGCCGGCCGACTCGAAGGGCATCAGGACCGGGCGGATCGTGGAGAACTCGGCGTTCGCCCGGTCGTAGTCGTCCGGGCGGCCGATGTCCAGCCAGTAGCCGCCGAAGTCGTACGCGGCCGGCGGGGTGTCGGCGGCCAGCAGGTCGAGCACCAGCTCGTCGAAGCCCAGCGGCAGGCCGGGGGTGTACTTGGCGAGCGCCGCGCGGGAGACGCCGTACACGCCCATCGAGACCCGGTAGTCGATGCTGGGCTTCTCCTGGAAGCCGGTGATGGTGCCGGACTCGGCGGTCAGCACACCGAAGTCGATCTTCACCTGACGGGCGTAGGTGGCGATGGTCAGCGGGGCGCCGGACGTCTCGTGGTGCTTGAGCACCCCGGCGAAGTCCAGGTCGGTGAGGATGTCGCCGTTCATCACCAGGAAGTGCTCGGGCAGGCGGTCCTGCATGGTGAGCAGCGGGCCCATGGTGCCGAGCGGGCTGTCCTCGACGGCGTAGCCGACCCGCAGGCCCCACTGCGAGCCGTTGCCGACGTAGGCGCGGATGATGTGGCCGAGGTGGCCGATGGCGAGGGTGACGGTCTTGAAGCCCGAGGCGGCGAGCTGGCGCATCACGATCTCCAGGATCGCGTGCTGGTCGCCGATCGGGACGAGCGGCTTGGGAAGCGCGGTGGTGTAGGGGCGGAGTCGAACGCCCTTACCGCCGGCCAGGATCACTGCGTGCATGGTGTTTCCCCCACGGAAAGATTGTGCAGGCCACGAACCTTGGTAACCAGGACGAGCATGGTCGTTACGGCGGTCAGACGTTGTAGATGTCGGTCTTGTAGCGGGCCAGGTTGGCCGGGTCGCGGAAGAACTCGATGGTCTGCTCCAGGCCCTGCTCCAGCGTGAACTGCGGCGCCCAGCCGGTGGCCGTGCGCAGCCGGGTGGCGTCCGCGACCAGGCGCATGACCTCGGAGTTGGTCGGACGGATGCGCTGCTCGTCCTCCTTCACCACCAGGTCCACGCCCATCAGCTTGCCGACCAGGGTGACCAGGTCGCCGACCGAGATCTCGCCGCCGGTGCCGGCGTTGAAGGTCCGGCCGACCACGGTCTCGGCGGCCGCGGTGCCCACCGTGCGGAAGGCGTTGGCGGTGTCCTTGACGAACGTGAAGTCGCGGGTCGGGCGCAGGTCGCCGAGGGTGATCTCGGTCTGGCCGGCCGCGACCTGGGCGATCACGGTCGGGATGACGGCGCGCATCGACTGGCGCGGGCCGAAGGTGTTGAACGGGCGCAGGGTGACGACCGGGGTCTCGAAGCTGGCGTGGTAGCTGTCGGCCAGCCGGTCCCCGCCGGCCTTGGAGGCGGCGTACGGGGACTGGGTGTTGATCGGGTGGTCCTCGGTGATCGGCACGGTCTGCGCGGTGCCGTAGGTCTCGCTGGTGGAGGTGTGCACCAGGCGCGGGATCTCCAGGTGGCGCACGGCCTCCAGGACGTTCAGGGTGCCCGTGACGTTGGTGTCCACGTACGAGTGGGGGGCGCGGTAGGAGTACGGGATCGCGATCAGGGCGGCCAGGTGGTAGACCGCCTCGGTGCCCTTGACCAGGCCGTTGACCGAGCCCGGGTCCCGGACGTCGCCGAGGATGATCTCGACCGAGTCCAGCACCTCCGGCGCCAGGGTCTCCAGCCAGCCGAAGGAGGAGAAGGAGTTGTACTGGACCATCGCGCGGACGTGGTGCCCGTCGGCGACCAGGGTCTCGACGAGGTGGGAGCCGATGAAGCCCTCGGCTCCGGTAACCGCGACGCTGCTCATGCGTTCTTCGCTTTCTCGTTTTCGGGAGCGGCCGGACGTCTGAGCGCGCCAGGCCGGTGGTGCCTCTGGAGAGGCGGATTCTCAGCGGTGTTGGGTGGTGCGGCCGAGCGCGGGCCCGGCGGTTGCGGTGAGGACGAGGGCGGCCGCCCCGCAGCCGATCAACTGCAGGACGATCGGGTCCGCACCGGTCAGCAGCCCGACGCTCTCGGCGACCGCGGCGGCCAGACAGATGAGGGCGGTGCTCCAGCTGAACCCGAAGGCGTTCAGCAGCAGCGCCAGCCAGAGCGAGCCGCCCAGGAGCAGCATCGCGCCGAGCTGCGGCACGCCGAGCGACGGGGCGCCCGGCCACAGCACGGTCGCGGCGGCGTCCAGCGCGGCCACGGTGGTGAGGTAGATGAACAGGCAGCCGAGCAGGATCCCGCCGGTGCGGCGGGTGAACTGCCCGGTGGTGTGGCTGGTGCGCAGCGCGGCCACGGCCATCGCCCGGTAGCGGAACAGCAGCCACTCGGCGAGGCCGAGGCTGAGCGTCAGCGCGATCATGGCCGGGCCGGTCGGGGTGGTCTTCATCTCGTGCACGGCGTGCGCGCCCCGGGCGGCGGCGTGCACCGCGTGGCCGGAGGCCTGCACGGCCTGGTGGATGGTCTCGCCGAGGCCGGCGATCAGCGTCAGCGCGCCGCAGGCCAGCCCGAACAGCAGGTGCGGGACCTCCTGGCGGACGGGCAGCCTCAGCTCCACGCCGTCCCGTTCGCCGCCGCGGGCCGCGACCAGCAGCTCCCGGACGGCCAGGCCGACCGCCAGCGCCACCGAGGCGAGCAGCACCACGGTACGGACCAGCTCCGGCACGTCGACGGCCAGCACCACGCCCGCGCCGACCGAGGCCGGGGCGAGCGCCAGCAGCAGGAACTTCTCCCGCCCGAGTACCAGCAGCGCGGTGGCGGCCGCCAGGTAGCAGGACTGGCCCGCGGCGAACCACAGGGCGCCGAGCGGCCCGCCGACCACGTACGCGGAGGCGGCGGCGAGCAGCGCGCCGACCGGTGCGCCGACGGCCAGGCAGACCGCGGCCTCCCGGCGGCGCAGCCGGCTCAGCCAGCGGTACGAGCGGTGCGCCAGCGCCTGGTTGAAGCCCCAGCTGACCAGCGTGGCGATGGACAGCGCGAGCATGCCCGAGGGCAGCCCGAAGCGCATCCGGGTGGTCGCGAACAGGTTGGCGCCGAGCAGGTAGCCGAGCCCGGGCAGGGCGAACACCAGGCCGCGCACCACGCAGCGCCAGGGGTCGGCCCGCCAGGGGTTGGCGAACTCGGAGCTCGGGCCGGGGTAGCGGCGCTCGACCTTCTCGAACAGCTCCTCGGCGACGGTGAACGCGTCGGGGCGGCCGTACAGCAGCGCGGCCTGCTCGTCGGAGAGGCCGTCGGACTCCAGGAAGGCCGCGATCTCGTACGGGTGGACGGCGTCGGCGCAGACGTCGCGCAGGCGCTCGGCCAGTTCGTCCAGCGGGTCCTCGGAGAGGCCGAGCTGCTGGGCGGGGTCGGGTTCGGCGGGCGGGGCGGGGCGGCGGCGCTTCAGCGGCAGGGAGCGCAGCTGCATCGTCCGGTCGGCGCCGCCCTCGTCGGGGAGGAGCCGGATGGGACCGCTCATGCGCCCACCTCGCTGCGCTCGGCGGCCGCTTCGCGGCACGCGCACCTGCTGATGATTCGCTCGCTTCGCTCGCTCATGCGCCCACCTCCCCGGCCGTACGCGTGCTGATGGTCGGGTGGTTCACGCGCCGACCTCGCTGGGCTCGGGCCGGGCGGCGGCCAGTTGCTGGTCCCAGTCCGGGCTGGGGACGCCGTCGGTGACGGCGACCATCCCGCCGGGCATCCAGCGGGAGGTGCCCAGGAGCTCGGTGTAGATGCCCCGGAAGCCGTCGATGTTCTGGCGGAGCGTGAACTGCTCGATGACCCGCAGCCGGGCGCCCTCGCCGAGCCGGGCGCGCCGCGCGGGGTCGCGCAGCAGCTCGATCGCGGCGGCCGCCATCGGTTCGGGTTCGCGCGGCGGGACGACCAGTCCGGTGTCGCCGACCGCCTCGCGCACGCCGCCGACGTCGGTGGAGACGGTCGCCCGGCCGCAGGACATGGCTTCGATCAGGGTGAACGGGAAGCCCTCGCTGATGCTGGAGAGCATCACCACGTTGCCGGCCGCGTACGCGTCGGTGATGTCGGCGACGCGGCCCTCGAAGGCCACCGAGTCGGCGATGCCGAGCTCGGCGGCCAGGGCTATGCAGCCGTCCCGGTAGGCCTCGCCGCCCTTGGGGGTGCCCCCGAAGAGCCGCAGCCGCGCCTCGGGGATCTCCTGGTGGACGATGGCGAAGGCCCGGATCAGCGTCTCCAGGTCCTTGATCGGGTCGACCCGGCCGGCCCAGCTGAGGGTCGGCGTCTCGGGCTCGGGCCCGGCGGGCGGGAAGGCGGCCGGGTCCACGCCGTTGTAGACGGTGCGGATGTGGGTGGAGGGGGTGCCGCCGCGCTCCTCCCAGCGCCGGTTGTACCGGTTGCCGGGGGTGACCAGTGCGGCCTGCCGGTAGCTCTCCTCGGCGAGCATCCGGTAGAAGCCGAGCAGCAGGGCCTTGACCGGCCAGCGGTACGGGCCGGTGCGGTAGCCGAGGTAGCGCTCGCGCAGGTAGATGCCGTGCTCGGTGAGCAGAAACGGTACGCCGTACTGCTGGGCGGCGATCAGCCCGGGCAGGGTGGCGAGCCCGCCGCTGGCCGCGTGGGCGACGCCGTCGGTGGGCGGCTCGACCGAGAGCGGCCGCAGCGCGTGCTCCAGGAGGTCGGTGGCGTTCAGCGCGTCGTGCAGGGTGGGCCGGGAGACCGCGGTGGGCAGGTAGTCACGGGTCCAGACGTGCTGGAGGGTGCGCAGGGCGCGCTCGCTGCGCAGCGCCGGGCTGAGCAGCCCGCGCCGGGCGAGGTCGGCGAAGCCGTACAGCTCGGTGCCGAAGTGGGTGGTGTAGACCGGGTCGAGGATGGAGTGCAGGAAGCGCTCGTACGCGTTGAGGAAGCGGCGCATCTCCTTGCCGCGCGGCGCCCGGGCCTCCGAGGCCGGGCCCCACAGGGGTGCGGTGGTGACGGACCGTACGTTGGCGGGCAGCTCCCAGGCCAGCGGTTCCTGGCCGGTTCCGGTGACGGCGATGACGTCGAAGTCGACGTCCGGCATGCCCTGGACGAGCTGGTCGCACCAGACGCTCACGCCGCCGTGCTGGTGCGGGTACGTCCCCTCGGTGAGCAGGGTGACGCGCATCTCCTGTCCCCCCTCCTGTTCTTGCGTCGTTTGTCCGGCCTGGGTGGCCGGAGCGGGAGCCGTGGCGGGGCCGGGCCGGGCGATCGGCCCGACCCCGCCACGGGGTGCAAAGGGTTACCGGTTGCCGGAGCGTCCGGTGGTGGTGCCGTGCGAGGCCGTCCCCCCAGGGGCCTTGCCGGAACCGTTCTGGCCGTTGCCGGCCGGGGCGCCGTTGCCCTGGGTGCTGGCGCCCGGGACGACGTCCTTGCCGGGCACCGGGGTGCCGCTGCCGGGGACGAGCGACTGGGCGGGCTTGCGGGTGACGTCGCTCGGGCCCGCCGGGACGGGCGTGGCGACGCCCTGCGGCACGACCTTCTTGTCCGCCGGCGCCGGCGCCGGGACGGACTTGGCCGCGACGTTCGGCGTGACGGCGGCCGGGGCGGCCGGCGCGCTGCCGGACGGGAGCTGCAGGGTGACGCTGCTCTGCAGGGCGCCCGGGGACACCCAGCCCGAGAGCGTACCGGCGTAGGCCGAACCGAAGGCGGCCGTACCGATGGCCATCTTCTGAGCAGTTCCGGTCGGCATGGTGGCCTGGACCTGAACACCGGCGGGCGCGCTGACCGTGACGGTGTTGCCGATCTTGTAGGCGGTGACCTGGCCGGCGGCGACCGCCTTGTTCCAGGCCGCGCGCTTCTGGAACTCCTGGCCGATCTCGCGCTCGCCGAGGTTCACGATCGGGGTGTTGTCGGCGTGCAGCGAGCGGTAGGTGCCGAGGATCTTCTCCAGCACCGGGTACAGGATGCGGTCCTCGGAGAGGTTCGACTGGTGCACGAAGTGCGGGCGCGGGTCGTTGCTCAGCACGTGGCCGAGGTCGATCCGGGCCTCCAGCGGCACGATGTACGACTGGTAGCCGGTGGTGGTGTCCAGCGGCTGGGGCAGGCAGGTGGAGTTGGGGTTGTTCTCGCAGACGCCGCTGCCGCCGTTGGCCTTGCTGGTGTAGATCCAGTTGTACTCGTCGGCCTCCTCCTTCGCCGAACCGGCGTTGTAGAAGACGTTCATCGGGTACCGCGGCACGGTCAGCGTGGACGGACCGACGGCCCGCTGGGCGGGCTCGCGGGAGGCGTCGCTGCCGGTGAACCTGATGCCGTTGGCGGCCAGCGCCGGCGCCAGGTTCGGGTTGTCGCTGGTCTCCTGCGGGGCGGTGAGCAGACCGGAGTGCTCACCGGTGACGAGCACCTGCGGGTCGGGCTTGAGGCCGTTGGCGGCGGCCCAGTCGAAGTTCTGCTTGATCTGGGTGGAGATGGTGTTCTGGTCGGTCCAGACGGTGTTGCCCGACGCGTCCGTGGTGCACTTCCACGGGACCACGGTGACGTTCTGCACGCAGCCCAGGTACGGGTGGGTGTAGGTGTGGTTGACCCAGCGGTAGTTGGCCTGGTCGGCGATCATCTGGTTGGCGGTCGGGTCCACCGTGGTCTGGTGGTCGGCCTTCCAGTCCTCGCTGCCGCCGCCGTTGAACACCATGTCCAGCGTGAAGTTGTTGGCGGTCTGCCACTGCTTGAGGTAGTTGGCGTCGTCCGGGGTCATCCGGATCGGGTTGGTGCTGCCCGGGGTGCCGGGCGGGCAGGTGACGTCGCCGGGGGTGCACTTGAGCGTGGTGTCCCAGCGGTCGTCGGCCAGGAACACGTCGTCGACGTGGGTGGCGAAGTAGTTGCGGTCGTAGCCGAGGTGGACGCCCTGGGTGATCCAGTCGACCATGCCGCGGGCCAGCAGCCGGTACTGCTGCTGGTACTGGTTGTAGACGAAGGTGACGACCAGTTCCTTGCGGCCGTCGTGGGTGTACTCACCGACCAGCGAACCGCGGCTGGTCGTGTTGGGTATCGCCGCGTCGACCAGCGGGACGAAGGAGGCGCCGGACGGCAGGTTGGCGAGCGGGGTCGCCAGGTAGCCGTAGCTCTCGCTGACCTTCGGGTCGTTGTCCTCGAACGGGACGCTGCCCCGGAGGTACCCGAACGGGCCCGAAGTTCCGGCCGCGGTGGTGGCGGCCTGGAATCCGTCGAGGGTCCCGACGAATCCCGGATTCTCCGCGTAGTTCAGGCCCACGGCCGGGCTGGCCCAGGTGTACGCGTCGATCTGCCGGACGTTGAAAGCCGCTTCGTAGGTGGCGATCGCCGCCATCTCGGCGGCGCTGTTCGGGAAGGGGTTTTCGTTCGGCAGCACGATGCCCTGGTACTTGCCCCGGGGCACCCCGTTCACCGTGTCGCTCAGGAAAGCGGCGTTGATGACGGGGCGGCTGGTGTCATTGAGGGTGACGACCTTGTACGGCGTGCCCTGGCTCTTGAGCTCGGCGGTGATCGCCGCGACCGACGGGCCGCCGTCGTCGATGACCAGGACGGTGAGGTCGATCCTGGGCGACGGCGTGGTGGCGCCGTGGGCCAGGGTGGTCTGCAGGCCGCTGGCCAGCAGAACTGCCGCTGCGCAAGCGGCAACTCTTCGGGTCGCTCGACCCATGTCTGATCCTCCCCTTGGGTCAGGCGCCGCGCTGCTTCGTCGCTCGCCTGCCCGTGTAGCTGTTCGCGGGCAGCAGGCTGCCCGGCGCCCATCCTGGTCGAGGGTCGGTAGTGCGAGGGACCAATTGGGCAAGAGTGCAGCGAACCTGTTACCAACGTTCATGGCGAAGCCATGGAGGCGCTGATTCTGACCGCAACCGGACCGCCCGCGCAAATAATGAATTGAAAATGAAAAACCGGAAGCCGACTGCTACAGCTGGTTACCGACTGTGCGGCTCACACGGCTCTGTGGGGCACCTACACTGTCGTCGTTGCGCATGACACTCTCGCACATCCTGCCGCTGGAACGGGCAGGTTCATGCAATATCGGGCACCGCTGTGCCATGTGACAGTCCGAATATGCAATGGAGGCCGCGGTGGCCGATCGTCAGATCGCATCCGAGCGAATCGGGGACGCACGGAATGCCCTCGCGGAGTCGGAAGGAACCGTCCTGGTCGGCCGCAGTCTCGGCCTGCGCGGCGCGGTCAACGCCCGCGATCTGGGCGGGTACCGGACGGTCTGCGGACGGGCGGTGCGTGGTGGTGTGGCCCTGCGCAGCGATGGCCTGAACCACGTCACCGCCGAGGACCTCGACCCGCTGGGCGCGCTCGGCCTGCGCGCGGTGGTCGACCTGCGCAGCGCCGACGAGATCCGCGAGGCCGGTGCCGACCGCCTCCCGGACGGCGTGACCGCGCACCATCTCCCCCTGCTGGCAACGGACTTCGACATCCACGGGACACTGCGCAGCGCCTTCGCCGACCGCAGCCCGCGCAAGCAGCGCGCCCTGCTCGGCGACGGCCGGGCGGCCGCGCTGATGACCGGCCTCTACCGCTGGTTCGTCACCGACCCGCAGGCCCGCGAGACCTTCGCCGCCCTGCTGCGGCTGCTGGCCGCCCCGGACGGCGTGCCGCTGCTGTTCCACTGTTCGGCGGGCAAGGACCGCACCGGCTGGGCGGCGGCGCTCGTGCTGACCGCGCTGGGTGTGGACCGCGGGACCGTGCTCGCCGACTACCTGCTCACCAACGAACGCTCCGCGCCCGTGGTCGACTCGGTGCTGGCGGACTTCGCCCGCCGCGGCCTGATGCGCGAGCCCGAGCTCCTCCTGCCGGTCTTCCGGGCCGACCGCGACTACCTGGACGCGGCCTTCGCGGAGGTCGAGGCCGGCTGGGCCGACTTCGACGCGTTCTGGCGGGAGGGGCTCGGGCTGGACGAGCGCGTGCTGGCCGGACTGCGCGCCAACCTGCTGGACGGCGACGGCAGTTGACCGGGCCGGCGGAGGTCAGCCCTCGCTGATCAGCCCCGCGCGGAGCTGGGTCAGTGTCCGGGTGAGCAGCCGGGAGACGTGCATCTGGGAGATCCCGATCTCCTCGCCGATCTGCGACTGGGTGAGGTTGCCGAAGAACCGCAGCATGATGATCCGGCGCTCGCGCGGCGGCAGCTTGGCCAGCAGCGGCTTGAGCGACTCGCGGTACTCCACGCCCTCCAGCGCGAGGTCCTCGTAGCCGAGCCGCTCGGCCAGCGGCCCCTCGCTGTCCTCCTCACCGGGGCTGGAGTCCAGCGAGCTGGCGGTGTAGGCGTTGCCCACCGCGAGGCCCTCGACCACGTCCTCCTCGCTGACCCCGAGGCAGGCGGCCAGTTCGGCGACGGTGGGGGAGCGGTCCAGCCGCTGGGACAGTTCGTCCCCGGCCTTGGTGAGCGCCAGCCGGAGCTCCTGGAGCCGGCGCGGCACCCGGACCGACCAACTGGTGTCCCGGAAGAAGCGCTTGATCTCGCCGACCACGGTGGGCATCGCGAAGGTGGGGAACTCCACCCCGCGCTCCGGGTCGAAGCGGTCGATCGCCTTGATCAGGCCGATGGTGCCGACCTGGACGATGTCCTCCATCGGCTCGTTGCGGCTGCGGAAGCGCGCGGAGGCGTACCGGACCAGCGGCAGGTTGAGCTCGATCAGGGTGTCGCGGACGTACGTGTGCTCCTCGCTGCCGGGCTCCAGCGCGGCCAGCCGCAGGAAGAGCGAGCGGGAGAGCGTCCGGGTGTCCAGCCCGGAGCCGGGCGGTGCCGCGGCGAGCGTCCCGGGGCCCGGCGATCCGGCGACCGGCGATCCGGCGACCGGTGCTCCTGGGCCCGGTGCTCCGGCGGCCGGCCTTTCGAGGGACGTGGCCCGCTGGAGCGGGATCCGGTCCTCGGCGACCGTCGTACCCTCGGCCTGACCAGCGTGGATCTCCGCAGTGCCCAGCTCTCCGGACATGCACCCACCCCCTTGTGACTGACAGTTGAACGGGGGCCGTCGCACGGAGGTTCCCGGCGGGGGCCCAACCCCCTGCATACCGGAACACGGGCCACGGCAAACCCGAACGTCGCAAGATGTCACGTCGGAGTAACGCGCTGCAATCTCACTCTTCCCAGGAGTTTCCGGTCCGAAGCCTCGTCAGGATCCGCGACAGCAGCCGGGAGACGTGCATCTGGGACATCCCCAGCTCGGTGCTGATCTGCGACTGGGTGAGGTTGGCGAAGAACCGCAGCATCACGATCCGCCGCTCCCGTTCGGGGAGTTGGACCAGCAGGTGGCGGACCATGTCGCGGTGCTCGACCTCGGCCAGCGCGGCGTCCTCGTAGCCGAGCCGGTCCAGCAGGGCGAGGCCGCCCTCGTGCTCCTGGGCGGCCTCCAGGGAGGCGGCGTTGTAGGCCCGCCCGGCGTCCAGGCAGGCCCGGACGTCCTCCTCGGGGATCCGCAGGCTGGCCGCGATCTCGGGCACCTTGGGAGCGCGCCCGTGCAGCACCGTCAGCTCCTCCATGGCGCCGCTGACCTGGACCCACAGCTCCTGGAGCCGGCGCGGGACGTGCATGGTGCGGACGTTGTCCCGGAAGTAGCGCTTGATCTCGCCCAGGATCGTCGGCAGCGCGTAGGTGGGGAACTGGACGCCCCGGGTCGGGTCGAAGCGGTCGATCGCGTTGATCAGGCCGATGGTGCCGACCTGGACGACGTCCTCCATCGGCTCGCTGCGGCTGCGGAAGCGGGTGGCCGCGTAGCGGACCAGGGGGATGTTCACCTCGATCAGGGCGGCCCGGACCCGCTCCCGTTCGGGGGCGCCCGGGGGCAGCTCGCTGAGCCGCTCGAACAGCACCCGGGTGAGCGTCCGGACGTCAACGACGGGGCGGCCGCCGGGGCCGCGCAGCCCGTCCGGGCGGAGTTCGCCGGCCGGGCTGATGATCGCAGCCAACACCTCGTCCACGGACACGTCACCCCTCCCAAGTTCGACAATGGCGGGCCCTGCGGATCGGGTGTCGCGGCTGGTTGATCACCTCGCCATGTCCGGCAAAACCGGTCATAGCATCACAAGCTGGGCGCAGGTCGGGCAAGCACCCGGTGGAGGTGTGTTGGTGCGGTGCTCAGGCGGTGGGGGCCCGGTCGGCGAGGCGCCGCAAGGATTGTTCCCGGGCAGAGCAAGACGCCCCGTCCGGGGACCGGACGGGGCGGGCGCGGGCCGTCCGGGGGACGGCGGCGGGGGTCAGACCTCGATGTCGGCGATCACCCAGGTCGCGAACTCGCGCCACTGGCCGGCCGCGGCCTGGTGCGCGGGGTGGGTCAGGTACGCCTGGAGGGCGGTGCGGTCCTCGACCAGGCTGTTGATCGCGTAGTCGTACGCGATGTCGCGCTCGGTGGTGTTCCAGCCGCACTCCCACTCGCGCAGCTCGGGGATCAGCGAGCCCAGCTCGTCGAACGCCTTGGCGGCGGCGAGCACGCGCTGCTCGTCCTTGGCGACGTCCTCGTTGAGCTTGAACAGGACCAGGTGGCGGATCACGATTGCCGCTCCTTACTTGATCAGACCGGTCATGAAGGTGCCGACCGCCTTGGCCGCGTTCGAGATGCCCTCGAAGCCCAGCTGGACGAGTTCGGCGGACCGGGCCGGTGAGGTGATGATCGAGTAGAGCACGAAGATGAGCAGGAGGGCCATGCCGATCTTCTTCGCCTGCGCCATCGTGACCTTCCTCCCTGCGGTGGGCCGCCGTCATCCGGTCCCCGAGCGGCCCTCAGGGCAGCTTATCCACCGGACGGCCTATCAAGTGTGCGACGCGTTCGCCCGGCGGGACGAAGGTCCCCGCGAGTGGGGCCTTTCTCCGGGTGCCCCGTCCGGACCCGGGCGGCAGGATGGAAGACGTGCCGAGGATCTGGCAGGAATCCCCGGCACGTGGATCCGGAGCCCCCGCTGTGGGACCGGTGGTCGCGGCTTCCCCCCTCGCGGCGCCGGTTGTGGGACTCCGCCGGGGGAGCGGTCAGTCCCCCGAGCCGCTCCCCCTCCAAGGCTCCGTACGAGCCGGGCAATGGTGGTCATCGGCCCGGAGTGCGGAGCCTTTTCCGCGTCCGGGGGAGCCGTTCCGGCGTCAGGGGGCGGACCCGCCGCCTCCGGCGGTGCGCGCGAACGACGAAGGGCACCTACGCGATCGCGTAGGTGCCCTTCGTTCATGGCGGTAGCGGTGGGATTCGAACCCACGGTGGAGTTGCCCCCACACACGCTTTCGAGGCGTGCTCCTTTGGCCGCTCGGACACGCTACCGAGGGGAACTCTACCGGACGGGTGGCGCGGTCACGAAATCCGTATCGGGAGGGCCGTCGCCGGGCGGCTCAGCGGTGGGTGTCGAAGAAGGCGCGCAGCTGTGCGCCGCACTCCTCGGCGAGCACGCCCCAGATCACCTCGGGCCGGTGGTTGAGCCGGCGGTCGCGCATCACGTCGAAGAGCGAACCGGCGGCGCCGGCCTTCTCGTCGAGGGCGCCGTAGACCACCCGGTCGATCCGGGACAGCACGATGGCGCCGGCGCACATGGTGCAGGGCTCCAGGGTCACCACCAGGGTGCAGCCGCTGAGCCGCCACTCTCCGATCCGTTCCGCGGCCTGCCGGATCGCGACCACCTCGGCGTGTGCGGTCGGGTCGCCGACCGCCTCGCGCTCGTTGTGGCCGCGCCCGATCACCTCGCCGTCCGGGCCCAGGACGAGCGCCCCGACCGGGACGTCCCCGGTGGCCGGCGCCAGGGCGGCCTCGGCGATGGCGAGGCGCATCGGCGCCGCCCAGCGGTCGCGGACCGGGTCGGGGCGGACGGGGGCGGGCAGTGGGGGGACGTACGGGACGGTCAGCGGGGTGGATGCGGGCTGCATGGCATCCAGTGTCGGGCATCCGGTGGTGGACACCGGTGCGACCGGTGCCGCTACCGGACCGCCTCCAGGACCTCGCCGCAGCCGAGGGCCTCGGCGATCTCCTCCAGGGCGTCGCCCGGCACCGCGCCCTCGCCGCTGAGGCCGAGCAGCTCGTCGGCGGCCAGGCCGAACTCGGTGAGCAGGTGGGCGTCGCCCAGCGGGCCGACCGGGACGCCGCCGTGGGCGTCCGCGTCCTCGTCGTCCTGCTCCTCGGCCTCCGCCTCCTCGTCCAGCAGGTGGTCCAGGTCGCCGAACTCGCTCTCGCCGGCCTGGTCGACCAGTTCGTCGGTGAGGACGGAGCCGTAGGAGCTGCGGGCGGCGGCGGCGCCGTCCGACACGAAGATCCGCGGGTCGTCCTCACCGTCCACCCGGACGATGGCGAACCAGGAGTCCTCCTGTTCGATGAAGATCAGGACGCTGTCGTCGTCCTGTGCGGAGTCGCGGGCCAGTTCGGCCAGATCGGCCAGGGTTTCGACGTCGTCGAGCTCGGTCTCGCTCACATCCCACCCGTCCTCGGAGCGAGCAAGCACTGCAGCGAAGTACGCCACCAGGGACACTCCCAAGATCATCGGTCTCGGCTTCGGCGCGCTCGGGCGACGCGGAAATCTGGCCGCCCCCGCGCCAGAGGCGGTCCGCTTGTTCGGACCGTCCCATCGGAATCGTGACAGAAAGCCCGCCCTTGCGGGGGGTGTTCGGCAGCGCGTCTTTGCAGGTCGTGTCGGAAGGGCCGGGCGGCGTACGGCGGAGCCGGGCCGGGGCCGTCCGAGGCCGGTCGAAATTCGGTCCGAACGCCCGTCCGGGTCGCGACGGGGTCGGGGCGGGGCCGCGAAAGGGCCGGGGCGGGGTCGGCTCGCGGGGGTGGCGGGCGGGAAGGGGACGGGAAGGGGACGGGTCGGGGGCGGGGCGGGCTCAGATCCGGAAGGTCCGCATCCGCATCGCCTCGCGCATCCGCCGTTCCTTGGTCCGCCGGGGCTGGACCCGCTCCCTCAGCTCTCGGGCCTCGGCGAGCTCGCGCAGGAAGACGGCCCGCCGCTTGCGGCGCTCCGACTCGGTCTCCGGGGGGTCCTGGGGCGGGCCGGCGCGAAGGGCCGCCCCGTCGACGGGCTCGTCGGCCGAGCCGTCCCCGGCCTTCGGGTTGCTCGTCATGAGACGTGACATTCCCAGAACTGCCGGGTTGATACCACAGGAGCCGGTTCCATCCGGACATTCGCGACGTGTCACGGCGTGTCACCGAATGGTGACCGCCGCCGGTCGGCGCCCTGGCACGGCGTGTCGTACAGGCGTCCAGGACCGGGCTAACCTCGGTACATGCGTCTCCACGTCGTCGACCACCCCCTGGTCGCCCACAAGCTCTCCACCCTGCGCGACGAGCGCACCGACTCGCCGACCTTCCGTCGCCTGACCGACGAGCTGGTGACCCTCCTCGCCTACGAGGCCACCCGGGACGTCCGCACCGACGAGGTGGAGATCACCACGCCCGTGGCGGTCACCCTCGGCACCCGGCTCAGCTACCCGCGTCCGCTGGTCGTGCCGATCCTGCGGGCCGGCCTCGGCATGCTGGACGGGATGACCCGCCTGCTGCCGACCGCCGAGGTCGGCTTCCTCGGCATGGTGCGCAACGAGGAGACCCTGGAGGCCTCCACGTACGCCACCCGGATGCCGGACGACCTCTCCGGCCGCCAGGTCTACGTGCTCGACCCGATGCTGGCCACCGGCGGCACCCTGGTCGCCGCGATCAAGATGCTGATCGAGCGCGGCGCCACCGACGTCACCGCCGTGGTGCTGCTGGCCGCGCCGGAGGGCGTCGAGGTGATGCGCCGCGAGCTGGCCGACCTGCCGGTCACCGTGGTCACCGCGGCGCTGGACGAGCGGCTGAACGAGAACGGCTACATCGTCCCCGGCCTGGGCGACGCGGGCGACCGGCTGTACGGCACGGCCGGCTGAGCACCCCTTCCGAACGTCCGAGAGCCCCCGGCGCTGCGTCTGCCGGGGGCTCTCCTGGTTTCTCGCGCGGGGTCAGCAGCTGCCGGTGGCACTCGGGGTGGGGGAGGGCTTGATGGCCAGGGCGAGGGCCGCGGCCGCCTGGGTCTCGTCCAGCAGGGCGTTGTAGCTGTCGCCGATCACGAAGTCCACGCTGGTGTCGGTGCGGGCGTCGGCGGTCACGGCGGCCCCGGCGATCTGCGAGCCCACCAGGGTGCCGGCGGCGGCGCCGGTCGGGCCGGCGATCACCTGGGCGGTGCCGGGCACCTTCTTGTCCAGCTCGGCGGGGGCGTTGCCGACCTTGCCGATGGTGAAGCCGCGCTTCTTGAGCTCGTCCGCGGTCCGTCCGGCCAGGCCCGCCTTGGTGGTGGCGTTGTAGACGTTCACCGTGACGGCGGAGGGCGCGGGGACGGCGTGCGGGTCGACCGGTGCGCCGGGCACACCGGAGGCCGCCGGGGCGCCCGGGGTGGCGCCCGCCGTCGGGGCGGCCAGCGGCTTCCCGGACGGGGCGGCGCAGGCCTGGGCGGAGGCGTTCTTGTCCTTGCCGCGGAAGATGTCGTACAACTGCACGCCGCCGAGGCCGATCAGGGCCAGGGCGAGCAGGGCCGCGAGCGCGGCGATCACCTTGCGACTCTTCTTCGGGGGCCGGCCCAGCCGCGGGTAGGCATTGCCGGTGACGCGGTACTGCTTCCCCTTGAGGCCTTGGGGAGTCAACATGCTCACGGTTTGTCTCCCCCTCGTGCCGGGGCGGGGTCGGGATGACGGGTGGGCCGGGTCGGGGATCCCCGGGAGCGGGCGGATCCCCTGGTCGCGGCCGTAGTCAGCAGCGTAGTGCCGGACGGCTGCGAAGGTACTAAACGATCATCATCTGGAGTACCCCGGTACCCGAAAGGAGGTACCCGGGTACGCGCGGACCGCCCTCCGCCGGTGGCGAGGGGGCGGTCCGGAGTCGTCGCCGTGCGGCCGTCAGTCCATTTCCAGGACACGGGCGTGCAGCACCTGGCGCTGCTGCAGCGCGGCCCGTACGGCCCGGTGCAGCCCGTCCTCCAGGTAGAGGTCGCCGTGCCACTTCACCACGTGGGCGAAGAGGTCCCCGTAGAAGGTGGAGTCCTCGGCCAGCAGGGTTTCCAGGTCGAGCTGGCCCTTGGTGGTCACCAGCTGGTCGAGCCGCACCGGGCGTGGGGCGACGTCAGCCCACTGTCGGGTGCTCGTCCGGCCGTGATCCGGGTACGGCCGCCCATTGCCGATGCGCTTGAAGATCACACGGAAAGCCTACCGTTCGGACGGCGCGCGGCGCAGCAGCCGCGGCGCCGCCACGCGCACCGGTGCGAGCTGCGCGAGGGCGATTGCGGCTGTTTGATGGGAAATGTCGTGAACATCGCCCGGTTCCGGCCGGGTTCAGGACCGGCTTCCGACCGCCGATCCCGTCCAGGAGCGTGCACCGATGGACTCCGCCCCCACCCCGACCGCCGTCCGGGAGATCGCCGACGGGTACGCCTTCACCGGGCCCGCGCTCGACCTCGGCGCGGTGCTGCTGGACGGCACCGCCTACCCCGACGCCCAGGTGCGCGTCCCGCTCGCGGTGCTCAACCGGCACGGGCTGGTCGCCGGGGCCACCGGCACCGGGAAGACCAAGACCCTCCAGCTGATCGCCGAACAGCTCTCCGCCCAGGGCGTGCCGGTGTTCCTCGCCGACATCAAGGGGGACGTCTCCGGCATCGCCGCGCCCGGCACGCCCGGCGAGCGCACCGCCACCCGCGCCGCCGAGGTCGGGCAGCAGTGGACGCCCCGGGGCTGCCCGGTCGACTTCTACTCGCTCGGCGGCCAGGGCGCCGGCATCCCGATCCGGGCCACCGTCACCAGCTTCGGGCCGCTGCTGCTGGCCAAGGTGCTGGACCTGAACGAGACCCAGGAGGCCTCGCTCAGCCTGGTGTTCCACTACGCCGACCGCAAGGGCCTGGAGCTCTACGACCTCAAGGACCTCACCGCCGTCATCGGCCACCTCACCTCCCCCGAGGGCAAGGAGGAGCTGCGCACCATCGGCGGCCTCTCCGCGGCCACCGCGGGTGTGATCCTGCGGGCGCTCACCGTGCTGGAGAACGAGGGCGCCGCGGCGTTCTTCGGCGAGCCCGAGTTCGACACCGCCGAACTGCTGCGCACCACCGCGGACGGAGCGGGCGTCGTCTCGGTGCTGGAACTGCCCGCCGTCCAGGACCGGCCGCGGCTGTTCTCCACCTTCCTGATGTGGCTGCTCGCCGACCTCTACCAGGAGCTGCCCGAGGTCGGCGACCTCGACCGGCCCAAGCTGGTGTTCTTCTTCGACGAGGCGCACCTGCTGTTCCGGGGCGCCTCCAAGGCCTTCCTGGAGGCGATCACCCAGACCGTGCGGCTGATCCGCTCCAAGGGCGTGGGCATCTTCTTCGTGACCCAGACACCGCGCGACGTCCCCGCCGACGTGCTCGCCCAGCTGGGCAACCGGGTGCAGCACGCGCTGCGCGCCTTCACCCCGGACGACGCCAAGGCGCTCAAGGCCACCGTCTCCACCTTCCCCCGCTCCTCCTACGACCTCGCCGCGGTGCTCACCTCGCTGGGCACCGGCGAGGCCGTGATCACCGTGCTCTCCGAGAAGGGCGCGCCGACGCCGGTCGCGGCGACCAGGCTGCGGGCGCCGCAGTCGCTGATGGGGCCGATCGAACCGGGGGCGCTGCAGGCGGCCGTGGACGCCTCGCCGTTGACGGCGCGCTACCGGGACGCGATCGACCGGGAGTCCGCGTACGAGAAGCTGGCGGCCCGGGCGCCCCGGCCGGAGGCGGAGCCGGTCGAGCCGCCGGCGCCTTCCGAGCCGACTGAGCCCGCGCGTAGGCGGGCCGAACCCCAGGGGGCGGGCGGGCTGCTGGGCTCGCTGCTCAACAACCCGACCGTGAAGTCCTTCGCCCGCTCGGCCGGGAAGCAGCTCGGGCAGGAGATCTCGCGCAGCCTGTTCGGGACGTCCAAGCGGCGGCGGTGAGTTCAGGCCCCGAGCGCCGCGCCGATCCGGTCCAGCGAGGACAGCCGCATCAGGCCGTAGTGGTAGAACTCGACCTCGGGGACGCCGAGTTCGCGCAGCACGGCGAGCTTGGCGGCGAGGTTCTCCGGGCCGTCGCAGTCCGAGTCCATCGGGCGCAGGATCACCGCCATCCGCTCCGGGCGGACGCCGTGCAGGGCGAACGCGGCGACCTTGTCCCGGACTTCGCGCGCGGTCGCGGCGTAGCCGAGGGTCTCGATCTGGTCGGTGGCCCCGGCGAGGGCGGGCAGGTCGATGCCGGACAGCCAGCCCTTGCCGGGGCCGGCGCCGTCCAGGAAGCTCAGCCGCAGGCCGTGCCGGCGGGCCTGCTCGGTGAGGTCGGCGGCGAGCGCGGTGACGGTGGCGGCGGAGGCGTCCAGGTAGGCGGCGAAGGCGCCGTCGGCCAGGGAGCTCAGATCGGCCGGCTCGGCGGCGGCGTGCCGGTCGGCCAGCCGGCGCCGCAGTTCGGTCCGCACGGCCTCGGCGACCTGCTCGGCCGGGACGCCCGCGCGGGTGGCGGCGGCGCGGCAGTGCGGGCAGAAGCAGACGCCGAGCAGGGCCTCGGCGGTCGGGCCCAGCTCCTCGAAGTAGCGCTCGTGGTGGTAGCCGTGGCGCAGGCCGTGGAAGTGCAGGGACTCGGCGCGGATCGCGTCCACGCCGTAGCGGGCGAGCTCCTCGACCAGGGTCAGCGCGTACTCGCGGACCTCCGGGTGGGCCGGGCAGAGCTCGGTGAGGTGGCGGTCGCCGAAGGCGTTCGCCGGGGCGCAGTCGGGGTGGGCGAAGCCGAGCCGGTCGTTGTGGCAGAAGACCGTCCAGGCGTGCAGTTTCAGGCCGCGGCGGCCGGTCTCGGCGGCGGCCTCGGCGAAGGGGTCGCGGTCGCCGATCGCGGTGGACGGCACGGGCGCCAGCCGGCGGCCCCGCCAGCGGGCCGGGTCGGGGCGGAAGTAGGCGGCGCCCGGCTCCAGGTAGCGGATCACCCGGCCGGGGTTGTGCGGGAAGACGTCGCGGGCCTGGTGGTAGACGGAGGCCAGGGTGACGCCGCCGACGCCGGCCCGCTCGGTGAGGTTGCCGAAGAAGGGGTCGGCGCCCTCGTCGAGCAGGTCGGTGGCGAAGGCGAGGACGGACGACTCCACGGTGCGGCTCCGGAGCTGGGGGCAGGTGCGCCGTTCACGCTAGCCGCAGGGGTGGCAATGGTCTATACCTGGCGGGGCCGGTCGGGCTAGAGGCCCAGGTCGTCGAGCTCCTTGAGCAGGGCGGCGTTGGGGCTGTTCGGGTCGGTGGCGGTCGGCTTGGGGGTCGGCTTGGTGGTCGGCTTGGGGGCCGAGGCGGTGCGGGCCTTCGGCACGGTGGCCGGGCGCGGGGAGCGGTTGCGGAAGATCCAGGCGCCGGCCAGCCCGCCGACCAGTCCGCCCAGGTGGGCGGCCCAGCTGATGCCGTGCGGGGCGACGCCGGGGACGGCGCCGGTGACCATGTAGGCGAACGAGGCGCCGAGGACGACGCCGATCAGGGTGTCGACCAGGTTCCGGTCGATGATCCCGCGCAGGACCACGTAGCCGAAGTAGCCGAACACCACGCCGCTGGCGCCGGCGCCGATCGTGTTCGGGGGGTCGAAGACCCAAGCCGTCAACTCGCTGGTCAGCGTGACCAGCAGGGTGAGGCCGAGGAACTTCTTCACCCCCCGGTAGGCCGCCAGGAAGCCGAAGACGAACAGCGGGCCCGAGTTGGCCTCCAGATGGGCCCAGTTCCAGTGCAGGAACGGCGCGGTGACGATGTTCGGCAAGCGGTCCAGCTCCTGCGGGCGCACGCCGAAGTTCCGACCGAGGTCGTAGTCGTCCATCCAGTTCACCAGCTGGATCAGCCAGATCGCGGCGAGTACGCCGACCATGGTGAACAGCGCCCGACGGGCGTCCGCGATCATGCGGACGGGGTCGAGGTCGCTTGCCGTGCTGCTGGGGTGTTCCGAGGCCATGGCACCGACTGTAGGGGCCGCCGGATCGAACGTGCACCCCACTACAGTGACCGGTGTCGTCCCGACCGTGAGAACCCGTGAGAGGTGCACCCATGAGTGTTCGTCCGCCACTGCCGTACGAGTTCCTGCCGCAGGTGCCGTCCTTCCCGTTGAGCAGCCAGGACTTCGCCGAAGGCGGCACGCTGGCCGAGGAGTTCATCTACGCCGGCGGCAACCTCTCGCCGCAGCTGGCCTGGTCGGGCCTGCCGGAGGGCACCCGGAGCATCGCCGTCACCTGCTACGACCCGGACGCGCCGACCGGCTCCGGCTGGTGGCACTGGCTCGCGCTCAACCTGCCCGCCGACACCGCCGGACTGCCGCGCGGCGCCGGCGCCTCGGACGAGGACCTGCCGGGCGCGGACTCCTTCCACGGGCGCAACGACTTCCCCGGCAACAAGTACGACGGCGCGGCCCCGCCGCCCGGTGCCCCGCACCGGTACGTGTTCGCGGTGCACGCGCTGGACGTGGAGAAGCTGGACGTCACCGCCGACACCCCGCCGGCCCAGGTCGGCTTCAACCTCACCTTCCACACCCTGGGCCGGGCGCTGCTGACCGGCGAGTTCGGGGTCTGACGGGCTGTTGACGACCGGTCGTCCGGTCGCGGTCCGGCGGTTGCCCGAGGCGGGATGCCGGGCCGACCGCCGGACCGTGGTCTAGCCGCCCGGCCCTAGCCGCCCTGGGCTGCTGCCCGGGCGGCCCGTTCGGCGAGGGTGCGCAGGTGTTCGCGCAGCTCCGGGGGCTCGTGCACTTCGAAGTCGCAGTCCAGCATGAGCAGTCCGGCCGCCATCCACTTGAGCGAGTCGGCGCGGGCGCGCAGCCGGCAGCTGTGGTCGTCGATCGGCTCGATCTCGTAGTCGCCCGTCCAGGGCATCCAGCCGTCCACCTCGGCGGCGGGGCGGCGGACGGTGGCCACCATGGAGCGGGTCGGCGAGCGGCGCAGCCGGTTCGCCACGAACACGGCGGCGTCCTCGGCGGGCAGCGGGCGCGGGGTGAAGCGGGCGCCGGTGGCGAACGGTTCGGCGATCCGGTCGACCCGGAAGAGCCGCCAGTCCTCCCGGTCCAGGTCGTAGCCGATCAGGTACCAGCGGCGGCCGGTCGAGACCAGCCGCTCGGGTTCGACGTTGCGCCGGGTCTCGGCGCCGTCGCGGGCCCGGTAGCCGAAGCGCAGCCGCTCGTGGTTGGTGACGGCGCCGGCCAGCAGGGTCAGCACCTCCGGGTCGACGGTCGGGCCGTCCCCGGTGAGCAGCGGCACGGTGGCGGTGTTGAGGGTGCCCACCCGGTGCCGCAGCCGGGCCGGCAGCACCTGGAGCAGCTTGCCGAGGGCCCGTACCGAGGCCTCCTCGATGCCGACCACGGCGTGTCCGGCGGCCGCCCGCAGGCCGACCGCGATGGCCACCGCCTCCTCGTCGTCCAGCAGCAGCGGCGGCATCGCGGTGCCCGCGACCAGTCGGTAGCCGCCGACCGCGCCCATGCTGGCCTGCACCGGGTAGCCGAGCTCGCGCAGCCGGTCGATGTCGCGGCGGATGGTGCGGGGGCTGACGCCGAGCCGCTCGGCGAGTTCGCTGCCGGGCCACTCGCGCGGGGTCTGCAGCAGGGACAGCAGGTTGAGCAGCCGGGCCGGGGTGTCGGTCATGCCGTCCAGCATGCCCGACCAACTGGGACAGCTCCTGACCTACATGGCCGCTACCGTTCCGGACGTGCAGCAGCGGACGAGCGAGGAGAGCGGAATGAGTACGGCAGGAGCCGACCGGCGGAGGTGGATCGCGCTGGCGATCGTGATGGTCGCCTCCTTCATGGACCTGGTGGACGTCACCATCGTCAACATCGCCATCCCCAGCATCCAGCAGGACACCGGCGCCTCGTTCAGCGAGATCCAGTGGGTCACCGGCGGCTACGCGCTGGCCTTCGCCATCGGGCTGATCACCGGCGGACGGCTCGGCGACATCCACGGCCGCAAGCGGCTGTTCCTGATCGGGATCACCGGCTTCACGCTGGCCTCCGCGCTGTGCGGCCTGGCCACCGGCCCGGAGATGCTGGTCGGGATGCGGATCCTCCAGGGCGGGACGGCGGCCCTCATGGTGCCGCAGGTGCTGTCGATCATCCACGCGACCTTCCCGGCGGAGGAGCGCGGCAAGGTGTTCGGGATGTTCGGCGCGGTGGTCGGCCTGGGCGCGGTGTCCGGTCCGATGATCGGTGCGCTGCTCACCGAGTGGAACCTGCTCGGCCTCGAATGGCGGCCGATCTTCCTGATCAACCTGCCCGTCGGCATCGCCGGGCTGCTGCTCGGTCGCCGGTTCATCGACGAGTCCAAGGCCGAGCACGCGCTCAAGCTCGACCTGGTCGGCGTCGCGCTGGCCAGCCTCGGCCTGCTGATGCTGATCTACCCGCTGACCCACGGCCGGGAGGCCGGCTGGCCGCTCTGGGGGTACCTGTCGATGGCCGGCAGTCTGCCGGTGTTCGTGCTGTTCGTGGTGTACGAGAAGGCCAAGACCCGGCGGGACGGCTCGCCGCTGGTCGAGCTCTCGCTGTTCCGGGTGAAGAGCTTCGCGGCCGGGATCTGCGTGCAGCTGGCCTTCGGCGTCGCGCTGGGCATCTTCTTCCTGGTCTGGACCCTCTACATGCAGGTCGGGCTCGGCTGGAGCCCGCTCAAGGCCGGTACCACCGGCATCCCCTTCTCGATCGCCGTCTCCACGGCGGCCGGGCTGTCGGTGCAGAAGCTGGTGCCGCGCTTCGGGCGCAAGGTGCTCCAGGCGGGCGCGCTGGTGATGGCGGCGGGCGTGCTCACCTACATCTGGGAGGCGAACCGGTACGGGACGGCCATCGCGCCCTGGCAGATGGCGCTGCCGCTGGTCGTGATGGGCCTCGGGATGGGGCTGATCGTCGCGCCGATCACCGACGCGGTGCTGTCCGAGGTGCCGCGCCGGCACGCCGGATCGGCCTCCGGGCTGATCAACACCGTGCAGCAGGTCGGCAACGCGCTCGGGCTCGGGCTGGTGTCGGTCGCCTTCTTCGGGGCGATGGACGACGTGGTCGCGCCCGACGCGCTGGGGACGGCCTTCGGCGGGGCGTTCGTGCACGCGATGTGGTGGGTCACGGGGGTGCTGGTGGCGGTGTTCCTGCTGATGTTCGCGCTGCCGCGGAAGCGGGCGGCGGCGGGCGGGGCCGGTGCGGTCGCTGACGGCCCGCTGCTCGACGGCCCGGTGCTGGACGGTGCGGTCGCGGCGGCTGCGGGGGACGCGGCGGACGCGGCGGACGGGGCTCCGGAGGACCGGAAGTCCGCCCTGGTGTGACGGGTCCGCTCCCGGAACCCGGCTGAGGGCCCCGGTCGCACTGCGCGACCGGGGCCCTCACCGCACACTGGGAGGGTCATGGACCGTACGGCGGTGGACTCCTCGGTGCTGCGCTCGGTCGGGTACGACCCGCGGGCGCGGGTGCTGGAGCTGGAGTTCACCGGCGGGCGGGTCTACCGGTACGCGGACGTGCCGGCCCGGGTGCACCGGGAGCTGCTCGCGGCGGAGAGCCACGGGCGGTACTTCGTGCGGTCGGTGCGCGGGCGGTACGCCTACCGGGCGGTGCCGGACCGCCGATAGCCGCCGCCCCCGGCTGGGCTCAACGGGCCCCGCCGGCACCCGCGGTGGCGGCCGCGGCGGTGGACCGGGTGGTGGTGCGGGGCTTGGCGGCGGCCTTGGCCTCCTTCGCGGCGCGCTTCACCTCCTGCTTGAACTCCCGCACCAGGGTGAGGGATTCGGGCCCGGTGATGTCGGCGACCGAGCGGTGGGCGCCCTCCTCGCCGTACGCGCCGGCCGCCTCGCGCCAGCCCTCGGGCCGCACCCCGTACTGCTTGCCGAGCAGGGCCAGGAAGATCTGCGACTTCTGCTTGCCGAAGCCGGGGAGCGCGTTGAGGCGGCTGAGCAGTTCCTTGCCGGTGCGGGCGTCCTTCCACAGCGCGGCGGCGTCGCCGTCGTACTGCGCGACGAGGAACTGGCACAGCTGCTGGACCCGTTTGGCCATCGCGGCCGGGTAGCGGTGGACGGCCGGTTTCGCGGACAGCAGGGCGACGAACTCCTCCGGGCTGTAGGTGGCGATCTCGTGGGCGTCGAGGTCGTTCCCGCCGAGCCGTCGGGCGATGGTCAGCGGGCCGGTGAACGCCCATTCCATCGGCACCTGTTGGTCCAGCAGCATGCCGACGAGCGCCGCGAGCGCGCTGCGTCCGAGCAGTTCGTCGGCCTCGGGCTGCTGCGCGAGCCGCACGGTGACGTTCATGAGGTTGGGCCTCCTCGGAGTTGACGTCGGTCGGCGCCCAGTCTGGATGACGCGGCGTGGGCGGACGCCGTCAACACGCCCGTAGCTGGGGAAGTCTTGGTGTTCCATCCCTTGCCAGTTCTGCTTTGTTCGTTGGCGGAGCGGTTGTTGGGGGCCGCTCGGAGGGGCGGCGGAGAAATTTTTGTCCGTGGCGGTCACATCCGTCGCACGGGCCGGGTCAGTGCTGTGTCCGACCGGATCCGATCGCATCGGACCGACCAGCCACCGAATGGGGAGCACTCCAATGTCCGTCGCCCACATCGTCGTCACCGTCCTCGGCGCCCTCATGGTCGGCTTCTCCGCGTACTCGGTCTTCGCCAAGGCCGAGTACGTCGTGGGGCCCCTCGCCGAGTACGGCGTCCCGCGCGCCTGGTGGACCTGGCTCGGCGTCGCCAAGGCCGCCGGCGCCCTCGGCCTGCTGGTCGGCCTCGCCGTCCCGGCCATCGGCTACGCGGCCGCCGTCGGCGTCATCCTCTACTTCCTCGGCGCCGTGATCACCGTCGCCCGCGCCCGCGCCTACGCCCACATCCCCTTCCCGCTGATCTACATGGCCCCGGTCGCCGCCTCCCTCGTCCTGGGCCTCGCAGGCTGACCGGCCCACACCCCGGGGGCGGACCACCGACCGGTGGCCCGCCCCCGGGGCGTGGGCGGGCATTGTGCCAGGGGAGTGGCATCTCGTATGACTGTTTCGGTTGTGGCGGTGCGGCGATGTGACGGCGGGTCATTCTTGATCCCCAACGACGTGTCAAGAGAGGCCAGCCCGCCGTGACCCAGCCGTTCGAACTGCCGTCCTTCTACGTGCCGCACCCGGCGCGGCTCAATCCCCATCTGGCGGAGGCACGGGCCCATTCCTCGGTCTGGGCCCGGGAGATGGGCATGTTGGAGGGGTCGGGGGTCTGGGACCAGGCCGACCTGGACGCCCATGACTACGGGCTGCTCTGCGCCTACACCCACCCCGACGCCTCCGCCGAGGCGCTGTCGCTGGTCACCGACTGGTACGTGTGGGTCTTCTTCTTCGACGACCACTTCCTCGACATGTACAAGCGCACCAACGACCGCGAGGCGGGCAAGGCGCACCTCGACCGGCTGCCGCTGTTCATGCCCGCGGACCCGGCCACGCCGACGCCCGAGCCGGAGAACCCGGTCGAGGCCGGGCTGGCCGACCTGTGGCGGCGGACCGTGCCGGTGATGGGGGAGGACTGGCGGATCCGGTTCGCCGAGAGCACCCGCAACCTGCTGAACGAGTCGCTGTGGGAGCTGGCCAACATCGACGCCGGCCGGATCGCCAACCCGGTCGAGTACATCGAGATGCGCCGCAAGGTCGGCGGCGCGCCCTGGTCCGCGCAGCTGGTGGAGTACGCGGCGGGCGCCGAGGTGCCGAAGGAGGTGTCGGGTTCGCGGGCGCTGCGGGTGCTGATGGACGCCTTCTCGGACGCCGTGCACCTGCGCAACGACATCTTCTCGTACCAGCGCGAGGTCGAGGACGAGGGCGAACTGAGCAACGGCATCCTGGTGTTGGAGCGTTTCCTGGAGTGCTCGACCCAGGACGCCGCCGAGGCCGTGAACGACCTGCTCACCTCGCGGCTGCAGCAGTTCGAGAACACCGTGTTCACCGAACTGCCGGTGCTGTTCTCGGAGACCGGGCTCGACCCGGTGGGCCAGGCCCGGGTGACGGCGTACGTCAAGGGGCTGCAGGACTGGCAGTCCGGCGGGCACGAGTGGCACATGCGCTCCAGTCGGTACATGAACGGCGGTGGGGCGGCGGCCGGTTCGGCCGGTGAGGTGCCGCCGGGCAGCGGGGGCGGGCTGCCGGGGCTTCCCGGGGCCGGCAACTGGTGGGACCGGTACGCGATCGGTGGGATCGGGACCTCGGCGCTGGACATCCTGCGCAAGGGGGCGGCGGCCGGCGGGTCGCCGGCGGGCACCGGGCCGACGGCGGCGCCGGCCGTGCGGCGGGCGCGGTCGCACGGGCACGTGCCGTACGGGGCCGTCGGACCGTCCCAACTGCCCGAGTTCCGGCTGCCGTTCGACCTCACGCTGAGCCCCCACCTGGACGGCGCGCGGGAGCGGGTGGTCGAGTGGGCCGAGCGGGTCGGGCTGCTGGCCGGCCACCCCGACGTGCCCGGATCCGGCATCTGGGACGCCGAGTCGATGCGCGACTACGACCTCGCGCTCTGCGCGGCCGGCCTCCACCCGGACGCCACCGCCGACCAACTCGACATCGCCTCGGCCTGGTTGGCCTGGGGCACCTGGGCCGACGACTACTACCCGAGGCTCTTCGGCCGCACCCGCGACCTGGCCGGCGCCAAGGCCGCCACCGCGCGGCTGCCGCTGTTCATGCCGGTGGACGGCACCCCCGCGCCCGAACCCGCCAACGCGCTGGAGCGCTCCCTCGCCGACATCTGGGAGCGCACCGCCGGCCCGATGACCGTGGAGAACCGGGGTCGGCTGCGGGAGGCGATCGAGGTGATGACGGCGAGCTGGATCTGGGAGCTCGCCAACCAGATCCAGAACCGCGTCCCGGACCCGGTGGACTACCTGGAGATGCGCCGCTCCACCTTCGGCTCCGAACTCACCACGCTGCTCGCCCGCCTCGGCCACGGGCGGACCGTACCGGAGGAGGTCTACCGGCACGGCTCGATGCGGGCGCTGGAGAACTCCGCGATGGACTACGGCTGCATGATCAACGACCTGTTCTCGTACCAGAAGGAGATCGAGTACGAGGGCGAGCTGCACAACATCGTCCTGGTGGTGCAGAACTTCTTCGACTGCGACTACCCGTCGGCGGTCCGGATCGTCGACGACCTGATGCACTCGCGGCTGGCCCAGTTCCAGCACGTCGCGCAGAAGGAACTCCCGGTGCTGTACGAGGACTTCGGGCTGTCGGCGGAGGCCAGGGAGCTGCTCGACGGGTACGTGCGGGAGCTGGAGAACTGGCTGGCCGGGGTACTGAACTGGCACCGGGAGTGCCGCCGGTACCGGACCGAGGACCTGGAGCGGCACTTCGGCGCCGAGCGGGACCTCGCGGGCGCGGTGCGGGCCCGGGCGGCCGGGGTGGTGCCGGCGGCGGGGCCCGCGCCGGTGCCCGCCCCGGCGGCGGGGGTGGTGCCGCTCGGCCCGACCGGCCTGGGCACCAGCTCGCTGCGTCCGCCGCTCGGCGCGGCGGCCCCGGCGAGCTGACGGGCGCCTCCGGACGCCTCTGGACGCAGGCGCACCCGCGCGGGCCAGCCCGCGCGGGTGCGCCGCGTCGTGGCTAGGCTGGCGAGTCGGGGGCCGCGCGCGCCTTCCGACGCGCGCCCGCACCGTCGCACACGAGGGCTGAGAGATGGCTGCGCTACCTGAGGGCACACCCTGCTGGGCCGACGCGATGTTCACCGACCTGGAGGGCGCCAAGGCCTTCTACGGGGACGTCCTCGGCTGGACCTTCGGCGAGAGCTCGTCGGAGTACGGCAACTACACCCAGGCGTACTCGGACGGCAAGGCGGTGGCCGCCATCGTGCCGCCGATGCCCGGCGAGCAGGTCCAGTCCGCCTGGTGCCTGTACCTGGCCTCGCCGGACGCCGCCGCCACCGCCGAGCGGATCCGGACCAACGGCGGCGAGGTGGTGATGGGGCCGATGCAGGTCGGCGACTTCGGCACCATGGTGATCGCCAAGGACCCGGGCGGGGTGGTGTTCGGCGTCTGGCAGGGCGGTACCCACGAGGGCTTCGAGAAGCAGGACGCGCCCGGCGCGTACGCCTGGGCCGAACTCGTCACGCGCGAGCCCGGGAAGGCCGACGCCTTCTTCCCGGCGGTCTTCCCGTACGGCGTGCGGAAGATGGACTCCGAGCAGTTCGACTACCGGATGTTCCTGGTCGGCGGCCGGCCGGTGCTGGGCCGGATGGGCGCGGAGGGCGACTTCCTGCCGCCCGAGGCGCCCTCGTACGTGAGCGTCTACTTCGCCGTGGACGACACCGACGCCGCGATCGGGCGGCTGACGGCCCGCGGCGGCAAGGTGTACTTCGGCCCGATGGACAGCCCGTTCGGGCGGTTCGCGGCGGTCGGCGACCAGCAGGGCGCGGCCTTCGGGCTGATCGACCTGGGCCGTACGGTGGGTGACCAGCCGCCGACGGTGGACGTCTGATGGGCGAGCGCGAGGACCTCGTCGAGACCCTGGACAAGCACCGCGGCCTGCTGCGCCGCACCGTCCGGGACCTCACCGACGAGCAGGCGGCCCGGCGCACCACCGCCAGCGAGCTCTGCCTGGGCGGCCTGATCAAGCACGTCACGGCCGTCGAGGCGCGCTGGGCGCGGTTCATCACCGGCGGCGCGGCGGCGATGCGCGGCGGCGACGACGGGGACTGGGCGGAGCAGTTCCGGATGGCGGAGGGCGAGACCCTGGCCGGGCTGCTCGCCGCGTACGAGGCGGTCGCGCGCGGTACGGACGAGCTGGTCCGGGGCGTGCCCGACCTCGACCTCGGCCACCCCCTGCCGCCGGCGCCCTGGTTCGAGCCGGGGGCGAGCTGGTCGGCCCGGCGGGTGCTGCTGCACCTGATCGCGGAGACCTCGCAGCACGCCGGGCACGCGGACATCATCCGGGAGGCGCTGGACGGGGCGAAGTCGATGGGGTGAGACAGGGCGGGGACGGCGCGGGGCGGGCCTCGGCCCTCAGGACACCTCGACGCCGAGCAGCTCGCGCAGTGCCCGGCCGCCGTCCGGGGTGACCCGCAGGGCCCGGCCGGAGCCGATCCGCTCGACCCACGCACGGTCCAGCGCGGTGCGGCAGAGCGCCGCGCCCAGCGCGCCGCCGAGGTGGCTGCGGCGCTCCGTCCAGTCCAGGCAGCTGCGCACCACCGGGCGCCCGCCCGGGCGGCCGGACCGCGGCGGCAGTTCGATCCGCTGCTCGGCCAGCCAGGCGTGGCCGCGCTCGGTGACGGCGAGGCCGGCGCGGTCGCTGACCAGGCCGCGGTCGAGCAGGGCCTCGGCGACGGCCACGCCGAGGCGGCCGGCCAGGTGGTCGTAGCAGGTGCGGGCGCGGGCCTCGGCGCTCTGCCGGGTGGCCTCGCGGAGGGTACGGGGGGCCGGGCCGGGGCGGCGGGCGGGTTCGGCGGAGGACCCTCCGGCGGTGGCCCCGGCGGCCTCCGGGCCGGTTTCGGCGAAGACGGTGAGGTCCTCGATCAGGGTCGCGACGGCGGGTGAGGCCAGCCGGACGTACCGGTGCCGCCCCTGGCGGTCCTCGCTCAGCAGCCCGCCCGCGATCAGCCGGGACAGGTGCTCGCTGGCCGTGGACGGCGCGACTCCGGCCGCCCGGGCCAGCTCGCCCGCCGTCCAGGCGCGGCCGTCCAGCAGGGCGGAGCAGAAGGCGGCGCGGGTGGGGTCGGCGAGCAGCGCGGCGAGGGCGGCGAGCGGGGAGCCCCGGTGGTCCACCGGGAGGCGTTCGTGATCGGGCATGCCTCCATGGTCGTCCCGGCACGGTTCGGCCGGGGCCGAAACGACTCGGGGCCACGATGACGGCATGGACGATCCGACGCCCCACGAGCCGATGTCTCAGGAACCGACGCCCCACGAAGTGGTCTTCGCCCGCTACGAGGACGTGACCGCGGCCCTGGCCGACCCCGCGCTGGTCCCGCCGCCCGCGACGCCCGGCCCGTACGGCACCGCGGCCTGGCTGCGGGCCACCGTCGCCCGGTTCAGCGCGGGCGGGCCGCACGCCCGGCGCCGGGCGCTGGTGCTGGCCGACCTGGAACGGCTGGACCCGGGCGAGCTGCGGGTCCTGGCCGCGGGCGGCTACGAACCGGACCTACGGCTGCGGGTGGTGCGGGTGCTGGCGACGGCGCTGGGCCTGGCCGGGCCGGAGGCCGTCGCGCGGGACGTGAAGGCGGTGGCCCGGGCCTACTTCGACCCCGCGCCGGACGACCCGGAGGCGGACGCGGCGGTGGCCCGGCTGCTGCCCGCGATGGGGGACGCGGACCCGGAGACGGCGGCGAACCGGATCGGCCTGCTGGTGCAGGCCTGCGAGGCCACCGCGACCCTGGTCGAGCACGCCCGACGCGGCGCCGGGGCGCCGGACCTGGCCGCCGTGCTGCGGGAGGATCCGCCGGTCCGGACCATGCGCCGGTTCGCGGCCCGGGCGACCGTGGTCGGCGGGGTCGCCGTGCCCGCCGGGGCGCACGTACGGCTCGACCTCGACGCGGCCCGCGAGCCCGGGCGGGAGCCGTTGGCCTTCGGCGCCGAGCCCCGGCTCTGCCCGGGGCGTTCGCACGCCCTGGTGATCGCCGAGGGCATCCTGTACGGCTCCTCCGACCCGTCGGACACCTCGGTGCCGCCCGCCGAGGAGCACCTCGGCCGGGCCGAACTGGCCGCCCTGATCCCGGCGTCGGTCGGGCACGTGCTCGCGCTGGCGGACACCTGGACGGCCTGGGACGGCCGGCCGGTGGTCAACGCCGACGGCCGGACCTACACCCCGCACAAGGTGGTGCGCCGGGTCGCCGACCACCTGCTCGACCACCTGGCCGAGGTGGAGGCCCGGCTGGCGGGCGAACCGGCCGCCGCCGACCACTGGCACGCCTCCAACGTCACCACCCCGGCCGACCTGGCGCCGTTCACCGCCGCCGACCTGGACGAGGCGCGCAGCCGGCTCACCCGGCTCGGCGGGATCTGGGCCCAGCGGGTCGCCGCGCTGTCGGAGCGGCAGTTGGACGACTCGCCGGGGACGGGCTGGAGCTTCCGGCAGATCGTCTGCCACCTCGCCGGGGCCGCCGCGTACTACGCCGACTCGGTGGGGCCGACCGCGGCCAAGAGCCCTACCGCGACCGAGAACCACACCACGACCGAGGGCCCCACCACGACCAACCACCCGACCACGACCGAGGAGCAGACCCGATGACCACCCCCGCCCCGCTGACCGCGTTCGCCGCCCTGCACCACCGCCCCGGCCGCCCGCTGCTGCTCCCGAACGCCTGGGACCACGCCTCCGCGGCCGCCCTCGCCGCCGCCGGCCACCCCGCGATCGGCACCACCAGCCTGGGCGTGGCGGCTGCCGCCGGGCTGCCCGACGGTGCCGCCGCGACCCGCGCGGAGACCGTCCGGCTGGCCCACCGGCTGGGTCGCGACAGCTACCTGCTGAGCGTCGATGTGGAGTCCGGATTCAGTGACGATCCGGCCGAAGTGGCCGAGCTGGCCGTGGAGTTGGCCGGGGTCGGGGCGGTCGGCATCAACCTGGAGGACGGCCGGCCGGACGGCACCCTGGCACCGGTCGAGCTCCACGCGGCGAAGGTCGCGGCGGTGAAGGCCGCCGTGCCGGAGCTGTTCGTGAACGCCCGTGCCGACACCTACTGGTGCGGCCACGACGGCCCGGAGCCGGAGACCGTACGGCGGCTGGACGCCTACCGGCGGGCGGGCGCGGACGGCGTGTTCGTGCCCGGGCTGAGCGAGCCGGCGGCGATCGCCGAGCTGGTCGGGCGGCTGTCCGTCCCGCTCAACATCCTCTGGACGCCGACCGGTCCGAGCCTCGCCGAGCTGGCCGCGCTCGGGGTGGCCCGGGTCAGCACGGGCGGGCTGCTGTACCGGGCGGCGCTGGCGGCGGCGGTGTCGACGGCCGCCGCCGTGGCCTCGGGCGGGCCGGTCGGTCCGCTGCCCGGCTACGCCGAGGTCCAGGCGCTGAGCGGGAGTTGACGGTCCAAGGCCTGAGCCCGGACGGGGCGTGGCGGTCCGGGCTCAGGCCTTGGACCGCCGCGCCTCGATGCCGTCCAGGATCGTGGTGAGCCCGCGGTGGAAGGTGCTGTCCCGGCCCTCGTCGACCTCGTCCGGCACGTGGGTGGTGTACAGCCGGTGCAGTCGCGGATGGTCCTTGGTGGCGTCGATGACGGCGGGCATCATCTGTGCCGTGAACTCCTGCTCGCTCTGGCCGCTCCTGGTCAGGGCGCTCAGCCAGGCGGCCTCCACGCAGGCGGTGCCGATGGTGTAGCCCATGGCCACGCTCATCATGTCGTTGGCCTCGGCCAACCCGAAGCCGGCCGTCTCCGCCACGGCGAGCAGGGCCTCGGAGAGCCGCATCCAGTTGGGGCCGAGGTAGATCATCCCGACGTCGCCGATCACCGAGACCATCCACGGGTGGCGCGTGATGGTCGCGCGCATGGCCTCGCAGCTCTCGATGACGGTCGCGCGCCAGACCTCCGGGTCTTCGGCGCCGGTGACCCGGGGCACCGGGAGTTCGCCGAAGACCTGGTCGACGACCAGGGCGAGCAGCTCCTCCTTGTTGGCGACGTGGGTGTAGAGGGAGGTCGCACCGGCGTTGAGCCGGGCGCCGAGCTTGCGCATGCTCAGCGCCTCGATGCCGTCGGAGTCCAGCAGCGCGAAGGCCTCGGCGACGATCTGCTCGCGGCTGAGGGCCGGTTGGGTCCGCCGCTTCTGCGGGCGGTTCCACGGCGAGGTGATGCCGGGCTGCGCTTCGCTCCGGTGCTCCGGTGCGCTGTCCTCCGACTTGGCCGTCATCGGCTTCTCCATTCCACGTGCCCCCTGGTCGGGTGCGGTCCGTCCAGCATAGGCCCCGGCGCCGAACACCGTACGGCCTCACGTACACCGTTCGGCGGGCGCACGCCGTACGGCCTTGCGCACAGTGTTCGGTCTCCGTACAGTGTTCGACGTAGCGCACACCGTTCGGTCGGGGACGGCGGACGGTGTGCGCCACGGGGACTTCCGCGCGGCTGCCGCCGACGCGAGGACGTGCGCGGGGCTGCGGCCGACGTGCCGAACCGAAGGGGGAATCGCGGTGGATCGTCACCCGCGTCGCTGGCTCATCCTGGTCGTGCTGTGCCTCAGCAGCCTGGTGCTGGTGATCGACAACATGGTGCTCACGGTGTCCATCCCGCCGATCGCGGAGGACCTCAAGGCCGGGGCGCAGGACATCCAGTGGATCATCGATTCGTACATCCTGGTCTTCGCCGGCCTGCTGCTGACCTCGGGCAGCCTGTCCGACCGGTTCGGACGACGAAAAGTGATGATCATCGGGCTGGTGCTGTTCGGCGCCGCCTCACTGGTCGCCGCAGTCGCCCACAGCCCCGGTGAACTGATCGCCGGCCGTGTGCTGATGGGCGTCGGCGGTGCCCTCGTCATGCCCAGCACGCTCTCCATCCTGATCACCGTCTTCGACGACGAGGAGCGGCCCAAGGCGATCGCCGCCTGGAGCGCGGTGGCCATGATCGGCCTGGTCGGCGGCCCGGTGCTGGGCGGCGCGCTGATCGCGCACTTCTGGTGGGGCGCGGTGTTCCTGCTCAACGTGCCGGTCGCGGCCGTGGCCATCGTCGCGGCGGTCGTGCTGATGCCCGAGTCCAAGGGCCCCTGGCGCAAGCCCGACCTGCCCGGCATGGTGCTCTCGATGGTCGGCATGACCGCCCTGGTCTGGTCGATCATCGTCCTGCCGCGGGACGGCTTCGCCCACGTCAACACCCTCGGCTCGCTGGCCGTCGCGATCGCCGCACTGGTCGGCTTCGGCGTCCGCCAGGTCCGCACCGACTCGCCGATGGTCCCGCTCAAGCTGTTCCGCAACCGGGTCTTCACCGGCGCCAGCTTCTCCCTCGTCCTGCTCACCTTCGCCACCGGCGGCCTGATGCTGGTGCTCACCCAGTACCTGCAGTTCGTGCTGGAGTTCTCGCCCACCGACACCGGCCTGGCCTTCATCCCGCTGGCCGTCGCCTCGCTCGCCTTCAACGTGATCGGCGCGGCGCTCGGCAAGAAGCTCTCCGCCCGGGTGCTGACCTCGATCGGCATGGTGATCATCGCTGGCGGCTTCGGCCTGCTGGCCACCCTCTCGGTCGGCGACGGCTTCGCCAAGGTCGCCCTCGCCATGCTGGTCCTCGGCATCGGCTCCGGCCTCGGCATGCCGGCCGCCGCCAACGCGCTGATGGGGGCCATCCCCGGGGAGCACGCCGGGGTCGGCTCCGCGCTCAACGACACCATCCAGCAGTCCGGCGCCGCCCTCGGCGTGGCCATCCTCGGCACCGTGCTCTCCAGCACCTACACCGGCGCCATGCCCGCCGACGCCCCCGCCTCCGCCCGGCACGCCGTCACCGACGCGCTCGCCCTCTCCGCCGGCAGCGGCGACGGCGCCCTGGCCCGGGCCGCCCGGGAGGCCTTCAACACCGCCACCTCCACCACCTTCACGGTCGGCGGGATCGCGGTCCTGGTGGCGGCGGCGCTCACCCTGGTGCTGATGCGGGGCAAGCCGGCGGCGGGCGCGGAGGCGCCGGGCGGGGTCGAACCCCAGGAGCCGGGCGTCGAGGCCCCGGCGGCCTCCGCCGGGGTGGCGGCCTGACCGCACACCCTCCCCGAAGGCCCCGACCGGTCCGCCGGTCGGGGCCTCGGGCGGTTGCCGTCTGGGCGCAGCGGCGAGCGGGCTAGGGCGTGTCTGACAATTCGCGTCGGATCAGCGCGCGGCGTTGGGGTGCGTGCATCGCAAGGCGGAGGAGGGAGTCCATGCGGAGCATCGGCGACTGACGACAACGCGGCGAGGTGCGTGCCCCGGCGTCGCGCGCCCGGCGGGAATTGTCAGACACGCCCTAGGGTGCAATGACCCCGCTCGGGTGGCCCGTCGCCGCCGCCCCGGGCAACCCGATCCCAGGCAGGTCCCCATGCAACGGCTCCTCCCCGGCCTCGCCGCCGCGACCGGCGGGCTGTTCGCCTGCGCCGCTGCCCTGGGCTGGGCCGTCTTCCGTCGCCCGCCCGTCAACCCGCCCTTGCGCGGCGGGAGTTCGCCGGTGGCCGTGGTGGCCGGGGACAGCCTGGTGCACGGCACCGTCGGCACCGACTGGGTCGCCGCGCTGCGCCGGCGGTCCGACTGCCGGGGCCTCGACCTCGTCAACGCCGGACGCAACGGCGACACCTGCGCCGACCTGCTGGAGCGGATCGGCCGGGATGTCCTCGACCGGCGGCCGGCCGAGGTGGTGGTCATGATCGGCACCAACGACCTGCTGGGCGGCGCCGGGCCGGAGCGGTACCGGGAGCGGCTCGGCGCGATCGTCGAAGTGCTTCGGACCGGCAGCCGCGCCCGGATCGCGCTGGCCTCGCTGCCGCCGTTCGGCGAGGACCCGGACTCCCCGTCCAACCGGCGGGTCCGCGCGTTCAACGCCGTCGTCGCCGAACTCGCCCGGGGCGTCGGCGTCGACTACCTGCCGGTGCACGAGCGGATGGTCGAGGTGCTGCGGGAGTGCGGCACCGGCGCGCCCGCCTTCGGCTACCGGGTCGGCCTCGCCTTCCGCTCGGCCGTCCGCCACCTGCTCCTCCGGCACTCCTGGGACGGCATCGCCCGGGGCCGGGGCCTCCACCTGCTGGTCGACCACCTCCACCTGAACGACCGGGCCGGGGCGATCGTCGCGGACCTGGCCGCCGGCCACCTCGCCGGTGGGACCGCAGGTGGGACCGCCGAAGGCTCCCGGAACGCGCCGCCCGCCCGGCGCGCGTAGCCTTCGAACATGCCCACCGACTACGCGGAACGCGCGTCCAGGCTGCCCGGGGCGGTGCTGTGGACGAAGGGCGCGAGCCCGGCCGGCGGCGGTGCCGGTGACGGTGGCAGTGACGGCGGCGCGGACGGTCTGGTGCTGCCGGACGGCTGCATGGACCTGCTCTGGAGCGAGGGTCGGCTGCTGGTCGCCGGACCGGACACCCGGGCGTTCCGGCCCGGTCCGGGGCTGCGCGGGCCGTGGACGGGCATCCGCTTCCGGCCCGGCGCCGGGCCGCTGCTGCTCGGCGTGCCGGCGTACGAACTGCGCGACCGCCGGGTCGAGTTGGCGGACCTGCGGCCCGCCGCCGAGGTGCGCCGACTGACCGGGCGGATCGACGCCGCCGCCGACCCGGCCGTCGCCCTGGAGGAACTGGCGCTGCACCTGGCGGCCGCGGCGCGGCCCGAGGACCCGCTGGTGCGGGCGGTGGCCGGCGCGCTCGCGGCCGGGCGCAGCGTCGCCGCGACGGCCGAGGCGGTCGGGCTCGGCGCCCGGCAGCTGCACCGCCGCTCGCTGGCCGCCTTCGGCTACGGTCCCAAGACGCTGGCCCGGATCCTGCGGCTGCAGCGCGCGCTGGGGCTGGCCCGCGCCGGCGTCCCGCTCGCCGAGACGGCGGCCCGGACGGGCTACGCGGACCAGGCTCATCTGTCGCGCGACGTACGGGAGTTGGCGGGGGCCCGGGTGACGGAGCTGCTGTGAGCGGGCCGGCCCTCACGCGTCCTGGAGCGGTGCCAGCAGGTCGACCCCGTTGCCGTCCGGGTCGCGCAGTGAGGCGTAGCGCTGGCCCCAGAAGGCGTCCCAGGGCTTGAGCTCGCCCTGGTACCCGGCCTCGGTCAGCTCCTGGTAGACCGCGTCCACGTGTGCCGGGCTCTGGCAGCGGAACGCCAGCGCCGCCCGGGCGCCGCCGGTCGGCGGCTGCCAGTCCGGGTGGAAGGAGCGGATGGTCGATTCGGCGTCGAGGACCAGGAGCAGCCCGCCGGGCAGCTCGGTCTCGACGTGCGGCTCCTGTTCGGAGCCCTCGGGGAAGGCCAGTCCCAGCCGCCGGTAGAAGGCGACCGAGGCGGCCATGTCGGAGACGGCCAGGCCGATGAAGGCGAACCGCGGTGCTGGTGTGCTGTTCATGGCCACCACGCTAGGCGGGCCGCGGGCGGGGGGTCTTGAAGGAATCGGACGCCTCCGACCGCTACCCTCCGGTCATGTCGAACACCACCCCTGAGCTGGACGAACCGATCCACGTCGTCCCGTACGACCCGACCTGGGCCGCCCTCGGCCGGGCCCTGGCGGAGCGGCTCGCCGCCGGGCTGCGGGGGCTTCCCGGTGCGGTCGGGGGCGCGGTCGAGGTCGAGCACATCGGCTCGACCTCGGTGCCCGGCCTGGCCGCCAAGCCGGTGCTCGACGTCCAGGTCGGCTGCGCGGCCGGGGACGTCGAGGCGGTGGCCGGGCACGTCCGCGGCCTCGGCTTCGAGGACCTGGGCGAGTCCGGCGTTCCCGGTCGGCGCTATCTGCGGCGGCGTTCGGAGCAGTCGGCCAACGTCCACGTGGTGGCGCTGGGCGGCCGGCTGTGGGCCGACAACCTGCTCTTCCGCGACCACCTGCGGGCCCACCCGGAGGCGGCCGCCCGCTACGCCCGGGCCAAGCGGGAGGCCGCCGGGGCCACCGGGCGGCTGCTCGCGTACTCGGAGCACAAGGCGGCGACGGTGGCGGAACTGCTGGCCGAGGCGCGGGCTGCGGGGGCCTGAGCTGCCCGTTGTCAGTCCCTCCTTGTACCGTCGATCCCGGGAACAGTGGAATCAGCACGGGGGTATGACGCATGTTCAAGACGAATCCGGAGACGCACGACCTCTTCCGCACCCCGGTCGACGAGGTGTTCATCCGCAACCACCTCGGTCGGCCCCAGGGGCTCGACGCCGACAGCTGGACGCTCACCGTCGAGGGCCTGGTGGAGCGGCCCCTGCGGCTGGACTTCCAGGCCCTGCAGCGCCTGCCGCAGACCGAATTCACCGCCGTCCACGAGTGCTTCGGCAATCCGCTGCACCCCACCGTGCCGACCCGCGCCGTCACCAACCTGGAGTGGGTCGGCGTCCCGCTCGCCGAGGTGCTGGCGCTGGCCGGTCCGCTTCCGGAGGCCCGGCACGTCTGGCTGGAGGGCGCCGACCGGGCCGACTTCGCGGGGGAGAGCGACGTGAACTTCCTCAAGGACCTGCCGCTGGAGCAGGCCCGCACCGAGGTCGTCCTGGCGCACCGGATGAACGGCGAACCGCTGCGCCCCGACCACGGGTACCCGGTGCGCGCGGTGGCGCCGCTGATGTTCGGCACCAACTCGGTCAAGTGGCTGACCAGGATCGTGCTGGCCGCCGATCGCGCCGAGCACCTGTTCACCACCCGCCTGTACACCCGCGTCCTGCCGGGGGAGAGCGAGGTCCGGCCGGTCCGCGAGAAGGACGTCAGCAGCAAGTTGCTGAGCCTGCGGGACGGCTCCACCGTGCCCGCCGGGGTCCGCGAACTGGCGGGCTACGCCTGGAGTTCCACCGAGGTGACGGCCGTCGAGGTCGCGGTGGACGACGCCGACTGGCAGCCCGCCGAGCTGGACGCGCGCGGTCCGCACCCGACGTGGCAGCGCTTCCGGCTCCGGCACGACCTCGCTCCGGGGCGGCACCGGATCCGCTGCCGGGCCACCGACTCCGTGGGGCGGGTCCAGCCGCTCACCGGTGACCGCAACGCCGTCCACGAGATAGCCGTCGTGGCGGAGTGACACCGGCCCGCCCGGTTCAGCGGGCGGCCGGCCGGGCGGTGATCGCCGGGCGGACCTTGGTGAGCATCAGGTCGAGGAACCGGTCGGGGTGACGGAAGCTCGCGAAGTGGCTGGCGTCCTGGATCAGCGCGAACTCCTTCACCGGGGCGGTGACGTCGTCGAAGAACCGCCGGGCCGGCGCGGGCGGGGTGAGGACGTCGCTGTCGCCCTGGAAGACGAAGAACGGGATCCGGAAATCGGTGCCCTCGGCGCGCTCGTCGAAGGTGGCGGCCTCCAGCTGGAGCTGCTCGGAGAACTCCATGGCCTTCAGGTAGGACCGCAGGCCGCGCAGGGTGTGCAGGGGGGAGAACCAGAGCGAGCGCATCACCACGGTCTTCATGGTGTCGTAGGAGAGCGGGTCGCTGGTGAGGACCAGCTTGTTGTACTCGGCGACGTCCTTGGTGGTCCACCGGGTCCGGTCGGCGCCCATGGCCAGGGCGGTGGCCAGCTCCTTCTCCTTCTTGCGGCCCGCCGCGCGCAGCCGGTCGACGAGGGCGTCGTAGGCGGTGCGCTCCCGGCCGCCGTCGATGATGTTCTGGTCGGTGCCGACGTAACCCGAGTACAGCTCGGGGTGGTTGCGGGCCAGCCGCAGGCCGAGGACGGTGCCGAAGGAGTTGGCGACCAGCAGCAGCCGGTCGACGCCGAGCCGGGCCCGCAGGTGCTCGGTGACCTCCAGGGCGTCGCGGTACAGCTGCGGGTAGCTCAGCTCGCCCTGCCCGTCCGGGCCGCCGGCGGCGAAGGTGAAGCCGGCGCCGCGCATGTCCCAGCGGACGATCGTGAAGTGCTTCTCCCAGCTGTGGGTGCGGGGGAGGAAGACCAGGTTGGAGGCGCCGGGGCCGCCGAGGATCTCCAGGACCACCGGGTTGTTGCGGTCCTCGCCGCGGATGGAGACCCACTGGTCGATGCCGCCGATCCGGACGAAGCCGGACTCCTCGATGCCGTTCGGCGCGGTGATCCGGAGCTTCTTCGCGAGTGCCGCGCGCTTGAGCTGTCGGTAGCCCAACACCCCGGCGACGGGAGTGGCGAGGGCGGCGGTGGTGGCGATGGCGATGGTGGCAAGCATGGTGTATCCCCCAAACTGTTTACCGCGTCAGCAGATGTGTTTAAGGTATACACAGTTCTGGGTGCTGTCAACGAAGATTCGAAGAGGAGACCGGGATGGCCAAGGAGAAGGCACGCGACCTGCGCGCGGGCATCGCACTGCTGTGGGGCGAGCGGGACCAGCCCACCCGCGGGCCCAAGCCCAGCCTGACCCCCCAGCGCATCGCCGCCGCCGCCGTGGTGATCGCCGACGCCGAGGGGCTGGACGCGGTCTCCATGAACAAGGTCGCCGCCGAGTTCGGCGTCTCGGCCATGGCGCTCTACCGCTACGTGCCCGGCAAGGCCGAACTGGTCGAGCTGATGGTCGAGTCCGTGCTCGCCGGGGCCCCCGACCTGTCAGCCGCCGGCGAGGACTGGCGGCAGCGCATCACCGAGTGGGCTCGCCGCTCGGCCGCGCTCCACCGCGCCCACCCCTGGCTGCTGGCGGCCACCGCCATGCGCCGCCAGCTCATGGGCCCCCACCAGCTCGGCTGGCTGGACGCGGCCCTCGCCGCCCTGGAGTCCTCCGGTCTGAGCGCCGCCGAGCAGCACCGGGTGTTCGTCCTGGTCGCCGGCCTGGTCCGCACCCTCGTCCAGCAGGACCTCGACTTCGACGAGGAGCACAGCCGGGAGTGGGGCCGCCTCACCAACGAGGTCCTGGAACGCCACGCCGACCGCTTCCCCACCCTCACCCGGGCCATCGCCGCCGGCGCCTTCGCCCCCGACCCCGTCGACCCGCTGGAGTTCGGCCTGGCCCGCATCCTCGACGGAGTCCAGCTGCTCCTTGACCAGCCCAACCGGCCGGTGTGACCCCCCGGGGGCGCGCTGCCCGCCGGCCGGGGGGCGCTACCCGCCCGCCGGGGCCTCGCCCGAGCGCAGGGTGAGCACGGTGATCTCGCTCGGGGCGAAGACCCGGAAGGGCGGCCCCCAGAAGCCGGTGCCCCGGCTGGTGTAGAGCCGGGTGCGCTCGCCGTGCCGGCTGAGGCCGTGCACCACCGGCTGGTCGATCCGGACGAGGAAGTTGAACGGCCAGATCTGGCCGCCGTGGGTGTGTCCGGAGATCTGCAGGTCGATGCCGGCGGCCGCGGCCTGCGGGACGTACTTGGGCTGGTGGGCGACGAGCAGGACCGGCCGGTCCGGGTCCGCGCCCGCCAGTGCGCCGAGCAGGTTGGCCCGGTGCCCGGCCAGGCCGGAGGACTCCGCGGTGACGTCGTCCACGCCGGCCAGCACCAGGGCGTCCCCGCCGCGCTCGACCACGACGTGGCGGTTGTGCAGCGGCTCCCAGCCGAGGTCCGCCATCCGGTCCAGCCAGCCCTGGGCCTCCCCGCCGTACTCGTGGTTGCCCGTGACGTAGACCTTGGCCAGCCGGGCCCGGACGGTGCCGAGCGGCGCGGACTGCTCCCGGCGCTGGGCGGGGGTGCCGTCGGCGATGTCCCCGGCGTGGACCACCACGTCCGGGTCGAGCGCGTTGACCGCCTCGGCGACCCGGGCCGACCAGTCCGCCCGGTCGATCGGCCCGTAGTGGGTGTCGGCGAGCACCACGACCCTGGTCCCGTCCAGTCCGCCGCCGAGCCGCGGCAGGTGGACGTCCAGCCGCTTCACCCGGGGCACCCGCATCGCCTCGTGGTGCCCCCAGGCGAGCAGCCCGGCCGAGACCGCGGCCACCGCCGCCGCCACGGTCCTGGCCCGGTCGGCGCCGCCGACGTCGAGCCCGCCCAGGACGAGGTTCACCAGCCCGCCCAGCACCGACCAGGTGAACAGCACCCAGACCACCCCGAGGCTGGTGTCCGCGACGCGGGCCGCCCGGTCGTTCCGCCGCGACCCGTGGCCCGCGATCATCAGGAACGGGAAGGACACCAGCCAGGCGGCGAACACCACCGTGCCGGCCAGGACCACCGGGAACGGCCAGTCGGCACCCGAACCGAAGAGCGTCCACCAGGGCGCCCCGCCCAGTAGTACGAGCACCAGCACCAGTACGGCCAGCCGCCGGACCACCGACCGCCGCCGCCGTCCCGAGCCCTCCGCCGCCCCGTCCTCGGGCCGCGCGGCGGCTGCGACGGCCCCGGACTCCCCATCGCCCGCCGGGAGTTCCGGTCCCGCACCGCTGGTTCCGCTGTCAGCCACTGCGCTGCCCCTCACGTCCGCTCCCGCGCTCCTCCCCATCATCCGCCACCCGCCGTCCCGGCCCTGCACGAGTCACCGCAGGGCGTCCGTGACCGGCTCGCGACCTGCTTCGCCAGGCCCCTGGAGAGCGCGGTCCCCGAATCGGCCTGCCCGATCCTCAACTACTCGATCGATCACCGGAGTTCCGTCGCGTCCGACTCCCTCGGATCACGGTGTCCGCAGGGTCGCGACGGCGGTGCGGAGGAGGAAGGCTTCGGCGCGGTCCCAGGACCAGCCGTTCTCGGCGACCAGGGTGCGCCAGCCGCCCGGGCCGAACCAGAACCACAGGAGGTCCGCCGTCTCCTCCTCCGGCCGGCCGGTGGGCGCCAGGGTGTGCAGGTGGTGCGCGGCGGTGCGGAGGGCGGCGCGGTAGTCGGCGGTGGCGCGCTCCCACAGGGCCTCGCCGTCCTCGTGCGACGGCAGCGCCTTGTGGATCGCCTCGTGGACGGTGAACAGGCCCTCGTTCCCCGCCCGGGTGCCGCGGGCCAGCGCGCCCAGCGCGGACTCCGGGTCCCGCTCGGCGAGCACGGCGCGCACCGCCTGCTCGTCGCCCGCGGCCCGGACGGCCGTGTCGACGATCTCGTTGAGGATGTCGCCCTTGCTCCCGGCGCTCGCGAAGACGGCCTTCGAGGAGACGCCCGCCTCCGCCGCGATGTCCGCGACGGTCACCCGCCCGTAGCCACGCTCGGCGAACAGCCGGGTCGCCGCCTGGAGGATCTGCGCGCGCGTCTCGGCCGCGGCCTGCTCCCGCCGGGGCGAGACGTACTTGCGTTTGGTCGGCATGGGGGCAGCCTAGTCGAGGAAGTGCTCGACCTATTCAATAGGTTCTGTGTAACCTGAATGTCGGTCAGGGCGGCGACCCGCCCCATGCACGAGAGGAACCGAACCGATGGGAATGTCAGCCGAGGACGCGGCCCGCGGACTCTTCACGGTCCTGGCGACCGGGGACGCGGCACTGGCCGCAGCGGCCGTGCACGAGGACTTCACCAACCGCGAGGCGGTCGTCTCCCCCGAGGCCTGCTCGATCCCCGGGCCGGCCGGCGCCCTGGCCTCGGGCGCGTGGCTGCGCTCGGCCTTCGCCGACCTGAGCTTCCCCGTCACCGACCTGGTCCGCGACGGCGACCGGGTGTGGATACGGCTGCACATGAAGGGCCGGCACACCGGCCCCTTCATCCGCTACCGGGACGGCGAGCTCGACCAGGTCATCCCGCCCACCGGGGCCGAGATCGATTCCGAACAGGTCCACGTCCTGCACCTGCGGGACGGCAAGGTCGTCCGGCACGAGGCCGTCCGCGACGACGTCACCCTCCTCGGACAGCTCGGACTCCTACCCCCCGCCCCCACCCTCCGGCTCATCGACGACTGGCGCACGACCGGCCGCGCCGCCCACGCCGCCGCCACCGTCGCCGAAGCCGCCACCCGCGCGGCAGCCACCGCCCGGACCTGACCCCCACCGGGACCGGGCGCCGCACCGGGAACGCACCGGGAAACGACGAAGGCCCCGACCGGCGAACCGGTCGGGGCCTTCGTGAAGGCGGAGGATACGAGATTCGAACTCGTGAGGGATTGCTCCCAACACGCTTTCCAAGCGTGCGCCCTAGGCCTCTAGGCGAATCCTCCGTGGGAGAGCTTAGTACATGTTTCGGGGTGCTCGCGACCAGCTATCCCGCAGGCCGAGGGGAGGGGGTGGCCTGTGGATCGTCGGGGCCGGGATCCGGTACTGTGGGGGTCAGCCCCTCGTGTGGCGTCATCTCTCTGAACCCCCCCAGGGCCGGAAGGCAGCAAGGGTAGGAGGGCTCTGGCGGGTGCACGAGGGGTCTTTGCGTTCCCGGGGCCGTGCGGGCCTCGGGGAGAGCGGGGGCCCGGAGGGAAGGGGCGACGCGTTTGTCCGTCCGTCCCGATATCGTCGGTGGTGTGTCCCTAGCCCTGTACCGCCGCTACCGCCCCGAGACCTTCGCGGAGGTCATCGGGCAGGAGCACGTGACCGCCCCGCTCCAGCAGGCCCTGCGCAACAACAGGGTCAACCACGCGTACCTGTTCAGCGGGCCGCGCGGCTGTGGCAAGACGACGAGCGCGCGCATCCTGGCCCGTTGCCTCAACTGCGAACAGGGGCCGACGCCGACGCCCTGCGGGGAGTGCCAGTCCTGTCGGGACCTCGCGACCGGCGGGCCCGGCTCGATCGACGTGATCGAGATCGACGCCGCCTCGCACGGTGGTGTGGACGACGCGCGCGAGCTGCGCGAGCGGGCCTTCTTCGCGCCGGTGCACAGCCGGTACAAGATCTTCATCCTGGACGAGGCGCACATGGTGACCTCGGCCGGGTTCAACGCGCTGCTCAAGGTGGTCGAGGAGCCGCCGGAGCACCTCAAGTTCATCTTCGCGACCACCGAGCCGGAGAAGGTGATCGGGACGATCCGGTCCCGCACCCACCACTACCCGTTCCGGCTGGTCCCGCCCGGCACGCTGCGCGACTACCTGGCGGAGGTCTGCGGCCGCGAGGGCATCCAGGTCGAGGACCCGGTGTTCCCGCTGGTCGTACGGGCCGGCGCGGGCTCGGTGCGTGACTCGATGTCGGTCATGGACCAGCTGCTGGCCGGTGCCGCCGAGGGCGGCGTGACGTACCAGATGGCGACGTCGCTGCTCGGGTACACCGACTCGGCGCTGCTCGACGAGGTGGTGGACGCCTTCGCCGCGCAGGACGGGGCGACGGTGTTCCAGGTGATCGACCGGGTGGTCGAGGGCGGGCACGACCCGCGCCGCTTCGTCACCGACCTGCTGGAGCGGCTGCGCGACCTGGTGATCCTCGCCACCGTGCCGGAGGCGGGGGAGAAGGGGCTGATCGACGCCCCGGCGGACCGGGTCGCGGTGATGCAGGCCCAGGCGGACGCCTTCGGCGCGGCCGAGCTGAGCCGGGCCGCCGACATCGTCAACACCGGGCTGACCGAGATGCGCGGCAACGCGGCGCCGCGGCTCCAGCTGGAGCTGATCTGCGCCCGGGTGATGCTGCCGGGCGCGTACAGCGACGAGCTGTCGCTGCAGGCGCGGCTGGACAAGCTGGAGCGCCGGGCGGCGGCGGGCGGGTTCGCGGCTCCGGCCGGGATGGCCCCGATGGCAGCCCCGATGGCCCCGGCGATGACGGCTCCAGCGATGACGGCGGTCCCCCAGGCCGCCCCGCCGGTGGAGGTGCCCGCCCCGGCGCCCGCACCCGTCGCCGCGCCGGTCGCGGCGGCCCCCGCCCCCGCCCCCGTGCAGGCCCCGGCCCCGGCCGGGCCCGCCCCGGGCGCCTGGCCGATCGCGCGCAGCTTCCCGCCCGCCGGCGGCGCACCGGCCCCCGCCGCTGCCCCCGCCACCCCCGCGCCCCAGCCGCAGGCCGCCCCGCAGCCCGCGCCGACCCCGGTCCAGTCGGCCCCGACCCCGGCCCCCGCCGCCGCGCCCGGCGGCCAGCCGTCCGCGGCCGCGCAGCAGGGCGCCGGGCAGGTCCGGCAGCTGTGGCCGCAGATCCTGGAGGCGGTGAAGAACCGCCGCCGCTTCACCTGGATCCTGCTCAGCCAGAACGGCCAGGTGGCCGGGTTCGACGGCAGCACGCTCCAGGTCTCGTTCATCAACGCGGGTGCCCGGGACAGCTTCGTCGGCAGCAACAGCGACGACGTGCTGCGCCAGGCGCTGTCCGACGCGCTGGGCGTGGACTGGCGGATCGAGTGCATCGTCGACCCCTCCGGTGGCGTGGGCGCGGCTCCGGCCGCGGCCGCCCCGGCCGGCGGCGGCTGGGGTGCCCCGGCCCGTCCGGCGGCCGCCGCGCCGCCGATGGCCGCCCCCGCCCCGGTGCAGGCCCCGCCGCAGATGCAGGCCCCGGCCCCGGTCCAGTCGCCGCCCCAGCCGCAGGTGCAGGCGCCCGCCCCGGTGCAGGCCCCGCCGCCCGTGGCGGCGCCCCCGGCCCGCCCGGTGCAGTCGGTGGCCCCGGAGGACGACATCCCGGAGGAGGACGACCCGGACCTCAACGAGGAGGCGTTCTCCGGCCAGGAGCTGATCATCCGCGAACTGGGCGCCACGGTGCTGGAGGAGATCCACCACCGCGGCAACTGAGCACCCCCGGGAGCGGGGCCACGGCAGGGGGCCACAGCATCCGCCCGGGGCCCGTAGGCTCAACGGTGACGAACGAATTACCGCGTGACAGCAAGGAGTGAGCCGTGTTCCCCGGTGGTGGTCAGCCCAACATGCAGCAGCTGCTCAAGCAGGCGCAGAAGATGCAGGAGGAGCTCGCGAAGGCCCAGCAGGAGCTGGCCGAGGCGAAGGTGAACGGCACGGCGGGCGGCGGCCTGGTCGAGGCCACGGTGACGGGCTCGGGTGAGCTGGTGGCGCTGACCATCGCCCCGGCCGCCGTCGACCCGGAGGACACCGAGACCCTGGCGGACCTGGTCCTGGCCGCCGTGCGGGACGCCAACCAGGCGGCCCAGAAGATGCAGGCCGAGCGGATGGGCCCGCTGACCCAGGGCCTGGGCGGCGGCGGCATCCCCGGCCTGCCCTTCTAGTACCCGGTCCGGTCCAGCACCCGGTCCAGTACCGGGTCCGGGCCGGCAGGGCCCGGGTCCGGGGCCCCGCCGTGGAGTCCAACGGTCTGGCGTTCAGACCTTGGAATCATGTGATTTCTGTGGGAGTCGGGCGTCGGGCGGTGTGTCCGACGCCCGATTCGTTGGATGATGGCACCGGAGCACCTCCGACCAGGAGCACCACCGGACCATCCGAGGGAAGGCGCGACGTTGTACGAGGGCGTGGTTCAGGACCTGATCGACGAACTGGGCAGGCTGCCCGGCGTCGGGCCCAAGAGCGCCCAGCGGATCGCCTTCCACGTGCTGCAGGCCGACCCGGTCGACGTGCGCCGCCTCGCGCACGCGCTGCTGGAGGTCAAGGACAAGGTCCGCTTCTGCGCGGTCTGCGGCAATGTCGCGGAGGCCGAGCAGTGCCGGGTCTGCCTGGACCCGCGGCGCGACCTCGCCGTCATCTGCGTGGTCGAGGAGCCCAAGGACGTCGTCGCCATCGAGCGCACCCGTGAGTTCCGCGGCCGCTACCACGTGCTGGGCGGCGCGATCAGCCCCATCGAGGGCGTCGGCCCGGACGACCTGCGCATCCGCGAGCTGCTCGCGCGCCTCGCGGACGGCACGGTCACCGAGCTGATCCTGGCCACCGACCCCAACCTGGAGGGGGAGGCGACCGCCACCTATCTGGCCCGGCTCTGCAAGCCGATGGGCCTGAAGGTGACCCGGCTGGCGAGCGGACTGCCCGTCGGCGGGGACCTGGAGTACGCGGACGAAGTCACCCTCGGCCGCGCCTTCGAAGGGAGACGACTGCTCGATGTCTGACCGGACGATCAACCAGCAGCCCCACGGCGACCCGCAGCCCCAGCCGGAGCCCGAGGCGCTCGCCCCGCACACCCACGGCCACGGCTCCGAGCCGGACGACTTCGCCGTGCAGATCGCCGACTCGGTGGAGAGCTTCGTGCTCGCCGTCACCGAGGTCGCCAAGGGCGACGAACCGGGCAGCGCGGTCTCGCTGCTGCTCCTGGAGGTCTCGCAGCTGCTGCTGGCCGGCGGCCGGCTGGGCGCCATCGAGGACGTCGTCCCGGAGGACCGCTTCGAGCCCGACGCCGGGCCGGAGCCGGACGGCGAGCAGCTGCGCGAGCGCCTCGCCGGGCTGCTCGCGCCGATCGACGTCTACCACGAGGTCTTCGACCCGTACGGTCCGCCGGAGAAGCCGAACGCCTTCCGGATCTCGGACGACCTGGCCGGCGTGGTCAGCGAGCTCCAGCACGGCCTGACCCACTACCGCGAGGGCCGGGTCAGCGAGGCGCTGTGGTGGTGGCAGTTCTCGTACCTCTCCAACTGGGGCACGACCTGCACGGCGGTGCTGCGGGCGCTGCAGTCGCTGATCGCCCACGTCCGGCTGGACAGCCCGATCGGTGCGGCGCCGGACGGCGCGGACACCGACGACGACGGGCTCACCGACGAGCAGCTGGAGCAGCAGGCGGGCGACCTGATGGCGGCTGAGCTCGGCCTCGGCCGATAAGCCGGTAGCCCGTAGCCGGTAAGTGGGCAGGCCGCCGGGGATTGTGACGAATGCCTCAGCGATCCCGCCGGAAAAGAAATCCGGCCGCGGTGCCCGGCGTTCGTCCGAGGATTCTTCGGAACGGCGCCCGATGCCCCGCAGACCTGCCGGTGCCGCCGCCCGCACCGCCGCCCACGTGCTGAAACAGCCGTCTCATCATATGGAAGGCGCCGGTCGGAGCACCCCTGCTCGGTAGACTGGCGCGGACCGCACCCCCCTTTCCACCGGGGGGTACGGGGGCCTGGCGCCCCCGGAAAACGACACTAGTCGAGGAGCGCACGTGGGCCTTGTCGTGCAGAAGTACGGCGGCTCATCCGTTGCGGATGCCGAAGGCATCAAGCGCGTTGCCCGCCGAATCGTTGACGCCAAGAAGGCCGGCCATGAGGTCGTCGTCGTGGTGTCCGCGATGGGCGACACGACGGACGAGCTCATCGAACTCGCGGAGCAGGTGTCACCGCTTCCTGCCGGCCGTGAGTTCGACATGCTGCTGACCGCTGGAGAGCGCATCTCCATGGCGCTGCTGGCCATGGCGATCAAATCCCTGGGTCACGAGGCCCAGTCCTTCACGGGGAGTCAGGCCGGCGTCATCACGGACTCCGTCCACAACAAGGCGCGCATCATCGACGTGACGCCGGGTCGCATCCGCACCGCCCTGGACGAGGGCAACATCGCGATCGTGGCCGGCTTCCAGGGCGTGTCCCAGAGCAGCAAGGACATCACCACGCTGGGCCGCGGCGGTTCGGACACCACCGCCGTCGCGCTGGCCGCCGCGCTCCGGGCCGAGGTCTGCGAGATCTACACCGACGTGGACGGCGTGTTCACCGCCGACCCGCGCGTGGTGAAGAAGGCGCGCAAGATCGACTGGATCGCGTACGAGGACATGCTGGAGCTGGCCTCGTCGGGTTCCAAGGTGCTGCTCGACCGCTGTGTCGAGTACGCGCGGCGCTACAACATCCCGATTCACGTACGCTCGTCCTTCTCGGGTCTTCCCGGGACGATCGTCAGCAACGACAACCCGAACAAGCCCGAAGGGGGCGAGATGGAGCAGGCCATCATCTCCGGGGTCGCCCACGACACCTCCGAAGCCAAGGTCACGGTCGTCGGCGTGCCCGACAAGCCGGGCGAGGCGGCGCGCATCTTCCGTGCCATCGCCGACGCCGAGGTCAACATCGACATGGTGGTGCAGAACGTCTCCGCCGCGTCGACCGGCCTGACCGACATCTCCTTCACCCTGCCGAAGACCGAGGGCCAGAAGGCCATCGACGCGCTCGGCCGGGTCAAGGAGGGCATCGGCTACGAGTCGCTGCGCTACGACGACGCGATCGGCAAGATCTCGCTGGTCGGCGCCGGCATGCGCTCCAACCCGGGCGTCACCGCGACCTTCTTCGAGGCGCTCTCCGCCGCGGGCGTCAACATCGAGCTGATCTCCACCTCGGAGATCCGCATCTCGGTGGTCACCCGCGCCGACGACGTGCCGGAGGCGGTCCGCGCCGTGCACAGCGCCTTCGGGCTGGACAGCGAGAGCGACGAAGCCGTCGTCTACGGCGGCACCGGTCGATGACCCGGGAGCCGGGCGGGGGCACGGGCAGGTGACCCGGCGCCCGAACCTCGCCGTCGTCGGCGCCACCGGCGCGGTCGGCGAGGTGCTGCTCGGCCTGCTCTCGCTCCGTCAGGACGTCTGGGGCGAGGTCCGACTCGTCGCCTCCCCGCGCTCGGCCGGCCGCACGCCGGTCGTGCGCGGGGTGCCGGTCGAGGTGGTCCCGCTGGCCGAGGAGGCCTTCGCCGGGATCGACGTCGCCGTGTTCGCCGTCCCGGACGAGGTCTCCGCCCAGTGGGCGCCGATCGCGGCGGCCAAGGGCGTGGTGGTGGTCGACGACTCGGCCGCCTTCCGTACTGCCGGGGACGTGCCGCTGGTCGTCCCCGAGGTGAACGCGTCCGCGCTGCGGATCCGTCCGCGCGGGATCGTGGCCAGTCCGGCCGGCCCCACGCTGGCGCTGGTCACGGCGGTCGGCGCGCTGCACGCCGAGTACGGGCTGGAGCAGTTGGTGGTGGCCACCTACCAGGCCGCCAGCGGCGAGGGCCGGGCGGGCACGGCGGCGCTGCGCGAGCAGACCGCCCTGGTGGCCGGCACCGAGGTCGGCCGGCAGACCGGCGACCTGCGCGCGGTGATCGCCGACGAGGGTCCGTTCGCGGCCCCGCTCGCCCTCAACGCCGTGCCCTGGACCGGCGGTCTGCGGGACGGCGGCTGGTCCGCCCAGGAGCTCGGCCTGCGCGACGAGGCCCGCAAGGTCCTCGGCCTGCCCGCCCTGCGGGTCTCCGCGACCTGCGTGCGCATCCCGGTGGTCCGCACCCACGCGCTCGCCGTGCACGCCCGCTTCGAACGCGAGGTCAGCCAGGAGCACGCGCAGGACATCCTGCGCGAGACGCCCGGCGTGGTCCTCTACGACGACCCGGCGGAGGGGGAGTTCCCCACCCCGAACGACGCGGTCGGCACCGACCCGGTCTGGGTCGGGCGGGTGCGCCGGGCACTGGACGAGCCGGACGCGCTCGACCTCTTCCTGTGCGGCGACAACCTGCGCAAGGGGGCCGCGCTCAACCTGCTGCAGCTCGCCGAGCTGGTGGCCGGTGAGCTGACGGTCGGGCAGGAGTAGGGCGGGGCAAGAGGGTCCCTTGTGCCCCTTGTTGTCCGGACCTGTGTCCGCTCCTCGACACAATCTGTCCGGAATCCCGTGGGAATCCCCTGGAGGCCTCTTCCGCCGATGCGGAAGAATGGCCCCCGGGATGGGCAACCATGACAGGGGATCGAGTGTCCAACGGGCGTGGCGAACGTGATGGTGGGGGCAAGGGCGGGCGTCGGGGCGAGAGCCGTGACGGCCTTCCCGGTGCGTTCCCCGTGGTCTTCGAGTAGGCCGGAAGACGACCAGATGACGGCGGCCGCACCCGGTGCGGCGGACTCCGGTGCCGGTACCGACGCGGGTACCAGCGAGGACCTGCTCACCGAGACCTACCAGGCGCACTACCGCTCCCTGCTGCGCCTTGCCGCGCTGCTCCTGGACGACCTCTCCACGTGTGAGGACGTCGTGCAGGAGGCCTTCATCCGGGTGCACGCCGCCCGGCGCCGGGTGCGCGAACCCGAGAAGACCCTGGCCTACCTGCGGCAGACGGTGGTCAACCTCTCGCGCTCCACGCTGCGCCGCCGGATCCTCGGCCTGCGACTGCTGCCCAAGCCGATGCCTGACATGGCCAGTGCAGAAGAAGGTGCCTACGATGCCCTGGAGCGCGACCAGCTGAAGGCCGCGCTGAAGGGTCTGCAACGGCGTCAGCGGGAGGTTCTGGTGCTGCGTTACTTCGTGGACATGACGGAGGCGCAGGTGGCCGAGACCCTGGGCATCTCACTCGGTTCGGTGAAGGCGTACGGCTCGCGCGGACTCGCCGCCCTCCGGGTCCAGATGGAGGCCGGACATGGCTGACGCGGCCCGGCAGCGGCCCGGGGACGACGACGTCCCGGACCTCTCCTCCGAGGAACGGGCGCTGCGCGAGCTCATGCACCACGCGGTGGACCGGATCCAGCCCGGAATCGGGGCCCTGCCGCGGATCCGGCAGGCCGTACCCCGGCGGCGGGCCGCCCGGCGCGGGGCCTGGACGGGCGCGGCGGCGCTGGCCCTGGCGGTCGCGATCGCCCTGCCCGTCCTGCACGAGGGCGACCGCCTCGGACTGTCCGGCGGGCCCGGCTCGGCCGAGGCCAACGGCGCCACCCTCGCGGCACCCTCCGGCAGCGCGATCGGCGGCGGCGCCACCGGCTCGGGCCCGCACCCCGGCCCCGGCGGCGCGGGCAGCGCGCCCCCGACGGGCTCCGGCAGCGCCTCGCCGAGCCCCGGCGCGGACGCCACCCGCCCCGGCACCGCCACCCCCACCGGGACCCCCGGCACCGGGGACGGCGGGATCGTCCCGCTGTGCACCCGCACGGACCTCGGCCAGGGCAGCGCCCAGGTCGGCTCGGCGGACGCCCAGGGCCGGATCTACGGCTCCTTCACGGTGTACAACGTCTCCGGCCGCAGCTGCCGCCTCGGCGGTCCGGGCGCGGTGGCCGTCACCGGCGTCAACGGCACCGACCGCAACAAGGTCCGCTCCGCCGACCACGCCCCGGGCGACCCGGCCGGCAACCTGCCCGCGATGGACGCCGAACCGCCGGTGCTCGCCCCGCTGGCCGGGTACAAGGTGCCGTTCGCGTGGATCCCGGACCAGGTCTGCGGCTCCTCCGGCGGTGCCAGCCCCGCGCCGACCGCCGGCGTCAACCAGGTGTCCCTGACCACCCAGGCCCCCGCCGGCGCCTCCGCCGACGCCCCGGCCTCCGGCACCGGCGCCTCGGCGGCGCCGAGCTCCAACTCGCAGGCCAGCTCCACGCCCACCTCCGGGCCCACCCCGGCACCGAGCCCGACCGCCACCCCGAGCGGCAACCCCACCGGCCCGGCGCCCACCGCCACCATCGCCCACACCCCCGCCCCCGGCAGCCCGGCGGCCGCCACGGCCTCGCTGCCGGTCGGGTGCGGGGGGACGCTCTACCGGGGCGGGGTGCAGCCGTCGGGCGGGTCCGCGGCCCAGCCCTCGGGGACGCCCGCGGCGGGGTGAACGGGCGGCGTGCGTCCGTCGCCCCTGCGGGCCGGGGCGGACCCTGTGGTCCGGCACGGTGTGAGGAGTGGTTACCGTGGGGGGTGTGTACCGGTTCCTCCTGACTCCGCGCTGGCTGGGCGGCACCGCCCTGGCCGTGGCCGCCGTGGCGGTGTGCGTATGGCTGGGTTCCTGGCAGCTCGGCCGGTTCGAGGACCGCGTCTCCACCCACCAGGAGACCAAGCAGTCGCTCACCGCTTCGGGTGAAGCCCGCCCGATCGACGCGCTGCTCGGCCCGACCTCCCCGCAGGTGACCACGGAGACCGTCGGCAAGCCCGTCACGGTCACCGGGGACTACGACACGGAGCACCAACTCCTCGTCCCCAACCGGGTGTTGGACGGCAAGCAGGGCTACTACGTGCTCACCCCGCTGCGCACCGCCGACGGACACGCCGTCGCCGTGGTGCGGGGCTGGGCGCCCGGCAACCCGTCCGGCACCGTCCCCGCGGCCGAGGCGGCACCCGGCGGGCCGGTGACGGTCACCGGGCGGCTGCAGGCCAACGAATCGGTGGGCAGCAACGGCGCAGTCGCGGGCGGCCTGCCCGCCGGACAGCTCGGCATGATCAACCGGGCCTCGCTGCTGAACGTGCTGGAGTACGACGGCTGGTACGACGGCTGGGTGTCCGCCGACCAGGTGCCCGCCGGGCTCACCGCCGTGCCGACCGTGCAGCCGCAGGGCGGGGACGGTCTCACCCTGCGGGCCTTCCAGAACCTGGGCTACACCCTGGAGTGGTTCGTCTTCGGCGGCTTCGTGGTCTTCATGTGGTTCCGCCTGGTGCGCCGGGAGGCGGAGGCGGAGCAGGACCGGGCCCTCGGGCTGGACCCGGTCCTGGACTGAGCCGCTCGGTCGGTCAGCGGGTCAGCGGGTCGGCTTACCGGGCGTCGGGGTCGGCTTGAGCGGTGCGGTCGGGGCCGGGGCGCTCGGTGCCGGTCCGGTCGGTGCTGGTGCGGCCGGGGACTGGCCGGTCGGGGTCCGGCCGGTCGGGGTCCCCGAAGGGGTCGACCAGTCGCCTCCGCTGCCGAACGGCGTCGCGGTATCCTCGTTCACCGGCGCGCTCCCGCCGCGGCAGCGGCCGTGGCCGGCCGCCCCGTTGTTCGGGCCGTAGTGGTCGATGTGGTGGTGCGTGGTGCGACCGCCCTTCGAACCGTTGGAGCCGCTGGAGCCGGACGATCCGGACGAGCCCTTGGAACCCGAGCCCTTGGACCCGCTGGACCCGCTGGACCCGCTGGACCCGTGCGACCCGCCCGATCCACCGGACCCGTGCGACCCGCCGGACCCGCGCTCGGCCGTGTCCTCCTCCGAGCCCGGCGCGTAGGAGGCCCGGAGGACCACCGACCCGGCTCCCGACCCGGCCCCGGCCCCGGCCCCCGGTGCGCTCGCCCGGGTCGCCGGCTTGGTGGGCGCGGGCGGAGCCGGTGAAGCCGGGGCCGGAGCGGTCGCCGTCGGAACCCCGGCCGTCGGCACGGCCGCCGACGGGCTGCCCGCCCCCGGCACGGCCGGAGCCGGGCAGGCCACCTCGTCGCCGTGCGAGCCCGAGCAGCCGCTGAGCGCCAGCACCCCGGCCAGCGCCGCCCCCGCGAGCGTCAGCGGACGTCTCACCCAGCCCCTCCGGTGCTGTCGCCGTCGCCCGGAACCCCGAGGTGCCGACGGACGAAGTCGATCTCCAGCCGCAGCTGCCGGATCCGCTCCTCCACCACCAGCGAGCCGTGCCCGGCGTCGTACCGGTACACCTCGTGCGGCTTGCCGAGCTGCTCCAGGCGCTCGACGTAGTTCTCGATCTGCCGGATCGGGCAGCGCGGGTCGTTGACCCCGGCGCTGATGTACACCGGCACCCGCACCTGCTCGACGTAGGTCAGCGGCGAGGAGGCCGTGAAGCGCTCCGGCACCTCCTCGGGGGTGCCGCCGAAGAGCGTGCGGTCGAGCGACTTCAGCGCCTCCATCTCGTCGGCGTACGCGGTGGGGTAGTCCGCGACCGGTACGGCGGCGACGCCCAGCGACCAGCTGTCGGGCTGCACGCCCAGGCCGAGCAGGGTCAGGTAGCCGCCCCAGCTGCCGCCGGTGAGCACCAGTCGCCGCGGGTCGGCGAGGCCGCCGGCGACGGCCCACTCCCGGACGGCCGCGATGTCCTCCAGCTCGATCAGGCCGACCCGCTCGTGCAGCGCGTCCGTCCAGGCCTGGCCGTAGCCGGTCGAGCCGCGGTAGTTGACCCGGACCACCGCGAAGCCGTGGTCCAGCCAGGCGGCCGGTCCGGCCGCGAAGGAGTCGCTGTCGTGGTGGGTCGGGCCGCCGTGGACCTCGAAGACCGTCGGGTACGGGCCCGGGCCGGCCGTCGTCGGGCGCTGCACCAGGGCGTGCACCCGCCCGCCGGGCCCGTCCACCCAGACGTCCTCGACCGGGACGGAGCCGGGCGGCACCTGGCCGGGCGCCCGCAGCACGACCGCACCGGCGGTGGAGCGGACGGCGGAGGGCTCGGCGGCCGAGGACCACAGGTACTCGACGGTGCCGTCCGGGCGGGCGGTGGCGCCGCCGACGGTGCCGCGCGGGGTCTCCAGCCGGGTCAGCCGGCCGGTCGTGAGCTCGTACGTGAACAGCTCGCTGCGGGCCTCGTACTCGTGCTCGACCAGCAGCGCCCGGGCGCCGGGGCGCCACTGCGCGGAGACGTCGCCGGGCAGTTCGCGGCCCTGCTCGTCGCGCAGCGGGAGGGCGGTCTCGGCGCCGGTGGCGACGTCCCAGATCATCGGCTCCCAGCGGCCGGTGCGCTGGTGCGCGACCAGCATCCGGGTGTCGCCCTCGACCGGGGCGAAGCCCAGGCAGGCGACGCCGCGCGGCTCGTCCCGGCCGGTGACCTCGTCCAGCTCGGCGACGGTCTCGACGCCGCCGTCGGTCAGCCGGACCACCCGGAGGGCGGAGTGCATCGCGTCGCCGTGCTCGGTGTGGTCGATGGCGAGCAGGGTGGCGTCGTGGCTGAGGTCGCCGATGCCGCCGTACTCCTCGTGCCGGTAGATCTCGACCGGCTCGGCCGCGCCCGGGCGGCGCAGGTGCAGGGTGGTGCCGTCCTCGTCGGTGGAACGGCCGACGACCACCGTGCCGTCGCGGCCCAGGGCCAGACCGGCCGAGTAGGAGGGGGCGAGGCCGGGCACGGCCTCCTCGTCCGGGCCGCCGGCGAAGGGCTGGCGGCGCCAGACGCCGAACTCGTCGCCGTCGTGGTCGTCGAACCACCAGACCCAGTCCCCGTCCGGGGACAGCTCGGCGTCGGTGGTGCCGTTCGGCCGGTCGGTGACCCGGCGGTGGGTGCCGGTGGCGCGGTCCCAGGCGTAGACCTCGTAGGTGCCGGTCGCGTTGGACACGTACAGCGCCCGGTCGGGGGCGTCCTCGGCCCAGTCGGGCAGCGACACCCGGGCCGCCCTGAACCGCTGCTCCCACGCCGGTACGGCGCTCTTCTCCTCGCTCATCCGACCATCCAACCCGATCGGGGGGAGGGAACGGAACGGGCGGGCGGGGTTCACCCCGCCCGCCCGTGTTCCTGCGGTCCTCCTGCGGCATTCCTACGGCGTTCCACCTGGCCGGTGCGGTGTCCCCGCAGCGTTCTGCGGTCTTCACGAACGGCGCGGCACCAGCCGGACCAGGCCCACCAGCACCAGCTCCAGCACCGCCAGCACCGCGACGCTGCGAACGAAGGCCGTGGTCGGGTCGCCGGCGCCGTAGTAGACCAGGCCGATCAAGGCGATCCCGACGGCGCCGCCGACCTGCTGCACGGTGGCCACCACCCCGGCCGCCGCACCGGCCAGCTGCGGCTCGACGGCCGCCAGGGCGACGGTGGTGACCGGCGCGATCACCAGGCCCATGCCGAGGCCGTCCACGAACAGCCCGGGCGCCAGCCACCAGACGCTGCTGTCCGCGGCGGTGTGGGCGGCGAGCGCGAGCAGGCCCAGCCCGACGGCCATCAGCAGCCCGCCGACGGTGATCGTGCGCGGCTCGCCGAGGCGTGCGGTGACCCGGTGGGTGGCGTTCGAGGTCAGCAGGTAGCCGAGGCCGATCGCGGTGAACACCAGCCCGGCGCCGAGCGCGTCCAGCCCGCGGCCCAGCTGCAGGTGCAGGGCGAGCACCAGGAAGAACGAGGCCTGGCCGAGCCAGAAGACCAGCTGGGCGAGCAGCCCGGTGCCGAAGGCGCGGCTGCGGAACAGCCGGGTGTCGACCAGCGGGGTGCCGGTGGTGGTGCCGGTGGCAGCAGCGGAGGTGGTGCTGCGGTGCTGGTGGACGGCGAACCCGGCCAGCACGGCGACCGCGGCGACCAGGCAGAGCACCGTCCACAACGGCCAGCCGAGGCCCGGGCCCTGGATCAGCGGCAGCACCAGGGCGGTCAGCCCGACGGTCACCAGCAGCACCCCGACCGGGTCCAGCCCCGGCCGCTGCGGCGCCCGCGACTCCGGCAGGCAGCGGCGGACGGCGGCCAGCGCGGCCAGGCCGATCGGCAGGTTGATCAGGAAGCAGCTGCGCCAGCCCAGGCCGAGAAGGTCCGCGCGGATCAGCAGCCCGCCGATCAGCTGGCCGAACACCGCGCCGACGCCCATCGTCAGCCCGTACCGGGCGAAGGCCCGGGCCTGCGCGGTGCCGCTGAACGCCGTCCGCAGGATCGCCAGCACCTGCGGACCCATCAGTGCGGCCGCCAGGCCCTGCGCCACCCGGGCGCCGACCAGCGCGGCGGCGGTGGGGGCGAGGCCGCAGCCCGCCGAGGCGAGGGTGAACAGGGCCAGGCCGAGCGCGAACACCCGGCGGCGGCCGTACCGGTCGCCGAGCCGGCCGGCGGTGACCAGTCCGGCGGCGAGGGCCAGGCCGAACCCGGCCATCACCCACTGGACGACCGCCGGGCCGGCGCCCAGATCGGCCTGGACGGAGGGGACGGCGACGTTGACGACGAAGGTGTCCAGGGCGGTCATGAAGGTGGCGGTCAGGACCACCGGCAGCAGGCCCCTGGGGGCGGTGGCCGCCGGGGTCGACGGGGCGGCCGGGACGGGGGCTTCGGTGCGGGCTTTCAGCGTGGTGCTCATCTCGGGCTCTCCTCTCTCGGTCTCGCCCCGCAGGGGGGCGGGGCGCCGCCGTGGGGGTGCGGCGCCCCGGGAATCGGTCCGTCCGGCGCTCGGGCCGTTTGGTCCGGACGTCCGCGTGGTACGGACGTCCGTCCCGGGCTCAGGCGCCCGGCACGCGGTCCAGGAACCCGTGCACGGTGCCGATCCGGCCCTCCGGGGTGGCCGCCAGCACGTCGAAGCCGATCACCACCGGCTCGGCGCCGGCCGGGCCGAGGTTCCAGGTGAACCGGGCGATGTCGTGGTGGGCGTCCACCGGGCCGAGGGTGAACTCCAGCCCCGGGAACTGGGCCTGGGCCGCGCCGATCAGCGCGTCGATCGCGTCCCGGCCGGCCACGGCGGCCAGCGGGTCGGTGTAGCGGCCGTCCTCGGCCCACACCTCGTCGATCAGCTTGCGGCGGGCGGCCGGGTCGGTCTCGTTCCAGACCGCCAGGTAGCGCTCGGCGAGCTGCTGGAGGGCGGCGATGGTGATCTCGGTCATGGTCATCTCCCGTGTTCCGGTGGGCCGTTGGCGGGTCGTTCCCGCTGCTCACAAAGGTAGGGAAGGGCCGCCGGGAGCGAATCAGTCACGGATAGGCATGGGGGTGCGTAGGTATCCGCGGCCGGTTGCGCAGCCGTTGTGCCGGAGTGCCGGCGGCCGGCTCGATAGGGTCGGGGCATGCTCTTCGGGAGGGAACACGAACAGGCCGCCGTGGACGCCCTGTTGGCGCAGGCACGGGACGGCGGGGCCGGGGCGCTGCTGCTCCGCGGCGAGGCGGGTATCGGCAAGACCGCCCTGTTGGACGACGCCGTCGCCCGGGCCGGGACGGCCTTCCGGGTGATCCGGGCGTCCGGCGTCGAGTACGAGGCCGAACTGCCCTTCGCCGGGCTGAGCCTGCTGCTGGCCCCCGGCCTGGACCGGCTGGACGTCCTGCCCGGTCCGCAACGGCGCGCCCTGGAGGCGGCGTTCGGCCTCGGCGACGCACCGGTGGATCCGGCCGCGGCACCGTCGGCCGCGGCACCGCCCGTAGCACTGGCCACCGCCCCCGCCGACCGGCTGCTGGTCGGCCTCGCCACCCTCGGACTGCTCGCCGAACTCGCCGCCGACCGGCCCCTCCTGTGCGTGCTCGACGACGTCCAGTGGCTGGACCGGGCCTCCCTGGACGCCCTGCTGCTCGCCGCCCGCCGTCTCCAGGCCGAAGGGGTGGCCCTGCTGCTCGCCGCCCGCACCGAGCCCGGCGCCCCCGCCGAGCGCCAACTCGGCCTGCCCGAGGTGTGGGTGACCGGCCTCGCCGAAGCCGACGCCACCCGGCTGCTGACCGAGCGGGCCGGCCCCGACCTGCCCGCCGCCGTCCGCGACCGCCTGCTCGCCGAAGCCGCCGGGAACCCGCTCGCCCTCACCGAACTCCCCGTCGCCACCGGCCCGCAGGCGCACACCGCGGGCGGACTGCCGCTCACCAGCCGCCTGCTGATCGCCTTCCACGGCCAGGTCACCGGCCTGCCCCCGGCCACCCAGACCCTGCTGCTGGTGGCCGCCGCCGAGGAGAGCGGCGAACTGGACGTCCTGCTGCCCGCCGCCGCCGCGCTCGGCGTCGGCGCCGAACACCTCGCCCCCGCCGAGGAATCCGGCCTGGTCACGGTCACCCCCGACCGCCGGATCGCCTTCCGCCACCCGCTGCTGCGCTCCGCGATCCTGCAGCGCGCCCCGCACCACCAGCGGCTGACCGTCCACCGGGCCGTCGCCGGGGCGCTCCCGGACGGCGACCGCCGCACCTGGCACCTCGCCCTCGCCGCCACCGCCCCCGACGCCGCCCTCGCCGACGCGCTGGAACGCACCGCCGTCCGCACCGGTCGGCGCGGCGGCCACGGCGGCGCCGCCGCGTACGAACGCGCCGCCCGGCTCACCCCCGACCGCGACGCCGCCACCCGCCGTCTCGTCCTGGCCGCCGAAGCCGCCACCGAGGAAGGCGAGTTGACGCGCGCCGAGGCGCTCGCCGACGAGGCCGCCGGCCGCACCGACAGCGTCCTCGCGCACGCCCTGCTGGACCACGTCCGGGCCACCGCGCACTTCTGGCGCGGCTCCTACCCGACCGCCCACCGGCTGCTGCTCGACGCCGCCCTCGCGCTCGGCTCCGACGAAGCGGCCGCCGCTGCCGAGGCCGTCGAACCCGCTCACGCCGCCCGGATGCTGTTCCAGGCCTTCCACGCCGCCTGGTACGCGGGGGAGGAGCCGGTGGCCGAGGTGCTCGACCGGCTCGCCGCCCTCCCGCTCGCCGCCGACGACCCCGTCGCCCCGCTCGCCCGCTACCTGCCCGCCGCCGTCCTCCCGGCCCTCGGCCGGCCCGCCGCCGCACTGCCCCCCGCCCGGGAGGCCGTCGAAGCCGCCCGCCGGGCGGGCGCCGAGAGCCCCGCCGACCTGGTCCAACTCTGCGGCGCCACCCTCATCCTCGGCCGCGACGAGGAGACCGTCGACCTCGGTGGCGAACTCGTCGCCGAAGCCCGCGCCAAGGGCACCCTCGGCGTGATGCCCACCCTGCAGTTCTTCCTCGCCGAAGCCGAGCTCTTCCACGGCCGCCACGCCGACGCCGAACTCACCGCCACCGAGGCCCTCGCCCTCGCCCAGGACACCGGCCAGCACCAGTGGGTCAGCCAACTCAGCGCCCTGCTCGCCTACTCGGCCGCCCTCGACGGCCGCACCGAACGCTGCACCGAACTGGCCACCACCGCCCTCGCCACCACCGGCCCGCAGACCGCCGCCCCGGCCGCCGGCCGCCCCTGGGCCCACTGGGCCCTCGCCCTGCTCGACCTCGGCCAGGGCCGCGCCGCCGGCGCCGCCGACCGCCTCCACGCCCTCACCACCGGCCCGCAGCGCCACCACGTCAGCGCCACCCGCGCCGTCCCCGACCTGGTCGAGGCCGCCGTCCGCCTGGGCACCCCGGACCGCGCCGCCGAAGCCTACGAACGCTTCGCCCGCTGGACCGCCGCCGCCGACCGCCCCTGGGCCGAGGCGCTACGCCTGCGCTGCCAGGCCCTCCTCGGCCCCGACGAACTCGCCGAAGCCGCCTACCGCGCCGCCCTCGACCTGCACGCCACCACCCACCGCCCCTTCGAACAGGCCCGCACGGCCCTGCTCTACGGTGAGTGGCTCCGCCGCACCCGCCGCCGCACCGACGCCCGCCCCCACCTCACGGCCGCCCTGGAAACCTTCGACCGCCTCGCGGCCCACCCCTGGTCCACCCGCGCCCGCACCGAACTCTCCGCCACCGGCACCCCCGCCCCCAACCCCGAAGCCTCCCCGGCCCTCCCGAACTCCCTGACCCCTCAGGAACTCCAGATCGCCCGCCTCGCCGCCCAGGGCCTCACCAACCGCGACATCGCCGCCCAACTCTTCCTCAGCCCCCGCACCATCGCCCACCACCTCTACAAGGCCTACCCCAAACTGGGCATCACCTCCCGCACCGCCCTCCCCACCACCCTCTGACCGTCCCCCGCCCACCCCGGCCGAGGCCACCGGAATCCGGGCTCTATCCCTTGATCCCAGGGGCTTCACAGGTCGGGTCGCCCTCGGCCCAGATCCCGTACCGGACGCCGTCGATGACGGTCGACCGACGGGTGCTGTGCTCGTCCAGCTCGGTGAGCTTCACCGATACGAAGGAGCCCTTCTCCGGGACGGGCAGGCCCAGTTGTTCCGCGATCTGGGGGTAGGGCTTCAGATGACCGATCACGATGATGCCCTCCGGCCCGAGGTGTTTGCGTGCGTCGCGTGCCCGCTTGAGACCGTCGTGCTGAGTGGCGACGGTGACCACGGTGGTGCGGTCGACGACTCGCCCCCGTACCCGGCGGAAGAGTTCGTTGACGCGCAGCTGGCCGCCATTGCCGGAGCCGCGGTAGTCGTCAGAGGCCCGGAAGATGTCCCGGACGGTCTCGGGTTCGGTCTTTTGAAGGCGGAGCAGGAGGTTGTCCGGCAGTTCGCCGTCCTGGACGATCCAGCGGATCCTGGTCTTGCCCGCGGCCGAGACACTTCTCTTCTGATCGCCGTTCGGTCCGGCGGTGAGGACGTCCGGCTTTATCCGGAGTATCCCCACCTGGAAGGCCCCGGTTCGGTCGTCGGCGCGCATCAGGAGGCAGATGTGGTGCATGGCCTCCTTCGGGATCATCCAGTTGCCGCCCACGGTGAACTTCGCGTCGACGTGCTGACCGGCGATGACGTAGTCCATGGGGCTTCCGTAGCCGAGGTCGAACTCGGCCCGGGTGACGATCTCCACCTTGGTGCCGAGATACGTCTTCTCGGTGCTCTCGACCCGGCCCAGGCCCTCTTTGATGTAGAGGTCGTACCGGCCCGTGCGTTGTCCGTCCAGGACCTCGTCGATGGCCCTGCGGAACACCTGCCCGAAGCGCCTGCGGTGGTCCCGCTGGTCGAGCAACCACTTCTCGACGGCGGTCAGACCAGGGTCGTCGGGGTGATCCGGGCAGGGGGTGCCGTCGGACGGGATGGTGAAGAGCGGTGCTTCGTAGGTCACGGATCGACAATATGGGGCACGAACCGTGTTGTCAGGAGGCGGGTTCCGCCGGATGTTCAGAGCGTTCCCAGGTAGGCGACGAGGTCGTCGTAGTCACGCAAGCGGCGTTGTTCCACCATGCGGTGGAAGGTGTCGCGGGTCTTCAGACGGCTCTTCGTCGCGGAGTAGTACTCGTCCACTGCGGCGGTGAGGGCCGGGAGATGGAGGTGATAGACACAGTCGAGATCCCCCGTGCCCTGCCCGAGCCGTGCCAGGAAGTACGGACGGGGCTCCATCGTGACGGCCGCGAAGTGCGGCATGCGGCCTCGGCGCAGGGTGGCCATCTTGGCGCCATGGGTGCGAGGGTCCTGCAGCCGGTCGGTCCTGAGCGACCACTTCAGTGAGAATCCCGCTACGAGGTGGGGCCTGTCGATCGCCGCCCCGTCCAGCGCGCGGTGGACGGATATGTCCAGCTTCGGCAGTGACTCGTCACCGAGGGCATCGAGCAACGGACGACGCCTGGCCCGGGATTCGTCGAGGGCCTTGAGCAGGGCCTCCACCAGAACGGACGTTTCCTCCCCGCCCTCCTCGGCCGTCGGCAGGTGGTTCTGCAGATTCCTCACGGCGTTGTCGAGCGGCAGCGAGTCATCGTCGGCCAGCCGTTGGATGGCGCCGAGGTGCGCGTACTGTTCGAACTCGTGGGCGTGCCGCTCCCGTTCGACGGTGAGGTGCTGAGCAACCTCCTTCAGCTTTCCCTGCAGATCGGCGACCATGGCCAGGCTCCAGGTGTGGTCGTTCTTCTCCGCGTGCTTCTCCTCGGGCACTCCGAGGCGCTCGAAGAAGATCCGGCCCAATTCGACGGAATCGGCCTTGCTGCTGTCACTGGTGTTCGGTTTGCCGTTCCGGTATCCGCACAGGTCGGTGACAAAGGATGCGGGCATCGTTCCCCCCTCGGATCGTCGATGGCCGTGCGCGACGCGGACGCCCGCCGATGGCTGCTTCTCCGGCCTCCGATCAGGAGTTCTGCCGTTCCCCGTCCGTCGGGTTGTCGGCGTCCGTTTCGTCGGTGCCCCGCGCACCCCAGGAGTCGAGTTTCCGCAGCATGGCGTCGGACGGCGCGTCCCACCCGAAGGCGGCGCACAGGACGTGCATGGCGAGGCGGGGAGGAACCGCGTTGCCGATCTGCTGACCGACATCGCGGCCGCGCCAGGGGTAGTCGGTCGGGAACGTCTGCAGACGACCGGCCTCGGAGTAGGTGAAACGCTCGAGCTCCGTGTCGCCGGGGCCGACCACTCGATTGCGGAAGATCTTGCCCGTGACCGTGGCCGACGGCTCGGTCGAGCGGCGTCGGCCGCGGGCCTTGGGATCGCCGCCGGTGCCGTAGTTGGAGATCACTTCGAACTCGGTCTCGCGGACGATCACTTCTTCCATGGTCCGCCACTCCAGGAGATTCTCCTCTCCCCTGTCGCGCTCCACCCCCTTGCGGTAGACGCGATGGGTGGGGGCGGGGAGCTTGACCGGGTCGGCGCCGTACCGGGCGATCAACACGGCCCGGCGGCGGGTCTGCGGGACGCCGAACGCCTCGGTGTGCAGGATGCCGCAGTCGGCCTGGTAGCCCTCGCCCTCGAATGCTTCCTTGTACGCCGCCCACACCGGAAGCACGGCCGGCACCTGTTCGAGGACGATCGCCTTGTAGGGCTTTCGGTCGGGGGAGTCGATGGCGTCGAGGGCCCACATGAGGGGTTGCAACACCAGACCTGTCCGCTCGTCGTCGAGCTTGGCCAGGTCCTTCTGGATCTCTTCGCGGTCCTCTCGGGCGATGAGTCGCTTGACGAACTCCAGCACCTGGTCGAGGGCGCGGCGCCCCGCGCCCGAGCCCGCGACGGTGAAGGTCTGACAGGGAGGACCTCCGGCCAGCACGTCGGCTTCGGGGCAGTTCGACGGTCCGAACATGCGGACGTCGCCCTCCCACGTCTCCAGCCCGGCGGCTCGGCGTGTGGTGCACGCGGCGGAGTCCCACTCGATGCCCACCGTGGGGATGCCGAGCTTGTCTGCCGCCACGTCGAGCCCCCCGGGGCCGGCGAACAGATCCACGATCTTGGTGGGCTGCACTTGGTTCTCCTGATTGTCGTAACGGGGCGACGGTACGTGGCTCGATGAGCCTGGTTGCCCGCTTTGACGGCCGCTTGCTGGCGACCATGCAGCGTACCTCGATGCACTGACAACGTAGGTTGTGCGCCGTGGCGTGGTGCCGGGGGTCGAACGCCCCTGCGCAGGTCACCGCCGGTCGGTGGCTCGGGTCCTCCGCCGATGACCGGTCCGAGGTCGGGGCCGATGTCTTCCCGAAAATGCCCGACAACCAGTCAGGGCCGGTGTCCCTTGCGGGACACCGGCCCTGAGCTGGTGTTACTGGGTCGGGGTGGCGGGATTTGAACCCACGGCCTCTTCGTCCCGAACGAAGCGCGCTACCAAGCTGCGCCACACCCCGGTCCTTCTGTTTGTCGCTCCGTCTCCTTCGCGACGAGTAGAACTCTACCGGACGCTCGCCGAGACACGAAATCCGGTTTCGGGCGGGCGTCCGGTCGGGGTCAGCGGGGGGCGGGGGTGAGGGTGAGGAGGGTGGCTTCCGGGGGGCAGGCGAAGCGGATCGGGGTGTAGCGGTTGGTGCCGCAGCCGGCCGAGACGTGGAGGTAGGAGCGGTGGCCGCCGGCCTTGTGGGTGGAGAGGCCCTTGACCCGGCGGGTGTCGAGGTCGCAGTTGGTGACGAGGGCGCCGTAGAAGGGGATGCAGAGCTGGCCGCCGTGGGTGTGGCCGGCGAGGATCAGGGGGTAGCGGTCGGCGGTGAAGGCGTCGAGGACGCGCAGGTAGGGGGCGTGCACGACGGCGAGGGAGAGGTCGGCGTCGGCGGAGGGGCCGCCGGCGACGGCGGCGTAGCGGTCGCGGCGGATGTGGGGGTCGTCGAGGCCGGTGAACTCGAGGTCGAGGCCGTTGACGGTGAGGCGGCCGCGGGTGTTGGTCAGGTCGAGCCAGCCGGCCGCGTCGAAGCCGTCGCGGAGCTTCTCCCAGGGGTTGTGCACGGCGCCGCTGATGCCGCGGTTGCCGGTGCCGTCGGGGTTGTTCATGCCGTGGACGCCGCTGCGCATGGCCTGGAGGTAGCGGGCGGGGTTCTTACGGGCCGGGCCGTAGTAGTCGTTGGAGCCGAAGACGTAGACGCCGGGGAAGTCCATCAGCGGCCCGAGGGCGTCGAGGGTGGCGGGGACGCCGAGCGGGTCGGAGAGGTTGTCGCCGGTGTTGACCACGAGGTCGGGGCGCAGGCCGGCGAGGCTCTGCAGCCAGCGCTGCTTCTTGCCCTGTCCGCTCACCATGTGGATGTCGGACACCTGGAGGATCCGGAGGGGCTTGGCGCCGTGGGGCAGGACGGGGACCTCGACGCGGCGGAGCCGGAAGGCACGGACCTCGTACCCGACGGAGTAGGCGAGGCAGGCGGCGCCGGCGGCGGCGACACCGAGGGGGACGGAGTACAGCGGTCGCATCAGCCCATGCTCTCAGACGGTGGATCAGCTGGTGAACGTCCGGTGGGGCGGTCCGGACACGGCTTCCGCTCCCTGCACCGGATCGGTGTCCCGCCGGGCGCGCAGGGCGCGGACCTTGTTGCGGTTGCCGCAGCGTTCCATCGAGCACCAGCGCCGCCGTCCGGGCCGGGAGGTGTCGACGAAGAGCAGCTGGCAGTCGTGCGCCCGGCATTCCCGGATCCGGTCGGCGTGCGGGCCGGTGAGCAGGGCGATGGCGTCCCGGGCGAGGGTGGAGACGAGTTGGGCCCCGTCGGCGGGCAGCGGGGCGGCGGCGGTGCCGTCCGGGGCGATCCGGGGGACGAGCGGGGGGTGGGCGGCGGCCCGGTTGAGGGTGGCGCGGTCCGCCGGGTCGCCGGTCCGCCCGTGGGCGAGGGCGGCGGCGAGGTGCCAGAGGGCGTCGCGCAGGGTGCGGGCGGCGGTGAGCTGGTCGTCGGTGATCCGTACGGTGCCGGCGGGCAGGCGCAGCCGGGACCGTGCGAGCCAGTCGGTGAGGTCGGACGGGCGGTGCAGCACCTCGTACCGGGTGTGGGCGCCGGGGCCGCCGGTGGTGAGCAGTTCGAGGCAGAGGGCGCCGGGGTCGAAGTGGAAGCTCGTGCCGCCGGGGGTGGTGAGGACCAGGCCGGTCGGGTGTTCCGGTGCGCCGTCTCCGTCGGTCATGTAACCAGGGTAGGCGGTTACAGCGGGTACGGGAGGTGGCGGGGGGTGCCACCCCGGAGGTCGACCGGGCCCCGACCGTTAATGGCAAGCGACGGAACGCCCCAGGTGGGAGACTCGGGGCCATGACGACGCTCAAGGCGCAGTTGCACGAGGACCTCACGGCTGCCATCAAGGACCGGGACGAGCTCCGCTCGTCCACCATCCGGCTCACGCTGTCCGCTGTCACCAGCGAGGAGGTGGCGGGTGCCGAGAAGCGCGAGCTGTCCGACGACGAGGTGCAGCGGGTGATCGCCCGCGAGGCGAAGAAGCGCCGCGAGGCGGCCGAGGCCTTCGACAAGGCCGGCCGGGTCGAGCAGGCCGCGCGCGAGCGCGCCGAGGGCGTGGTGCTGGCGGAGTACCTGCCGAAGCAGCTCTCGGACGGGGAGCTGGCCGAGATCGTGGCCGCCGCCGTGGCCGAGAGCGGGGCGAGCGGCCCGCAGGCGATGGGCGCCGTGATGAAGCTGGTGAAGCCGAAGGTGGACGGCCTGGCCGAGGGCGGCCGGGTGGCTGCCGCGGTGAAGGCCGCCCTGCTCTGAGCAGCGGTTCGGCCGATGGGCCGAGTGGACACGCCGAGCAGACACGCCGAAGGGGCGCCCCCCGGAAGTTCCGGAGGGCGCCCCTTCGCCGTTCGTACGGTGGTGGGCCGGTCAGCCGTTGCCGCCGCCGTGCTTGCCGCCGTTGCCGTTCCCGTTCCCGCCGCCGCCGATCATGCCGGGCGGGAGGGTGAACCCTCCTCCTATCACCCCACCGGGACCACCGGCTCCGCCGTTGCCCGGTGCGGGCGGTGGCGGCGGGTTCTGACCCGGCTGCTGCGGGGCGTTCGGGTCGGTCGTCGGGGCGGTGCCCGGCGGCGGGGTGGCCGGCTGGGGGTCCGGGATGTTGGTGGTCTGGATGGGCTCCAGCGGCGTGCCCTTGAGCGCCTGGTTCATGGCCATCTGCCAGATCGGGCCGGGGCCGTCGGCGCCGAACACCTCGTCGAAGTGCTTGCCGCCGATGTTGATGTTCTTCATCTTGACGCCGCCGGCGGGGCCGCCGAGCCAGACCGCGGTGGCCAGCGACGGGGTGTAGCCGTCGAACCAGGCGGCCTTCTTCTCGTCGGTGGTACCGGTCTTGCCGGCGATCTTGCGGCCGTCGTCGAGGCCGAGGGCGGCCGCGGTGCCCTTCTCGGTCACGTTGAGCAGGACGGTGTTGACCGAGTCCGCGGTCTGCTCGGAGAAGACCTGGTTGCACTGGGACTGCGGGACCTTGAGTTCCTTGCCGTCCACCGTGGTGATCTTGTTGATCGCGACCGGGGTGCAGTACTTGCCGCGCGCGGCGAAGGTCGCGTAGACGTTCGCCATGGTCAGCGGGGAGAGCTCCAGGGTGCCGAGGACCATCGAGGGCACCTCCTGGAACTGGTCGCCCTTCGCGGACTGGGTGATGCCCACCTTGTTGGCCATCTGCTTCATCGCGCAGAGGCCGACCTGCTGCTCCATCTCCACGAAGTACGTGTTGACCGAGAGCGCCATGGCCTGCTTGAGCTCGTACGGGCCGACCTCACCGGCCGACTCGTTCTTCACCGTGGCCTTGGGCTTGTCGGTGTTCTTCCAGGTGCCGTTGCAGGTCGACATCTGGGGGTAGTCGATCTTGTTCTCGGACGGGAACGCCTGGGTGTTCGACATGCCCGCCTCCAGCGCCGCCGCGGCGAGGATCGGCTTGAAGGTCGAACCGGTCTGGAAGCCGTTGCCGCCGCCCATCGAGGCGTCGACGTTGAGGTTGACGACGGTCTGGTTCTTGTTCGGGTCCAGGCCGTACGGGCGGGTCTGGGCCATCGCCAGGATCTTGCCGCTGCCGGGCTCCATCATGGTCGCCGCGGCCGACACCGAGTCGGTCACGTTGACCTTCTTGGTGACGGCGTTCTGGGCGGCGGCCTGCTTGTCCGGGTCCAGCGTGGTGTAGATGTTCAGACCGCCGGTGTCCCACAGCTTCTTCCGGTCGTCGGCGTTCTTGCCGAAGGCCGGGTCCTGCTTGACCACGTGGCGGACGTAGTCGCAGAAGAAGCCCATGCCGGCCTGGGCGGTGATGCAGCCGTTCTGCGGGTCCTTGTACTTCAGACCCAGCGGGGCGGCCTTCGCCTCCTTCGCCTGGTCGGCGGTGATGTGCTTGCTCTCCAGCATCTTGTCGATGACGACGTTGCGGCGCTTGACCGCGTTGTCGGGGTAGCGCACCGGGTCGTACTGCGACGGGTTCTGGACCAGGCCGGCGAGGGTGGCGGCCTCGGCGACGGTCAGGTCCTTGTTGCTCTTGCTGAAGTAGCGCTGGGAGGCGGCCTCGACCCCGTAGGCCTGGTGGCCGTAGAAGGTGATGTTGAGGTAGTTGGTGAGGATCTGATCCTTGGTCAGGTCCTCCTCCAGCTTGATGGCGACCTTGAGCTCCTGGATCTTGCGGCCCAGGGTCTTGCGCTGCGCCTCCAGGACGGCGGCCTGGTCGTCGCCGGCCTTCTCCACGTTGACGTTCTTGACGTACTGCTGGGTCAGCGTCGAGGCGCCCTGGGAGGCGGTGCCGCTCTCCGCGTTCTTGCCGACCGCGCGCAGGATGCCCTTGAGGTCGACGGCGCCGTGCTCGTAGAAGCGGGCGTCCTCGATGTCGACCTGGGCGTGCCGCATGAAGGGCGACATCTGGTCGGCGGTGAGGACGGTGCGGTCGCGCTCGTAGACCTTGGCGATCAGGCCGCCCTTGGCGTCGAAGATCTGGGTGGCCTGGGTGAGCGGCGGCGTCTTGAAGTCGTCGGGGATGTTCTGGAAGCTCTCCGCCGTGTCCTTGGCGGTCAGGCCCATGGCACCGACGGCGGGCAGGGCGAGGCCTGCCAGCAGGACTCCGGAGAGCACGCTGACGCCCAGGAACTTCACGCCGTTGCCGACGTGGTCCATCGGTGATCCGCTGCTCTTGCGGCGCGGAGCTCCGGGGTTGCCTGGGGGCTGGGGTGCCTGTGGGCGCTTCGGTGCCATGGAGAGAACCCTACGTCCCCGATTCCCGTACATAGGGGCAGGTGTTCGCCTAGGCTTGTCACAAGCTTGCGACAGCTTCGGTGCGTCAACATCACTCACTCTTGTGAGTGCGGAGAGTTGCCCGAATTGCCCACCCTTGTCCGGTTTTTGAGCCGGCTGGGGCCTGCTGTGTTCGAGTGAATGGTTGCACTCCGTGACCGCTCCTGCGGCGAGAGTTGGGGCCTCGCGGCTGGCAAGTGCCGCGACCTGCGATCACTCCAACGAGTGAGATGACCGATACCCATAGTCCAATCGGGTCATTCGAGATTGAGCCCGAAGGGGCTGTTGCAAGCAGTCCTTCTTCCGTAACGTCCTCAACTGGCAACGGTGAATATGCCGTTGCCGCCGTGGGGGAGCCTCGAATCATCGGGAGAGGACGGCGCCGGCATGGGCTGGGTTGACGACTGGAGTGCGCAGGCCGCCTGCCGCACGAGTGATCCGGACGAACTGTTCGTCCAGGGGGCGGCACAGAACCGGGCGAAGGCGGTGTGCAGCGGGTGCCCCGTCCGGACGGAGTGCCTCGCGGACGCGCTGGACAACCGGGTGGAGTTCGGGGTGTGGGGCGGGATGACGGAGCGCGAGCGCCGGGCGCTGCTGCGCCGCCGCCCGACGGTCATCTCGTGGCGGAGGCTGCTGGAGACCGCCCGCACCGAGTACGAGGAGTCCCTCGCGACCGGCGTGATACTGACGGACTACGCCCAGGCGGGCTGACCCCGGCCGCACTTCGCGGTCCGGGGCTCCCCCCGTTCCGGCCCGGACCACACCGTCGGTCAGGCCAGGCCCGCACGGACATGCCGCGAGCCCGGGCTACGCCGCGCCGCTGAGCCGGCCCCCGATGGCCCGCAGCCCGTCCAGGTCGTGCACGTCGCCCGGCAGCGCGGCCACCTCCACGATCGGCACGTCCGGGTACACCGAGACGAAGCGGTCCCGAGTGCGCCGTTCGCGCCCCATGATCTGCATCCGCTCGGCGTGCAGCCGCAGCAGTCCGGCCGCGAGCAGCTCCGCCTCCGGCGAGGCGTGCTCCGAGCCGTTCTCCTCCAGGGCCTCGGCGGCCGCCAGCGCCCGCTCCGCGGTGAGCTGCGGCGCGCCCGTGCTGTGCACCCGGTTGAGCACCAGCCCGGCCAGCGGCATCCGGTCCGCGGCGAGCCGGTCCACGAAGTACGCCGCCTCGCGCAGCGCGTCCCGTTCCGGCGCCGCCACCACCAGGAACGCCGTGCCCGGCGCCTTGAGCAGCTGGTAGGTGCGGTCGGCGCGCTCGCGGAAGCCGCCGAACATCGAGTCCATCGCGCTGACGAAGGTCTGTACGTCGGTGAGCAGCTGGGCGCCGAAGATCTTGCCCAGGGTGCCGGTGAGCAGGCCCATGCCGGCGTTCAGGAACCTCATCGCGCTGCGGCCGCCGACCTTGGCCGGCGCGGTCAGGATCCGGATCACCCGGCCGTCCAGGAAGGACCCGAGCCGGTTGGGGGCGTCCAGGAAGTCCAGCGCCGAGCGGGACGGCGGGGTGTCCACGACGATGAGGTCCCATTCCTCGGCGGCGCGCAGCTGCCCGAGCTTCTCCATCGCCATGTACTCCTGGGTGCCGGCGAAGCCGGCCGACAGGGACTGGTAGAACGGGTTCTCCATGATCGCCTTGGCCCGTTCGGGCTCGGCGTGGGCCAGCACGACCTCGTCGAAGGTCCGCTTCATGTCGAGCATCATGGCGTGGAGCTCGCCCGCCCGCCGCCCCTCGCCCGCCGACTGCCCGTCGCCACCCTCGCCACCCTCGGTGCCCTCGTCCGACTCGTGGAGCGGGGCCCCCGCCATGGCGGCGACGCCCTTGACCGGCCGGGGGGTGTTGTCCAGCTCGGTCAGGCCCATCGACTGGGCCAGCCGTCGGGCCGGGTCGATGGTCAGCACCACGACCTTGCGGCCGCGCTCGGCGGCCCGCAGGCCGATCGCCGCGGCGGTGGTGGTCTTGCCGACGCCGCCGGAGCCGCAGCAGACGATGATCCTGGTCTTCGGGTCGTCGATCAGCGCGTCCACCGCGAGCCGGCTGCCGGTGCCCCGCACCCCGCCGCCCCCGTTCGCCGAAACCGTGCCGTTCCCGTTGTTCCTGCTGCTGCCGCCGCCGCTGTTCCCCGGAGTCACGCCGCCCCCTGCCGCTTCAGTTCGCCCGCCAGCCGGTACAGCCCGCCGAGGTCCACGCCCTCGCCCAGCAGCGGGAGTTCGTACGTCGGGAGCCGCAGCTGCTGGAGGTCGGCGCGCTGCTCGCGCTCCAGCTCGACCCGCTCGGCGTGCTCCCTGGCCTGCTCCAGCAGCGGGTCGATCAGCGGCTCGACCGCCGCCCGGACCGTCTCCGCCTTGCGCGAGCGGCCGCCCAGCCCGGCCTCGCCGAGGGCCAGGGCGACCTCCTCGCGGTGGTCCCCGTCCACCGCGGCCACCGCGGCCGCGTCCAACAGCGGGGGCCGGACCATGTTGACCATCACCCCGCCCACCGGGAGCTTCGCCTCGCGCAGCTCCGCGATGCCGTCGACCGTCTCCTGCACCGGCATCTCCTCCAGCAGGGTGACCAGGTGCACGGCGGTCTCGGGGGATCGCAGCACCCGCATCACGGCCTGCGCCTGGGTGTGTATCGGGCCGATCCGGGCCAGCCCGGCGACCTCGGAGTTGACGTTCAGGAACCTGGTGATCCGCCCGGTCGGCGGGGCGTCCATCACCACCGCGTCGTAGCGCCGCCGCCCGTCCGGGCCCTTGCGGCGGGCCGCCTCGCAGGCCTTGCCGGTGAGCAGCACGTCCCGCACGCCGGGGGCGACGGTGGTGGCGAAGTCGACGAAGCCGACCTTCTGCAGCGCCTTGCCGGCCCGGCCGAGCTTGTAGAACATCTCCAGGTACTCGAGCAGCGCCTGCTCGGTGTCGATCGCCAGCGCGAGCACCTCGCCGGGCCCGCCCTCCCCGGCCGGCAGCCCCAGCTGGGGGCGAGAGACCGAGGCGATCCGGCGCTCCTCGTACGGGAGGGCGGCGATCCCGAACAGTTCGGCGATGCCCTGCCGCCCCTCGACCTCGATCAGCAGCACCCGTCCGCCCTCGGCGGCCAGGGCCAGGGCCAGTGCGGCGGCCAGCGTGGTCTTCCCGGTGCCGCCCTTGCCGCTGACCACGTGCAGTCGGACCCCCTCCCAGTCGGGGTCGCGCCGGGCCGCCTGGCCGGGGGTGCGTGCCACGCTGCGTCTCCGTCCGTCTCCGTCCCTACGGGCGCCCCTCCCGCGGGGTGCCCTGCCGAGGGTGCCCGCTCACGGACGAGGGCGCCCCTCCACGAGGGTGCCGCTCCGTACGGGCGCCCCTCCGTGCGGGTGCCCCCTCACGGGGACGCCCTCTCGCGAGGGTAACCAGGGAGCGCGCCCGATGCCCGGAGCACCCGGGGTGCCAGGACTGAATCATGCCCCCTTTGTGCTCCACCTCACACGCCGGGCGGCGGGCGGCGGCGATCGCCGGGACGGCTCGTCTAGAGTCTGGCCATGACCAAGTGGGAATACATGACGGCACCCCTGCTCGTGCACGCCACCAAGCAGATCCTGGACAACTTCGGCGAGGACGGCTGGGAGCTCGTCCAGGTCGTGCCCGGCCCGAACCCGGAGCAGCTGGTGGCCTACTTCAAGCGGGAGAAGAACGCATGAGCCGGGTCGAGTCGAAGCTCGCCGAGCTGGGCCTGACCCTGCCGCCGGTGGCCGCCCCGGTCGCCGCCTACGTGCCGGCCGTGCGGTCCGGTGAGTTCGTGTTCACCTCCGGCCAGCTGCCGGTCGTCGGCGGCAAGCTGGTGAGCACCGGCAAGGTCGGCGCCGAGGTGTCCCCGGAGGAGGCCAAGGAGCTCGCGCAGACCTGCGCGCTGAACGCCCTGGCCGCAGTGAAGTCGGTGATCGGCGACCTGGACCTGGTCGAGCAGGTCGTGAAGGTCGTCGGCTTCGTCGCCTCCGCCCCCGACTTCATCGGCCAGCCCGCCGTGATCAACGGTGCCAGCGAGCTGCTCGGCACGGTGCTGGGCGAGGCCGGCGTGCACGCCCGCAGCGCGGTCGGCGTCGCGGTGCTGCCGCTGGACGCCCCCGTCGAGGTCGAGATCCAGGTGCGCGTCAAGAGCGCCTGAACCCGAGTGTGATCGCGAAGGCGGGGTCGGGCCTGTCCAACCCCGCCTTCGTGCGCTTAGCATCCCGGCATGGACCATCGAGCAACGACGCTCCCGATGCCGCCCGGCTGGCCCGCCCGGATCCGGGCGGTCGACTCCGGCCTGCTCACCCCGGCGGTGGCCAGACCCGCCGCGACGGTCGTGCTGCTGCGCGACGGCGCCGACGGGCCGGAGGCCTACCTGCTGCGCCGCCGCACCTCGATGGCCTTCGCGGCCGGGATGTACGCCTACCCGGGTGGCGGGGTGGACCCGCGGGACGCCGAGGTCGAGACCGGCTGGGCCGGACCGTCGCCCGACGAGTGGGCGCAGCGGCTCGGCGTGGACGCCAGGACGGCGCGGGCGGTGGTCTGCGCGGCCGTGCGCGAGACCTTCGAGGAGGCCGGCGTGCTGCTGGCCGGGCCGGACGCGGACAGCGTCGCAGCGCCGCGCGACTGGTCCGCGGAGCGGGCCGCGCTGGAGGCGCACGAGCTGTCCTTCGCCGAGTTCCTGCGCGACCACGGCCTGGTGCTGCGCAGTGACCTGCTGGGCGGCTGGGCCCGCTGGATCACCCCGGAGTTCGAGGAGCGGCGCTACGACACCTGGTTCTTCGTCGCCGCCCTGCCGACCGGCCAGCGCGCGGCGCTGGAGGTCGGCGAGGCCGACCGGGTCGCCTGGCTGACGCCCGCCGAGGCGGTCCGGGGCTACGCGGAGGGCCGGTTCGGCATGCTGCCGCCGACCGTGACGGTGCTGCGCGAGCTGTCGTCGGTGCGCACCGCCGCCGAGGCGCTGGGCGCGGCCGCCGACCGGGTGCTGGAGCCGGTGCTGGGCCGGGCCGAGGTCCGCGGCGACCGGATGACGGTCCGCTGGCCCGGGTACGACGAACTGACCATCGACGGGGAGTTCCCCGCCGAGGAATCCTGACCCCACCGCGTCACCCCACGACGCGTCACCCCACGACGATGCCGACCAGACCAGAGAGGACCGACGACCGATGGACCACAACGACGTGGCTCGCCGGACGGCCCGCGAGCTGCCCGCCCGCCGAGTGACCCCCCGTTCCACCGGCTGTGACAGCCCGGTCCCGTTCGTCGAGGTCGCCCAGCGCGCCCTCGTCCGGGTCCTGCCGCTGCGGGCCCTGCATCGCGTGGCAGAGGGCGACCGGTGAGCGAGCGAACCATCGGGAGCTGCGCATGAGCGGCGTCCTGCCGGGTGACCCCGCCGCCGAGGTCGGCGGCGAGGCCACCGCCCGGGCGCTGTGCGTGCTGGCGCCGAACCCGTCGCCGATGACGCTGGACGGCACCAACACCTGGCTGCTCTCCGAGCCCGGCTCGGACCTCGCGGTGGTGATCGACCCGGGCCCGCTGCACGAGGGCCACCTGCGCCGGGTGCTCGACCTCGCCGAGGAGCGCGGCAAGCGGATCGCGCTCACCCTGCTGACCCACGGCCACGCCGACCACTCCGAGGGCGCGGCCCGGTTCGCCGAGCTGACCGGCACCGAGGTGCGGGCCCTGGACCCGGCGCACCGGTTGGGTTCCGAGGGTCTGGTGGGCGGCCAGCGGCTGGACGTCGGCGGGCTCGACCTGCGGGTGGTCGCCACCCCCGGGCACACCTCGGACTCGCTGACCTTCCACCTGCCGGACGACGGCGCGGTCCTCACCGGGGACACCGTGCTCGGCCGCGGCACCACGATGGTCGCCCACCCGGACGGCCGGCTCGGGGACTACCTGGACTCGCTGCGCCACCTGCACACGATGGCCTCCGCGCACGGCGTGCGGACGGTGCTGCCCGGCCACGGCCCGGTGCTCGCGGACGCGCTCGGCGCCGTCGACTACTACCTGGCGCACCGGGCCACCCGGCTCGCCCAGGTGGAGACCGCGGTCGAGGCGGGCTGCAAGACCGCCGCCGACGTGGTCGCCCGGGTCTACGCGGACGTGGACCGGGCGCTCTGGCCGGCCGCCGAGCTGTCGGTGCGGGCCCAGCTGGAGTACCTGGAGGAGCACGGGCTCATCCCGGAGCAGGGCTGATCCCGCGCCGTGCCGGTCCTGAGCCGCGCCGAGCCTCAGCCGAGCCGGAGCTGCGCCGGCCGCGCCGATCCGGGAACGCCGAAGGGCCCGTCCGATCCGGACGGGCCCTTCGCGGTGCTCCGGGCGTCAGCGCGAGCGCCGGGACAGCCGCTCGACGTCCAGCAGGACCACCGCGCGCGCCTCCAGCTTCAGCCAGCCGCGGCCGGCGAAGTCGGCGAGCGCCTTGTTGACCGTCTCGCGGGAGGCACCGACCAGCTGGGCCAGCTCCTCCTGGGTGAGGTCGTGGGCGACGTGGATGCCCTCCTCGGACTGCACGCCGAAGCGGCGGGAGAGGTCCAGCAGGGCCTTGGCGACGCGGCCGGGCACGTCGGAGAAGACCAGGTCGGACATCACGTCGTTGGTCCGGCGCAGACGGCGGGCGATGGCCCGCAGCAGCGCGATGGAGACCTCGGGGCGGGCGTGCAGCCAGGGCTGCAGGTCGCCGTGGCCGAGGCCGAGCAGCTTGACCTCGGTCAGCGCGCTGGCGGTGGCGGTGCGCGGGCCCGGGTCGAACAGCGACAGCTCGCCGATCATCTCGCTGGGGCCGAGCACGGCCAGCATGTTCTCGCGGCCGTCCGGGGAGGCGCGGTGCAGCTTGACCTTGCCCTCGGCGACGACGTACAGCCGGTCGCCCGGGTCGCCCTCGTGGAACAGCGACTCACCACGGGCGAGGGTGACCTCGGTCATGGAAGCGCGCAGCTCGCCGGCCTGTTCGTCGTCGAGTGCCGCGAAGAGTGCGGCGCGCCGCAGAACGTCGTCCACGTGCTTCCTCCTTCTCGGCCGTCCGGCGGGTGGGCCGTCCGGCGCAAGTTCCGTTCAGTGTTCTGCATCACCAAGCATGGCGCATGTCGCTCCGATCATATGAGGAGGGGGTGTGTCCGGGTGTGCCGTGCGGGGCCATTCGTACCGGCGGGTCACGGGGCGGGGCGCTCGGAGGCCGTCCCGCGGTCGAACTCCTGTCCGTTCGGATCGAACAGGGAGTCGCCCACCGCGGTGCGGGCGGAGAGGACGGCGTGACCGGCCCGGTGGGCGCTGGTCAGGCCCGCCGCGCGCAGGGCGGTGAGGTGCTGGGAGACGGCCGCCGGGGACAGTCCGGTCCGGCGGGCCAGCTCGGTGGTCGAGGCCGGGGAGCCCAGTTCGGCCAGCAGCCGGGCCCGGGACCGGCCGAGGACGCCGGCCAGCGCGTCGGTGCGCGCCGCCGAGCCCGGCCGCTCCTCCCAGAGCGCGGCCGTGCCGCGCGCCGGGTAGACCAGCTGCGGCGGATCCGGCGGCAGCACCCGGGTGAGCACCCGCGGCCAGGCGAAGACCGAGGGCACCAGCAGCAGCCCGGCCGCGGCGTTCAGCCGGTTCACCGCGCAGTGCCGCTGCTCCAGCCGCAGCGCGGTGCCGTCCCAGCGGACCGTCTCGTGCAGCTCGTCCAGCATCCGCGCGCTGCCGTGCTCGGCGGCCTGCCGGGAGCGGTGGAAGACGTCCGCGGCCAGCACCGCGCTGATCCGGGCCCAGTACGGGGCGAGCGCCAGCTCCCAGTACGTCTCGATCTCGGCGGCCAGCCGGGGCAGCTGGCCGGCCGGGTCGCGGTGCAGCGGTTCCAGGGCGGCGGGCAGCCGGCCGCCGGCCTCGGCGGCCAGGATGTCGAGGTCGGCCCGGACCTGCCCGACGCCGGTCGCGGAGATCGCGACCAGCTCCTCGGCGAGCCTGGTCGAGCAACCCGCCGGGGCGGGGTTGAGGAAGTCGGGCAGGTGACCCTCGGGCGGGACCATCGCGGCCAGCCGGCCCCGGTCCAGCCCGGCGGCGGCCAGCCGCTCGCGCACCTGCCCGGCCCAGCGGCGGTGCAGCGCCGGGACGGGGGAGCGGGCGAGGGCCCGCAGGCTGGTCACCACCTCCTGCATCGGGCTGACCGCGAACCGGGTCAGCGCCAAGTCCTGGGCGGAGAAGTGGAGTTCCGTCCGCATCCGCGGCCCCCTTCGGAAGATTCGGCCCCAGCTTAATCACTGGTGACGGGCCCGGAACGGGGCGCAGGATGCCTGCGTCCCCACCGATCCGCACGAAAGCCGGTGACCCACCATGTCCACCACCCCCGAGGCCCGCGAGCGGGCGCTGCGACTGCGCGAACTCCTCGCCGAGGGCGTGCTCGTCCTGCCCAACGCCTGGGACGCGGGCAGCGCCGCGGTGATCGCCTCGGCCGGTGCCCGGGCCGTCGCCACCACCAGCGGCGGCGTCTCCTGGTCGCTCGGGCACGGCGACGGCGAGCGGCTGGACCGGGCCGCGGCGGTCGCGGCGGCCCGCCGGGTCGTCGCCGCGGTGGACCTGCCGGTCACCGTCGACGCCGAGGGCGGCTACGGGCCGCTGCCCGCCGACGTGGCCGCGACCGTCACCGAGCTGGTCGGCGCGGGCGTGGCCGGGGTCAACCTGGAGGACTCGACGGCCGTCGGCGGGCCGCTGTACCCGGTGGCCGCGCAGGCCGAGCGGCTGCGCGCGGCCCGGACGGCGGCCGCGGCCGCCGAACTGCCCGAGCTGCTGGTCAACGCCCGGACCGACGTCTTCCTGTTCGGACTGGGCGGGCTCGACGACGTGCTGGCCCGGGCCGAGGCCTACGCCGAGGCTGGCGCCGACGGCCTGTTCGTCCCCGGGCTGCTGGACCTCGACGCCCTCACCGAGCTGTGCCGGCGCTCCCCGCTGCCGGTGAACGCGATGGCCGGGCCGGGCGGGCCGACCGTCGCCGAGCTGGCCGCCACCGGGGTGCGGCGGGTCAGTGTCGGCACCGGCCTGGCCCAGGCCGCGTACACCGCGGCCCACCGGGCCGCCGTCGAACTGCTCGGCGCCGGGACGTACACCGAGCTCGACGGGGCGCTCGGCTTCGGCGAGTTGAACGGGCTGTACTGAGCCTGAACCCGCTCAGCCCTCGCCGGGCCGCGGCTCCCGCCGGGCCTCAGCCCGCGAAGCCCAGCTCGGCGAGGCTCTGCTCGACGCGGGCGCGGTGGGCGGCCTCCCAGTCGTCCAGGGTCTCGGCGGCCTCCGCGGCCAGCTTGGCCCGGGCCGCCTCCAGGGCCGCGGTCCGCTCGGCGGCGGGCACCACCACGACGCCCTCCTCGTCGGCCACCACGATGTCGCCGGGCGCCACCAGCACGCCGCCGCAGCGCACCGGGGTGCTGTGGGCGCCCAGCCGCTTCTTCGCGCCGGGGATCGGGATGACGCCCCGGGCGACCACCGGGAAGCCCATCTCGCGCACCTCGGCGAGGTCCCGGATCAGGCCGTCGGCCACGAAAGCGGCGACGCCCCGGCGCTGGGCCACCGCGCAGACGTTGCCGCCGGCCAGCGCGTAGTCCAGGTCGCCGGACTCCACCACGATCACCGAGCCGGGCTCGGCCCGGTAGATCGCGGCGTGCAGCATCAGGTTGTCGCCGGGCGGGCACTGCACGGTGAAGGCCGGTCCGGCCACCCGGGGCATGCCCGCCCAGAGCGGGCGCAGACCGATGTCCATCACCTGGGCGCGGCCCAGGACGTCGGCCAGGGTGGTGGTGGGAATGTCCGCGAAGTCCTTGAAGTCCCCGTCCATGCTTCCTCTTTCCTCGATCGTCAGACCGTCGGAAGACTAGAACGGGCTGGTGAACGGGGCCGCACGGGCTTGCGCCCCGCGCACCGGGCCCCGCGCACCGGGCGGTCTCAGGCGTAGAACTTCAGCAGCTCCGGCACCAGCGCCTCGGCCGCCACCTCGTGGGTCTGGTCGGGCAGCGTCCGGTACTCGGAGCCCGGCACGGCCCCGGCCACCGCGCGGGACGGCGCCCGCAGCAGCTCCGGGCTGGCGCCGCCGTCCAGGACCAGGGTGGGGACGGCGATCGTGGCCAGCAGGTCGGCCGGCACGGTCGCGCCGGTCCGCGCGCCGAGCGCCGCCGCGTCGTACGCCAGGGTCGGCGCGACCGCCTCGAACACCGGCCACACCGGGGCCGAGCGCATCCCCTCCACCATCTCCCCGGGCATCCCGACGAAGGTCATGAAGGCCGCGACGGCATCCCCGCGCCGCCCCTCGGCGAGCGCCGCCGCCAGCTCGTCGGCGTACCCGACGAAGCGCTCGCGCTGGACCTCATCGGTGCTGAACGGCGGCTCGTAGACGGCGAGTCGGGTCATGCCGACGCCCGCGGCGGCGGCCCGCAGGGCGAGCGCGGCGCCCGAGGAGATGCCGAAGACGGCGGCCGAGCCGCCCGCCGCGGCGATGACGGCGGCCAGGTCCTCGATCTCCCGCTCGACGGCGAACGGCGCGGTGTCCCCGCTGCCGCCGCGGCCGCGCCGGTCGTAGGCCCAGACGGTGTGGTGGGCCGCGAGCTGCTCGGCGACCGCGACGCCCGGGTCGAAGGCCCGGTGGCCGATCGCGCCGTCCACCAGGACGACGGCCGGGCCGGAGCCGGTGACGGTGCAGGCGATGACGGTGCCGTCGGCGGAGACCACGGTGCTCATGGGATGTTCCTTCTGTCGTACGAGTCGGTCATAGAGGTAGACCGGGGCTCGCCGCAGAACTCATCGCTCCGGCGGAGAACCTTTCCCGCGAGTTTTTTCGGCGGCTTCCGGCCGGGTCCGGCGCCCCGGCGGTCCCCTTCTCCCTCCTTGATCGGCCCCGAGCGGTCCGCCGCTCGGCGTAGCCTTCGTGCATGGCAGAGAGCAAGGTCCGGAAAGCGGCGGCGCCGAAGGCCAAGCCGGCGGTGAAGCCGAGGAAGCCGGAGTCGCACCTGGCGATGGTGCGACGGGCCCGGCGGATCAACCGCGAGCTGGCGGAGCTGTACCCGTACGCCCACCCGGAGCTGGACTTCGAGAACCCGTTCCAACTGCTGGTGGCCACCGTGCTGTCGGCGCAGACCACCGACCTGCGGGTGAACCAGACCACCCCGGCGCTGTTCGCGAAGTACCCGACGCCCGAGGACATGGCGGCGGCGAACCCGGAGGAGCTGGAGGAGATCATCCGCCCGACCGGCTTCTTCCGGAACAAGGCGAAGTCGCTGATCGGCCTCTCGACCGCGCTGCGCGACGAGTTCGGCGGCGAGGTCCCGGGCCGGCTGGCCGACCTGGTGACCCTGCCCGGGGTCGGCCGCAAGACCGCCAACGTCGTGCTCGGCAACGCCTTCGGAGTCCCCGGCATCACGGTGGACACCCACTTCGGGCGGCTGGCCCGCCGGTTCGGCTGGACCACCGAGGACGACCCGGTGAAGGTCGAGCTGGCCGTCGCCGAGATCTTCCCGAAGTCGGAGTGGACGATGCTCTCGCACCGCGTGGTCTTCCACGGCCGCCGGATCTGCCATTCCCAGAAGCCCGCCTGCGGGGCCTGCCCGATCGCGCCGCTCTGCCCCGCCTACGGGGAGGGCGAGCTGGACCCGGAGAAGGCCCGCAAGCTGCTCAAGTACGAGATGGGCGGCCAGCCCGGCCAGCGGCTGAGGCCGCCGTCGGACTTCCCCGGCGAGGCCGCCGCCCGCGCCGACGCGGCCGCCCACCAGGGGCGGGTCGCGGACCAGGGGGTGGAAGCGTGATCGCCGGTGCCATCGAGCGGAACGACCTGCCGGGCTGGCTGGAGCCGGTCCGGGACGCGGCCGAGCGGGTGCTGCCGGAGCAGCTGAGCCGCTTCCTGCCGCCGCGCGAGGGCGGCCGGGCGGCAGCCGTGCTGATGCTGTTCGGCGAGGGCCCGGACGGGCCGGACCTGCTGCTGATCGAGCGGGCCCGCTCGCTGCGCTCGCACGCCGGCCAGCCGTCCTTCCCGGGCGGCGCGCTGGACCCGGAGGACGGCGACCCGGACGGCCCCGGCCCGGTCGCGGCGGCGCTGCGCGAGGCCTGGGAGGAGACCGGCCTGGACCCGGCCGGGGTGCAGGTCTTCGCCGCGCTGCCCCGGCTGTACATCCCGGTGAGCGCCTTCGTGGTGACCCCGGTGCTGGGCTGGTGGCGCGAGGAGTCGCCGGTGCGCCCGGTGGACCAGGGCGAGACCGGTGCGGTGTTCCGGGTGACGATCGCCGACCTCGCCGACCCGGCGAACCGGGTCCGCCTGCGGCACCCGTCCGGGCACGTCGGGCCGGCCTTCGCGGTCGCCGGGCGGCTGGTCTGGGGGTTCACCGCCGGGGTGATCGACCGGGTGCTGCACCACAGCGGGCTGGAGCGGCCGTGGGACCCGTCCCGGGTCGTCGACCTCTCGGACGACGCGCTGGCGCTGGTCCAGGGCGACCTCGAACACTCCCGGGCCCTGCCGGGCGGCGACGTCGAAGGCTCGTGACGGACCGTCGGCGCGGCACGGTCGCGAAGCGTGGGAGGGTGTCGGAGTGAACGTGCTGGATGTGCTGCTGATCCTCGCCGCGGTCGGGTTCGCCATTTCGGGCTACCGGCAGGGCTTCGTGGTGGGCGTCCTGTCGCTCGTCGGCTTCCTCGGCGGCGGCCTGCTGGCCGTCCAGCTGCTGCCGCTGCTGCTCGACCACCTCAGCCCCGGCACCACGGCCTCGGTGGTGGCCGTCGTGGTGGTGATCGTCTGCGCCGCGATCGGCCAGGCGGTCACCGCGCACTACGGCTGGAAGCTGCGCGGCCACATCGACCGCCGTCCGGCCCGGGTGCTGGACGCGTCCGGCGGCGCGGTGGTCAACGTGATCTCGATGCTGCTGGTCGCCTGGCTGATCGGCTCCGCACTGGCCGGCACGTCCCTGCCGACGGTCTCCAAGCAGGTCCGCTCCTCGGCGATCCTCGGCGGCGTCCAGGAGGCGTTGCCCGGTGACGCGCCGAACTGGTTCTCCGACTTCTCCAAGGTGCTCGCCCGCAACGGCTTCCCGCAGGTCTTCAACCCCTTCGAGCACGAGCCGATCACCCAGGTCGACACCCCCGACCCGGCCCTGGCCAACAGCCCGGCGGTGGCCAGGGCGCGGCAGAGCCTGGTCAAGGTGGTCGGCACCGCGCCCTCCTGCGGCAAGATGCTGGAGGGCAGCGGCTTCGTCTTCGCCCCGCACCGGGTGATGACCAACGCCCACGTGGTCGGCGGCGTCGACGAGCCGACCGTACAGATCGGCGGCGTCGGCCAGCTGTACGACGCCACGGTGGTCCGCTACGACTGGCAGCGCGACATCGCCGTCCTGGACGTGCCCAAGCTGAACGCGCCCCCGCTGACCTTCGCGGGCGAGGCGAAGACCAACGACAGCGCGATCGTCGCGGGCTTCCCCGAGAACGGCGCCTTCAACGTCCAGCCCGCCCGCATCCGCGGCCGGATCCAGGCCAACGGCCCGGACATCTACCACCGCGGCCAGGTGGTGCGCGACGTCTACTCGGTGCGCTCGCTGGTCCGCCAGGGCAACAGCGGCGGCCCGCTGCTCACCCCGGACGGGCAGGTGTTCGGCGTGGTGTTCGCCAAGTCGCTGGACAGCGCCGACACCGGGTACGTGCTGACCTCGGCCGAGGTGCGCGAGGACGCGACGGCGGGCAGCACCGCGAGCGGCCGGGTGGACACCCAGGGCTGCGCGCTCTGACCCTCCGGGGCCGGGGGCGGCCGGTGCGCCGGCCGGGGCGGGTGGTGCTCCGGCCGTGGTTTTGTCTCGAGTCGGGCGAGGGTACGGCATGCCGCCGGCGCGGAATCCGTCGCACCGTCAGTCCGCCCTGGTAGCCTCGGCCGCGCTCACCCGTTCGGCTCAACCGGGTTGCCGTCCCGGAGTGAGTCAACGGGAGGTCGTGGTAGTCCGATGATGGGTCATTCGCACGCGGTGAGCGGGGCGATGCTGTACGCGGCCTCGGCCCCGTTCCTGCCCCCGCTGCTGCTGCACACCACGCTGCAGCCGGCCGACATACTGATGGGCACGGTGCTGTGCGCGGGCGCGGCGCTGCTGCCGGACCTCGACCACCACGACGGTTCGATCGCCAACTTCCTCGGCCCGCTCTCCAAGGCGCTCTGCCGCTTCGTGGCCTGGGCCTCGGGCGGGCACCGGCACGCCACCCACTCGCTGCTGTTCGTCGCGCTGATGGGCGGCGGCACCTGGGCCGGCGTCACCTTCCTGGGCCGCTACTTCACCCTCACGGTGACGTTCTTCCTGCTGGCGCTGGCGATCAAGGCCCTGCGGCTCTGCCCGCCCGGCCACGGCCCGGAGGCGTGGTTCACCGTCGTCGGCCTGTCCGCGCTCGGCACCTTCGGGATGAACACCTGGATGCCCAACGCGCCCGGCTGGCTGCCGTACGCGGTGGCGCTGGGCACCCTGGCGCACCTGTTGGGCGACTGCCTGACCAAGAAGGGCGCGCCGCTGCTGTGGCCGCACAAGGAGCGCTACGAGATCGTGCTGATCAAGCGCAGCGGCAACGACGTCGAGACCAAGGTGCTGGTGCCGATCATGTCGGTGGCGACCTTCGTCCTGCTCTGGTTCACCGCGCTGTCACCGCAGATCGTGAACTGACCGGGCGCCCCACGGCCTCCGTACCCCTTCGGTGCGGCCGCCGTACGTCCGGCTGACGCGGCGCGAGACCTCAGGTCTCGCGCCGCAGTCGTGCGCCCACCCACCGGGCGCGCCGGCCCAGGATGCGCGGGATGCCCATCTGCCGTTGCGCCCCGCGCTGGCGGCGGTCGAGGCCCTCGAGGCCGAGGTCCTCCGCCCAGTCCGGGAGGTGTGCGGGGCGCTGGGGACTGTTGTGGCGTCGGCCGCGCGGGGCGTCGCCGCGATCGGGCATCCAGGTCATACCGGAAGGGATGCCCCTGGGCCGGTGGGAGTAACCGCCCGGGTTCGCCGAAACTGGCCCATGTGCATGTCATATGAGCGCAACATCAAGGGAGTTGGGACTTCCGAACCCTCCCGGGAATCCTGGGGAGGGCCCTCCGGTCGTCACTCCTTGTGGCGACCGACCCAGTCCAGCAGCTCCGTGGTGAACTCCTCCGGAGCCTCCTCGTGCGGGAAGTGCCCGACCCCCGGCAGCAGCCGCCAGCGGTACGGTGCCGCGACGTACTCGCCGCCGCCCAGCGCGGTGTGCGACAGCAGCACCGGGTCCGCGGCGCCCTGGACGTGCAGGGTCGGTGCGGAGATCGGCTTCTTCATCCGGCGGGCGAACTGGATGCCGTCCGGACGCGCCATCGAGCGCAGCAGCCAGCGGTACGGCTCGATCGAGCAGTGCGCGGTGCTGGGGATCTGGATCGCCTGCCGGTACGCGTGCACCGCCGCCTCGTCAAGCTTGGTCGGCCCGGTCCACTCGTCCAGGTAGCGGCCCACCAGCGCCGCGTCGTCGGCGACCAGACGGCGTTCCGGTATCCACGGCCGCTGGAAGCCCAGCACGTGGTCGAAGGCGGCGATCTGCTTGCGGTCCGTCAGCAGCGCCCGGCGCAGGTCCCGGGGGTGGGCCGCGGAGACCACGGTGAGGCTCTGGATCACCGACGGGCGCATCACCGCCGCCACCCAGGCCAGGGTGCCGCCGGAGGCGTGGCCCACCAGGTGCGCCCGCTGCTCGCCGAGCGAGCGGATCACCCCGGTGATGTCCAGGGCGAGGTTGCCCGGGTCGTAGCCGCGCGGGGTGCGGTCGCTGCCACCGATGCCGCGCAGGTCCAGCGCCACCGCGCGGTAGCCGGCCGCGGCCAGCGCGGTCAGCTGGTGGCGCCAGGCCCACCAGTACTCGGGCCAGCCGTGCACCAGCAGCACCAGCGGGCCCGAGCCCAGCTCGGTGATGTGGAAGCGGGCGCCGTTGGCCGCCAGGTCGCGGTGCCGCCACGGGCCGGACTGCCGGATGCTCCACGCCTCGGCCGCGGCGCCGCCGCCGGCGCCGGCACTGCCGGGGGCACCGCTGTCGGCACCGTTGTCTGCACCGCTGTCGGCACCGCCGTCGGACCGTCCGGGGGCGGTGGCGCCCTCGGCGGCCTCCGGGCCGGAGTCGGGGCCGGAGGCGGCGGACGGCTGCGCGGGAGCGGGCTTCTGGTCGAGCGGCATACCGAGAGCGTGTCACATCCGTGCGAAGGACACGTGCCCGGCACTCGCCGTCGGCGGGTCCGGGCACGTAGCTGCAGGTCGGGTTACGGGATGCGGCCCAGGCCCCGGTCGATCTCCTCCTGGGTGGCCGGGCGCGGCCGGGCGTTCCTCAGCACCTCGGCGGTCTTCTGGGCACCCTCGATGGCGCGCTCCGGCTTCTGGATCTTCTTGAACGAGCGGTAGGCCAGCACCCCGAGCAGGAAGGCCAGCACCAGGTAGGCGCCCGCCACGATGAGGAACGACCAGCCGAGCGACAGACCCAGCGCGTGGATGCCGAACGCCGCCGCGGCGCTCAGCATCGGCACGGAGAACAGCGCCACGGTGGCGGCGACCAGGATCGAGACCCCGCCGGTCACACCGCGCTTGACGTCCTTGCGGATCTCGGCCTTGGCGAGCGCGATCTCGTCGTGGACGAGTGCGCTCAGGTCGGCGGTGGCCGCCGCGAACAGCTGCCCCACCGAACGCTCGCCCTCGTAGGGCGCCCGGCCGTTGCTGGACGGGTCTGCGGCTCCTGCGGGCATCAGCGGTTCTCCTCTGCGGCTGTTGCGGCGTGACGCCGTCGCGGTGCGCGGTTTTCCGGGGCCGGTGGGGGTTCCGGAGGCGTCAGTGGTGTGTCGACAGCTCAGAATCATGCCCCTACCGGTCAGTCGGACACCACTCCGGGGCCCCGCCGGAGGGACGTGTCCTGGCTTCGGAAGGCCCCGGCGGGCCTCCGCGGAGTTCCTCGGAGGGGGGCTCCGCGCTCCTCGGAGGGGCTCAGCGGCCCGTGCCGGGCCCCTCGCCCGGCACGGGCCGGGGCGTCTCGGTGACGGGTCGGGGTGCTTCGGCGACCGGCCGGGGTGCTTCGGCGACCGCCGCCGCGTCGCCGGTGCGGGCCCGCCAGGCCGGGTCGTCCTGCTGGTAGACGTCCGGGACGCCGTCGCCGTCCTCGTCCCGGTCCTCCTCCTCGCACAGGGCGCGGTAGTGCCGGTTGCGGAGCTTGAGCAGCACGGTGGCGACCACCGCGCAGAGCAGCGAGCCGACCAGGACGGCCGTCTTGGCGCGGTCGGCCAGCGCGAGGTCGTTCGGGAAGGCCAGCTCGCTGATCAGCAGCGAGACGGTGAAGCCGATCCCGGCGAGCACCGAGACGGCGAACAGGTCGGCCCACTTGAGCTGGGGGTTCAGCTCGGCCCGGGTGAACCGGGCGGCCAGCCAGGTGCCGCCGAATATGCCCACCGTCTTGCCGACCAGCAGGCCGATCACGATGCCGAGCGGGGCGGCCTGGGTGAACACCTCGCGCAGCGCCGGGCCGGAGATCGTCACCCCGGCCGCGAACAGCGCGAACACCGGGACGGCCAGTCCGGCCGAGAGCGGGCGGACCAGGTGCTCGATGTGCTCGCCGGGGGAGTGCTTCTCGTCGCCCTCCCGGTGGCAGCGCAGCATCAGGCCCATCGCGACGCCCGCGACCGTGGCGTGGATGCCGCTCTCGTGCATCAGCGCCCAGACCACGACGGCCAGCGGTACGAACAGGTACCAGCCCTTCACCCCGCGCCGGTGCAGGAACCAGAACAGCACCAGGCCGGCGAAGGCCAGGCCGAGCGCCCAGAACTTGATCCCGGAGCTGTAGAAGACCGCGATGATCAGGATCGCGATCAGGTCGTCGACCACGGCCAGGGTCAGCAGGAAGGCGCGCAGCGCCGAGGGCAGGTGGCTGCCGACCACGGCCAGCACGCCGAGGGCGAAGGCGATGTCGGTGGCGGTCGGGATGGCCCAGCCGCCGGGGTGACCGCCGCTGCCGGAGTTGACCAGGGCGAACAGGATCGCGGGCAGGGCGACGCCGCAGACGGCGGCGATCACCGGCAGCAGCGCGGCGGCCGGGGTGCGCAGCTCGCCCGCGACGAACTCGCGCTTGAGCTCGATGCCGGCCACGAAGAAGAAGATCGTCAGCAGGCCGTCCTTGGCCCAGTTGGCCAGGGTGAGGTCGAGGTGGAGCGGGGCGGAGGGGCCGATCTTGAAGTCGAGCAGACTCTCGTACGCGTTCGGCCAGAGGTTGGCCCAGACCAGCGCGACCACGGCGGCGGCCAGCAGCAGCATGCCGCCGACCGTCTCGGTGCGCAGGGCGTCGGTGATGAAGGTGCGCTCGGGCAGTGACAGCCGGCCGAGGAACTGCCGGCGGCGGGTCGTCGGCTCGTGAGCGGGCGGCTGGTCGGTCACGGGGGACCTCCTGGGGGCTGGGAGCGGCAACGGATGCACGGGTGGTGCAGTTGCCGACCAGACTTCCCGGCGCGCCCTGTGACGCCCGCGAATCCCGTCAAGGATCTTGATGCGTCCTTAACAGTCTAAGGGACGTTCAGGTGACATCCGGATTGTCCTAGTAAAGGACTTAAGCCCTGCGAGCCGGTTCTGCACTCCCGAGGAGCAGTGGACCGGTACCCGAACGGCCCAGGCCGAGTGCAGTCGGGTGAACGGCTCCCTAAGGTCGGTCGCAGGCGCCCGCCCGCTCCGGGCCGGTGCGCACACCCCTTCCGTTCCCCGTAGTTCCTGCTGGAGGCACGACCATGCCCAGTGGTGGCACCACCCTGCCCCAACCGCCCCTCTTACCCGGTGAGCCCGCCCTACCCGGTGGGCCTGCCCTGCCCGGCGAGCCCGCTTCGCCCGGTGAACCCGATGAGCCCGATGAGCCCGGCGACGCCGAGGACGTTCCGGCCGACCTCGACCGGCTGCTCCGCCCGCTGTTCCGCTCCGCGGGGCCGGACGGCGGCGTCGCCGTCGTGGTGATCCGCGGCGAGGAGCGGACGGTCGCCTGCCGGGGGCAGTCCGACCACCCCGGTCGGCACCCGGTCCGGGCCGACACCCGCTTCGAGCTCGGCTCCGTGACCAAGACCTTCACCGGACTGCTGCTCGCCGAGATGGCCGCCCGCGGCGAGGTCCGGTACGACGACCCGATCGACCGCTACCTCCCCGCGAACGCCGTCCCCGGCTATCCGCACGAGCGGCCGATCACCCTGCTCCACCTGGCCACCCACACCTCGGGCCTGCCCCGGCTGCCGGTCGGCCTGCGGCCGGCCGCGGCACCCCGGTGGTTCACCCGCCCGTGCGCCACCTTCGGGCCGACGCACCTGCTCGGGGCGCTGCCGCGGACCCCCGTCCGGGGGACCCCGGGCACCCAGGTGCGCTACTCCAACCTCGGCTGCGGACTGCTCGGACTGCTGCTCGCCAACGCGGCCGGGCAGCGCTACGACGACCTGCTGGCCGCCCGGGTCTGCGGGCCGCTCGGCCTGGTGGACACCTCCTGCGGCCCCGGCCGGGAGGACGTCGGCGGGTACCGGCGCGGCGGCCGGGTGCCGTCCTTCCGGCTGCCCGCCCTGCCGGGCGCCTCGGCAGTGCGCTCCACCGCGGACGACATGCTCCGCTACCTCCAGGCGCACCTCTCGCTGGACGCCGTGCCGCTGCCCGAGCGGGCCGATCCGGCGGTGCTGCGGACGGCGCTCGCCGAGGTCCGTCGGCCCAGGGTGGGGCGGCACCGGGGCGGCACCCGGCTCTGCCTGGGCTGGAACCAGCGGGGGGTCGGTGGTGATGTGGGCGAGCCCGGCGACGATGGTGCGGTCGGTGCGGCGGGGGAGCCGGCCGAGAGGGAGGGCGCCGTGGAGCTGGTGTTCCACGCCGGGTCGACCCGGGGGTTCAGCGCCTTCGTCGGGTTCAGCCCGCGGGCCCAGGTCGGGTTGGCGGTGCTGGCCGGAGCGTGGTCGGGGGTGCGGGTCCTGCACGACCGGGGCTTCGTCCAGGGCGCGTACGAGACCCTGCGGACCCTGGCCGCCCAGCGCGGGACGGCGGCCGGTTCGGCGGCAGGCCCAGAGGCCGGTTCGGTAGTCGGCCCAGCGGCAGGCCCAGCGGCGGGCTCGGCGGCCGGTTCGGTAGTCGGGTCGGCGCCGGCAGCGGGGTGATCCCCTCGCGGGCCCGACGACGGGGCCCCGGGCGGTGGTCACCGCCCGGGGCCCCGGTCACTGCTCAAGCGAGCGCGCTCAGCCGTCGACTGCCCGTGCTGCCTACGGCCGTCAGCGCCTCGTTCAGCCGTTGCTGCCGTGCGGCGGCAGCTGGGCCTGGATCTGGCTCATCACCGAGCTGTCGGCGAGGGTGGTGGTGTCGCCGACCTCGCGGCCTTCGGCGATGTCGCGCAGCAGGCGGCGCATGATCTTGCCGGAGCGGGTCTTGGGGAGCTCGCCGACGACCTTGATCTGCTTGGGCTTGGCGATCGGGCCGAGGGTGCGGCCGACGTGGGCGCGCAGTTCCTCGACGAGCTCGGGGGTCTCGGTGATGCCGCCGCGCAGGATGACGAAGGCGACGATGGCCTGGCCGGTGGTGGGGTCGGCGGCGCCGACGACGGCGGACTCGGCCACGGAGGGGTGGCCGACCAGGGCGGACTCGACCTCGGTGGTGGAGATGTTGTGGCCGGAGACGAGCATGACGTCGTCGACCCGGCCGAGCAGCCAGATGTCGCCGTCCTCGTCCTTCTTGGCGCCGTCGCCGGCGAAGTAGCGGCCCTGGAAGCGGGACCAGTAGGTGTCGATGTAGCGCTGGTCGTCGCCCCAGATGGTGCGGAGCATGGAGGGCCAGGGCTCGGTGAGGACGAGGTAGCCG